>NZ_QEES01000002.1:1544869-1853843 GCF_003115775.1 Cellulomonas sp. WB94
ACGACCAGGCGGCACGCATGCTCGGCGTCACCCGCAACCCGTCCACGACCCCCGCCGACCGGCTGCTGCTGCAGGTCGCGACGCGCATGGGCCGCGAGCACACGTTCCACCCGACCGACGTCGGGGTCCTGTTCGGCGAGCCCGGCCGGGACGTCTCGGACCCGTTCTTCGGGGGAGCCGGGCCGACGCGCACGGGCTGCACGGAGTGCGGGGAGTGCATGACGGGCTGCCGGGTCGGCGCGAAGAACACCCTGACGAAGAACTACCTGCACCTCGCCGAGCGGGTCGGCGTGCACGTCGAGCCGATGACCACCGTCACCGACCTCACGCCCGGGCCCGACGGCGGGTGGACCATCACGTCGCGGCGCACCGGACCCGCGGTGCCCGGCGTCGTCCGCGGTCGCACGACGTGGCACGCCGACCAGGTGGTCCTTGCGGCCGGCACCTACGGCACGCAGTCGCTGCTGCACCGGATGAAGGCGACCGGCAGCCTGCCCGGCCTCTCGCCGCGGCTCGGCGAGCTGACCCGCACCAACTCCGAGGCGCTGCTCGGCGCGAGCGCCCCGCGCGTCGACCCGGCGCGCGACCTCTCGCGGGGGGTCGCGATCACGTCGTCGTTCTTCACCGACGACACGACCCACGTCGAGCCGGTCCGCTACGGCAAGGGCTCGAACGCGATGGCGCTGCTCCAGATCGCGCTCACGGAGGGCGCCCCGACCTGGCGGCGCTGGTCGTCGGTGCTCGGCTCGTACGCGCGTGACCTGCGGCGCCGGCCGGTCGCGACCCTGCGGGCATTCGCGCCGTACCGGTGGAGCGAGCGCACGACGATCGCGCTCGTCATGCAGGCGCTCGACAACTCCCTGACCACGTCGCTCGCCCCGCGTCGCCTCGGGATCCCGGTGCCCGCCCGCCTGCGCCGGATGACGAGCCGGCAGGGCAGCGGCGAGCCGAACCCGACGTGGATCCCGTCGGGCCACCGGGCCGCGACCCTCATGGCCGACGAGCTCGGCGGGGTCGCGGGCGGTCAGCTGGGCGACCTCGTGAACATGCCGATGACGGCGCACTTCCTGGGTGGCTGCGCGATCGGCGCGACCGCGGCGGACGGCGTCCTCGACCCGTACCAGCGCGTCCACGGCTACCCGACGCTGCACGTGCTCGACGGCGCCGCGGTGACCGCGAACCTCGGCGTGAACCCGTCGCTGACCATCACGGCGCAGGCCGAGCGGGCCGTCTCGCTGTGGCCGAACCGCGGCGAGCCGGACCCGCGCCCGGCGCAGTCCGAGCCATACCGGCGTCTCGACCCGGTACCGCCGACCAGCCCGGCCGTGCCCGCGGGCGCTCCGGCCGCGCTGCGCGTCAGGGGTGAAGACCGGACGTGACCTCGGTGAGGCGCCGGGTCAGATAGCGCCGCTCGGCGTCGTTCCGGACGAGCCCGAGGGCGTCGCGGTAGGCGGCCGCAGCGTCGACCGGCCGGCCCGCCCGCCGGTGCAGGTCGGCCCGGGCTGCGGGCAGCAGGTGGTAGCCGTCGAGCTCGGCGGTGGCAGCCAGCGCGTCGAGGAGGACGAGCCCGGCGTCCGGCCCGTCGGCCATCGCGACCGCGATCGCTCTGCCCAGCTCGACGTACGGCGAGGGCGCGATTCGGGCCAGCCCGCCGTAGAGCCGGGCGATGTGGTGCCAGTCGGTGTCCGACGACGCCGCGGCTGTCGCGTGGCACGCGGCGATCGCGGCCTGCAGCTGGTACGGCCCGACGACGTCCCGGCGCGCGGCCGTCCCGAGCACCCACAGCCCCTCCGCGATCCGGTCGGCGTCCCACCGGCTGCGGTCCTGCTCCTCGAGCGGCACGAGGTCGCCGGCCTCGTCGACGCGGGCCGTCCGGCGCGAGTCGTGCAGCAGCTCGAGCGCGAGCAGGCCGAGCGCTTCGGGCTCGTCGGGCATGAGGGTCATGAGCACGCGCGTGAGCCGGATCGCCTCGCCCGACACCGGCTCGCGCAGCAGAGCCTGTCCCGACGTCGCGGCGTAGCCCTCCGTGAACATCAGGTACAGCACCGCGAGGACGCCCGTGAGCCGCTCAGGTAGCAGGTGAGCCGGCGGCACGCGGTAGGGGATGCCCGCGTGGCGGATCTTGCCGCGGGCCCGGACGAGCCGCTTCTGCATCGCAGGCTCGGTGACCCCGAACGCGCGCCCGATCTCCTCGACGCTCAGCCCGCAGAGCGTCCGCAGCGCGAGCGCCACGCGCGCGTCCATGGCGAGGGCCGGGTGGCAGCACGTGAAGATCAGCCGGAGCCGGTCGTCGGGGATCTCGTCGTCCTCGGTCGGACCCGGCTCGTCGAGCGGCAGCATCGCGACCTCCCGCAGCTTGCGCGCCTCGGTGGTGGAGCGGCGCAGCCGGTCGAGCGCGCGGTTGCGGGCCGTCGTCGTCAGCCAGGCGCCCGGGCTGCGCGGCACACCGTCCACCGGCCAGTGCACGGCCGCCGCCTCGAAGGCGTCCTGCGCGCACTCCTCGGCCAGCGCCCAGTCGCCCGTGACCCGGATGAGCGTCGCGACGACGCGGCCCCACTCCTCGCTGAACGCGAGGGTCAGGGCCGCGTCGACGGTCACATCGGCCACAGCGGCCTGAGCTCGATCGGACCGATGTGGCTGCCGGGGTGCGCCGCGGCGATCTCGATCGCCTCGTCGAGGCTCGGCGCCTGGATGATGTTGTAGCCGGCGACGTGCTCGCGCGCCTCCGCGAACGGCCCGTCGACGACGAGCAGCTTGCCCTCGCGCACCCGGACGGTCTTCGTCTCCTCGGGCGGGCGCAGCCGCGCGCCGTCGAGGTCGGTGCCGCGGCGGGCGCCGTCCTCGATCCACGCCGCCAGGGCTCCTTGCCAGTCCATCGCGCCGCCGTCGGGCCCGGAGCCGTCGTCGCCCTCGCTCGCGGCGCCGGCGAGGATGCGCTCGGTCTCGGCGTCCGCCCCGAAGATCATCAGGTAGCGGTGCCAGCCGGCCGGCGGCTCGTCGGCGAGGACGTCGCCGGGGGCTGACGCGTCGAGGTCGCCAAAGTCGAACGGCCACGTCTCACGGAGCTCGATCGAGCCGAACCGTGCGACCGGATGGGCCGCCGCGACCGCGACCGCCGCGTCCATGTCCGGCGCCTCGAGGATGTCGAACCCACCGATCTGCTCGCGTGCCTCGGCGAACGGTCCGTCGGTGACGATCGTCTCGTGGCCACGGCTGCGCACGGTCGTGGCGTCCTGCGCGGGTCGCAGCCGGTCGCCCGTGACCCGGGTGCCGTGTGCGGTCGTGTCGTCGACCCAGGGCTGGGGGTCGGTGTCGGCGGGCTCGGGCTGGACTCCGGGGGCGACCCGGATGAGCTGCAGGTACTTCATGGTGTCCTCCACGGGGTGTGTCGGGGTGCGCCGATCGGACGGTGCACAAGCACGACGAACGGGGGTGCCCGGCGAGGACACCAGCGTCGCGCTCGTCGGCCACGACCGCCATAGGGTCGTGTCATGTCCACCGGTCACGCGCACGACCACGGGTCCGGCCAGGACCGCTCGCGCCTCGCGGTCGCGTTCGGGATCACGGCCGGCATCCTCGTCGTGCAGGTCGTCGGCGCGCTGCTGACAGGCAGCCTCGCGCTGCTCGTCGACTCGGCGCACGTGCTCACCGACGTCGGCGGCCTGCTCGTCGCGCTGGTCGCGGCCTCGCTCGTCGCGCGCCCGACGACGGCCCACCGCACGTGGGGGCTGCGCCGCGCGGAGGTCCTCGCCGCGACCGCCCAGGCGGCGGTTCTGCTGGTCGTCGGCGTGTACGTGCTGGTCGAGGGCGTCCGGCGGCTGATCACGCCGACCGACGTGGTCGGCCCCCAGCTCCTGGTGTTCGGGATCGTCGGGCTGCTCGGCAACGTCGCGGCGATCATCGTGCTGGCGCCGGGCCGGTCGGGGACGCTCAACCGGCGCGCCGCGTTCCTCGAGGTAGTCAACGACGCGCTCGGCTCCGTCGCGGTCATCGTGGCGGCCGTCGTCATCGAGCTCACGGGCTGGACGCGCGCCGACGCCGTCGCCGGCCTGCTCATCGGTGTCCTCATCCTGCCCCGCACGCTGGCCCTGCTGCGCGAGACGATCGACGTCCTCCTGGAGTCGACGCCGCGGGGTCTCGACCTCGACGACGTCCGCGCGCACCTGCTCGACGTCCCGCACGTCGTCGAGGTCCACGACCTCCACGCCAGCCGGATCGCCTCCGACCTGCCGGTCCTCACCGCGCACGTCGTCATCGACGACGCGTGCTTCCTGGACGGTCACGCCGCCCGGCTGCTCGACGACCTGCAGGCCTGCGTCGCGGAGCACTTCCCGGTGTCGATCGAGCACTCGACGTTCCAGCTGGAACCGGCGTCGCACGCCGAGCACGAGCACGCGCGCCACGACTGAGCCCCTCGCGGCCCGGCGGCCGCACCCGTTCCGGTGCACGATGAGCGTATGGACGAGTGGCGCTCCGACCTCCTGGGTCCGGGTTGGCAGGCGCGCACTCTCCCGCTGCCCGACGACGCCGAAGGCCCGGTCGTCGCGACCCTCGTGCGGCGCGAGCCCACGACCACTCGTGGGCCGGGTCACCGCCGCGCCGTCCTGTACCTGCACGGCTTCAACGACTACTTCTTCCAGACCCACCTGGCCGAGGAGTGGGAGTTCCGCGGGTTCGACTTCTACGCGCTCGACCTGCGCAAGTGCGGCCGTTCGATCCGCCCGTGGCAGACGCCGCACTACGTGACCGACCTCCGTCAGTACGCCGAGGAGATCACGACGGCCGCCCGGATCGTGCGCGACGAGCTCGGTCACGACGCGCTCGTGGTGCACGCGCACTCGACCGGCGGGCTGACCGCGAGCCTGTGGGCGCACAGCATGCGGGGGACGGGAGTGGTCGACGCCGTCGTGCTCAACAGCCCGTGGTTCGATCTCAAGGCGCCCTGGTTCCGCCGCATCGTCGAGACGCAGGTCCTCGAGGCGCTCGGCTCGATCGACCCGATGCGCGTCGTCTCCCACGGGCCGTCGGCGTACTCGCGCAGCCTGCACGTCGCGCACGGCGGCGAGTGGGACTACGACCTCACCCTCAAGCCGCCCGAGGGGTTCCCCGGACGCGCGGGCTGGGTGCGGGCCGCGCGGCACGGCCACGCCCGGTTGTCGCGGGGGCTCGCGATCGCGGTGCCCGTGCTGGTGTGCTCGGCCCAGCGCAGCGGTCCCAACACCGAGGACAACCCCGACCTGCGCCGGTCCGACACCGTCCTCGACGTCCGCCAGATCGCGATGCGGGCGCACCTGCTCGGCCCGGACGTCACCTACGTGCCCATCCCCGACGGGATCCACGACCTGGCCCTGTCGGCGCGGCCGGCGCGCGAGGAGTACTTCGAGGTGGTCTTCAGCTGGCTCGAGAGCCATGTGCTGGTCGGGGAGGAGTCGGCGGCAGGGCCGACGGCGGCCCGGGCGAACGGCGAGGAGCCCTGGCAGAGTGTGAGCAGCGCGGGCTGAGAAGCGTCAGCCGTGGACATCGTCGTCTAGCCGAGGGAGCGTGCCATGCCCGACCTGCTCAGTCTCACGTGGTCCCACCTGCAAGAGGCCAAGACCGCGCCGAACGGTCGCAGCGCGGGCCGGATCGTGCACGACGGCGACCTGCGCCAGACCGTCGTCGGCCTCGCGGCCGGCACCGAGCTCGGTGAGCACAACGCCCCGCACGCCGCGACCCTGCAGGTGCTGCACGGTCGGGTCCGGGTGACGTCCCCGAGCGGCGACGACGAGCTCGGGACGGGCGCGCTCCACCTCCTGACGCACGAGCGCCACGCGGTGCTCGCGCTCGAGGACTCGGTGTTCCTGCTGACGACCGTGACCGCGTCTCCGACGTCGGAGCCGACCCCGAGACCGGACGCAGGGCACTGACCTCGACGGACGCTGATCGCGCAGGGATCGAACCGATCCGCTAATCCCCTCATGCCGGCGCGCGTCGTCGGGCAGGATGGTCGTCGCCCGCCTCCGCGCGGGCCGGCGCACGCACTCGCGAGGCGTCCGGGCGGTCGGCAAGGGGCAGCACGGTGGTCAGCAGCACGGTGGCAAGCAGCACGGTGGTCAGCGGCAGGGTGGCAGGCAGCAGGATCGCGGGCAGCGCGTGCGCGCGCGGCACGGCGGGGCCGGGGTGGCGTCGCGCGACCAGGGTCGCACTCGTGGCGGCAGTCGCGGTCGCGGGCCTCGCGGCCTGCACGGCGTCCAAGCCGGGACCCGAGGGCACCGCGAAGGCGCTCGCGACCGCGATCGCCACGGGCGACTTCACGACGGTCGCGTTGAGCGGCGCCACGGCCACGGAGGCGGCCACCGAGCGCACGACGGCGTACGAGGGCCTCAAGCCCTGGGATCCGCGCGTCGAGGTGACGGACGTCGCTACCACGAAGGACGCGCCCGACGCGGCGACCGCCACGCTGACGTTCACGTGGGACGTCGACGCGAGCGACACCGACTGGACCTACACGACGACCGCCACGCTCGCCCGCGTCGAGGACACTTGGCAGGCGGCCTGGAGCCCCTTCGTGCTCGCCCCCGATCTCGTCGCCGGTGAGGTGCTGGGCGCCGAGCGGATCGCCGCCGAGCGTGCGGGCGTGGTCTCCGAGAGCGGCGAGCCGATCGTGACCGACCGGGACGTCGTGCGGGTCGGCGTCGACAAGACGCACGTCGACGCGTCCGCTCAGGACGCCGCGGCGCGGGGCCTCGCCACGGCGCTCGGCATGGACGCCGACGCCTACGCGGCACGCGTCGCTGCCGCGGGGGAGAAGGCGTTCGTCGAGGCTCTCGTCGTGCGGTCGACCGACGCGTCCTACGACCTGACCGCGATCGGGAAGCTCGCGGGCGTGAACCTCGTGAAGGACTCGCTCCCGCTGGCGCCCTCCCGACGGTTCGCACGGCCGATCCTCGGGACGGTCGGGGAGGCGACGGCCGAGATCGTCGACGCGTCGAACGGCGCCATCAAGGCCGGCGACCTGACGGGGCTCAGCGGTCTGCAGCGGGAGTTCGACGCCCAGCTGCGGGGACTGCCCGGCCTGACGATCGCCGCGACCTCGACGATCAGCGGCGCCGCGCGGGAGCTGTTCCACTCCGACCCGACGCCCGGCACCCCGCTCGTCCTGACGCTCGACACGACGCTCCAGGACGCCGCCGAGCAGATCCTCGCGGACGTCGTCCCCGCGAGCGCGATCGTCGCGATCAAGCCGTCGACCGGCGACGTGCTCGTCGCGGCGAGCGGACCCGGCGGCGACGGCCTGTCGACCGCGACGATGGGCAAGTACGCCCCGGGGTCGACGTTCAAGCTCGCGAGCGCCCTGGCGCTGCTGCGGTCGGGGATGACGCCGGACACGTCCGTGACCTGTCCCGAGACCGTCACGGTCGACGGCCGGGAGTTCTCCAACTACCCCGGCTACCCGACGAACCGGCTGGGAGACATCACGCTCCTCTCGGCGCTCGCCAACTCCTGCAACACCGCGTTCATCGGGGCCCGGGACACGGCACCCCAGGCCGCGCTCGCGGACGCCGCGGCGTCGCTCGGTCTCGGCGTCGGCGGCACCACCGGGTTCCCGGCGTACCTGGGCTCGGTCCCGGCGAGCGCCGAGGGCACCGACCATGCCGCGTCGATGATCGGGCAAGGCAGGGTCGAGGCCTCGCCGCTCGCGATGGCGCGGGTCGCGGCGTCGATCGCCCAGGGCTCCCTCGTGACGCCTCGGCTCGTCGTCCCGGCGGCGAGCGGCACGGCGGCCGGGGTGGCGGCCGCGAGCGATGCGGCGACGAACGTTGCGAGCGATGGGTCGACGGCTGCCGCGACCGGCGACGCGACCGCGGCGGCACCGGAGGCGACGTCGGTGCCCGGTGCGCCGCTGACCGCGGCCGAGGCCAGCGCCCTGCGCGACATGATGCGCGCGGTCGTCACCGAGGGTTCCGGTGCGCTGCTCCTCGACGTGCCGGGCGCCCCCGTGCTCGCGAAGAGCGGTACCGCGCAGTTCGGGGCGGACGGTGACCTGAAGAACCACGTGTGGATGCTGGCGATCCAGGGCGACCTCGCGGTCGCGGTGTTCGTCGACGAGGGCGACTTCGGCTCGACCACGTCGGGTCCGCTGCTCAAGCGGTTCCTGCTGGCTGCCGCGTCCTGAGCGCGCTGCGGCCCGACGAGGGGCGCGTGGCGCGGACGACTCCCCCTGCGAGCCGTCCGCACCCCGCTCCGCGTGACGGCCATGTCATGCCTGGGCATGCAGCGCCCAGGCGGCACACAGGTGCGTGCGTACAGCGCCGTCATGAGGAAATGTCCCGCATCGGCACAGAATCACCCCTGGCAGATGTGAGATATCTCACACCTTCGCCGGAGTGTCGTCACCCCGTCACGACCAGGGGATGTGGGCCAGGCCCCTCACCTGCATCGACATCGCCTCGCGAGCAGCCCGAGCGGGTGAAATTCGCGAATGTCCGATCTGTACGGGACCGAGGCCTTACACCCGACTCTCATCGTCGTCTAATGTCATCCACGTCAGCGAAAGAGCAAACCCTCCGCAAGGAGGCGACGCAAAGCCACGGGACCCTCGACGGTCAGCCGGGCTGCCGAACGAAGGAAGTGTCGAGATGGACCAACGCGGAACAGCCGGCTCCTACGAGTCGCCGCAGGCCGAGTCCGGTCACCCCAAGCCCCGCATCCCCGTCGCACGGGTGAAGTCGTGGGCCCAGGTCGCCGCCAACCGGGACGCCAGGGTCGGTTACGTCCCCGCCCAGCGGGAGTACGCCGGCGCAGCCTGAGCGCACACCACGATCAGATCTCGAGGCAGGACGCACACGCGTCCTGCCTCGAGTGCTGTCACGGCCCGGGGATGCGCTGGGGCCGGCGGACTCACAGGCTTCACCCTGAACCGTCGCGGCGCCGGCTGCGTGGTGAGGGTGCGACGACGACCCCGCCAATAGGAGCTCACCCATGTTCGAGCTTTCCCCGATGACCGCGTCCGCCCCCGCACCTCTCGACCACTCCGCGCCCGACGACGCCGACCGTGACGCGACGCCCGGGAACGACGCGGGCGTCGCGGCGCACGACGGCTGTTCGGGGGCGTGCGCCGCGTACTCGCGCAGAACGGTGCTGCGCGGAGCCGGGGCCGTGACGCTGGGTGCGGCCGCGACACTGCTCGCCGCGTGCGCACCGAGCACGAGCGGATCGTCCACCGCGGGCGCGGGGTCGACGGGTGCCGCGGCGACCTCGGGGGGAAGCACGGCCGCGGGCGGCGCTGTGGCGCTCGCGAAGCTCGCCGACGTCCCGGTCGGCGGCGCTCTCGGCGTGCAAGGGGCCGACGGCACGCCGATCATCCTGTCGCAGCCCGTGGCGGGCACGGTCGTGGGCATGTCCGCGGTCTGCACGCATGCGGGGTGCACCGTCGCGCCCGACGGGTCCGAGCTCGTGTGCCCGTGCCACGGCTCGATCTACAGGGCCGCCGACGGGTCGAACGTGTCCGGACCTGCCCCCAAGCCGTTGCCCGCCGTCGCCGTGCGGGTCGAGGGCGACTCGATCTTCGCCGCCTGACCGTTGCCGTTCGCCGCCTGACCGCTGCCGACCACGCCGGTCAGTCGACCGGCATCGTCAGCAGCGTGCGCCCCGCGGGGGTCTCGATGACCAGCATGTCGATCTCGTCGACCGCGAAGTGCGTGCTGCCGGTGAACGTCGCCTCGCCGGTGTAGGTCGCATCCCAGGACGCGGTCACGTCGCGCTGGTCGCCCGAGGTCGCCACGAGGCGGCACTCCTCGCCGGCCGGGACTCCCGTGAGCCGCAGGGCGAGGTCCGTGCCGACGGGCGACGACGTCAAGGTCACCTGGGCGCGCACGCCGGTGGCCAGGTCCGTCGCCTGGACGACGACGGGGGTGGGCTCGGCGCTGGGCACGGGCGTGTCGGACTGCAGAGCACCGGTGGCGATCGCCACCCCGCCGAGCACGGTCGCGGCGGCACCGACGACCGCCCACCGCCGACGCCGGGTCGCCCGGTGCACCCGCGCCTCCCGGTCGGCGAGCGCGATCACCGCGGGGACGAGGTCGACGTCGGGCTCGGCGGCACCGGTCGACCCGTCGAACGCGCGGAGCACGTCGGCCTCGGACACGCGATGCAGCAGCCCTGGGAGCGGAGCGAGCTCGGCGAGCTCGGCGCAGCACTCGTCGCAGCCGGCCAGGTGGGCCTCGACGCGCGCGCGCTCGTCGGCGTCCAGGGCGCCCAGCACCAGGGCGCCCAGCTCGAGCCGGACGTGCGTCGTGCCTGCCGCGTCGCGGCCGTCGAAGGCGTTCACGGCTCGACCCCCCGTTCTGCCAGGGCGACGCGCAAGGCGCGCAGCGCGTAGTAGGCACGCGACTTCACCGTGCCGGGCGGCACGCCGAGGACGGCGGCGGCCTCGGCGACCGACCGTCCCCGGTAGAACGTCTCGAGGAGCACCTCGCGGTGCGCGGCGGTCAGGGCGCCGAGCGCGTCGGCGACGAGCCACGAGTCGAGCGCCCGGTCGATGTCGTCGCCGGACGTCGGCACGAGGGCGAGTGGCGCGTCACCGACCTCGAGGGGTCGTGACGCCCTCGCCCGCCGCGAGTCGATCGCGAGGTTGCGCGCGACCGTGAAAAGCCACGCCCGGGCGGGACCCCGGTCCGGGTCGAGCGCTTCCGGGTGCTGCCACGCGCGCAGCAGCGTCTCCTGGACCACGTCCTGAGCCCGCCCCCGATCTCCGTCGCACAGCCGGGTCGCGAACGCGAGCAGCGCCGCAGCGTGCGCGTCGTGCAGCTCCCGCAGCGTGTCGGCTTCCAACCGGGTGCGACCCACACCTGTCACCACGTGCGGACGCGGTCTGCGGTTCACCATGGTGCTGAGCACGATCCGGGCGGGTGGGGCTGAACCGGGCGACCCGCCCGCGCGTGGAGAGGGTACGGACGACGAGGCTGGGGGAGGTGCGCGATGACGCGACAGGTGGCAGTCGGGACAGGGACGCGGTCGCAGGTGCTGCGCGGGCTCGTCGCGGCGTGCGTGCTGCTCTCCGCCGTCGTGCACCTCGACCTCTGGGTCGGGGGCATGCGGTCGTTGTCGGTCATCGGACCCGCCTTCCTCGTCAACGTCGTCGCCGGCGTCGTGATCGGGCTCGCTGTCCTCATCTTCGCGCGCCCGGAGCCGTTGCTGCTCGCTGCGGGCTTCGGGATCGCGACCCTCGGGGCGTTCGTGGTCTCCACGCTGCCGTCCGGGCTGTTCGGGGTGCACGAGACGTGGACGTGGGCGCCCGCGCTGCTCGCGGCGGTGTCCGAGGTCGGCGCGATCCTGCTCGCCGGTGCGGCGCTGCTGGTCGAGCGTCGCGCTACAGCTCGCCCTGGCGCTGCAGGAACCGCATGGACAACCAGCCGATCGGGATCCGCAGCCAGTAGGTCAGCACGCGGAACAGGATCGTGACCGACGCCGCGATACCGGGGTTGACCGCGCCGATGCTCGACAGCAGCGCGATGAGCGTTGCCTCGATCGTGCCGACTCCGCCGGGAATCGGGACGATCGCGCCGATCGAGTTGCCCGCGAGGTAGATGAGCGCGACCTGCACGATCGACAGGTGCTGGTCGAACGCGAGCAGGCTCGCCTGGAACGCGAGCACGTAGCCCATCGTCATCAGGACGTTGCCGCCGAGGGCGAGCAGGAGCCGCCGCGGCTGCCCGACGACCTCGATGAGCCGCGGCCACGTCTGCCGGAGCATCGGCAGCGTCTTGCGCGAGATCCACTTGCGGACCGGCGGGACGAGCATCGCGGCAGCCACGAGCGCGGCGACCAGGCCGATCGCGAAGAGCATCGTGGGGGTGACGGTGAACTTGGTCGCCTCGTTGGTGCCCGACGCGATCGAGAGCACGATCAGCAGCGCGACGGTGACGATGAACTGGGAGACCTGGACGAGCGCGACCGTCGCCGCGGCGAGCGACGCGGACACCCCGCGTCGGGTGAGCAGCCGCAGGTTGAGCGCGGCGGGGCCGATCCCGGCCGGCGCGGCGAGGGCGACGAACGTGGCGGCCGACTGCGTGAGGGTCGCGCGCCACACCGGGATCTTCACGGGCGCGAACGCGACGAGGGCGAGCGACGCACCGACGAGGGTCACGAGCCCGAGGCCGAACGACACCACGCTCCAGCGCAAGTCGCTCTGCTGGAGCGCCTCGGTGATCTGGCGGACGTTGATCGTCGTGAGCACGACGACCAGCGCGCCGAGCGTGATGAGGATCGTCAGCAGCGTCCGGGCGCCGAACCGCACGAGGCGCTCGGGCTCGATGTCGGCCTCGGGCAGCCGCTCGACCAGCGCCGACCGCAGCTCGGCCAGCACCTCCTTGTGGGTGCGCATCTCGTCGCGCGTGCGTCGGGGGAGCCCGATCGTCTGCAGCAGCGGGCCGACGGCGGCGATGTCGTCGTCGGGCAGCACGGCGCCCGCGGACGCGAGCGCGCGGGTCGCGCCGACGCGCAGGGCCAGCAGCGCGACGAGCGCGGTCACGTCCATGCGCCGGGCCAGCTCGGACGACGCGACGTCGCCCTGGTCCCAGCCGACGAGCCAGACGACGGGCTGGCCGAGCAGCTCCTGGACCAGGATGACGTCGCTGGTCAGCGCGCGGTGGGCGATGCCGGCGTCATGCGCGAGCTGTAGCTGCGCCCAGATCTCCCGCAGCAGCGCATCGGTGATGTGCGCGCGGGGGACCGACGAGAGCGGCACGGCGCCCCGCACCTCCTCCTGGACGAGCAGCATCGAGTCCTCGGCCTCAGCGACGCTCAGGAGCTTGGGGGTGCGCACCCCGGCGGCGCGCGCGGCGTAGGACAGCAGCGCGGCACGTTCGGTCGCCTGGCGCAGCGACACGACCGAACGACGGTCGATGCCCCGCAGGCGCAGCGAGCGCCACAGCCGGGACAGCACGCCGAGCACCTGACGGTCGCCGTCGAGGACGACGACGTCGAGCTGCTCGCCCTCCACGGTCGTGAGCTCGTAGACGCGGTGGTCGGAGTAGCGGGTCAGGGCGCGGGTCGCGGGCTGCATCGCGGCCGCCGTCGTGGCCGGCGCGTCGTCCGGTGAGTCGCTCTCGAGCAGGTCGTCCGGCACCCGGACCAGCCGGACCGGGTCGAACCCGGCACGTCGGACGCCGTCGACGAGACCGGTGCCGTACGCACGCTCGGACTGGACCCCGGACAGGTACCGCACCCCGAGGCCCGCGACCCGTCCCAGCAGGATGGCGACGCCGACGCCCGGGAGGGAGACCTGGGCGGTCACGACCACGACGCCGACCGCGACCCACAGCAGGTTCCACGACCACACGACGGTCCGACGCCGGGCGCGCGGGCCGGTGGCGGTCAGCAGGCCGGAGATCAGCCCCATGAACCCGGGGATGGTCAGCACCGACTCGCCGGCCAGGCGGACGGACAGGCCGCCGACGAGCTCGGTGGACCCGAACGTCGCGACGGCCCAGCCGACGGCCGTGCAGAGCAGGATCGCCCCGACGGCCGCGACGAGCGACTCGACGAGCTGCCGACCGAGGCGGCGGAACGCGAGCTCCATGAGCACCGCGACGGGCACGAGGATCGTCACGGCACCCTCGAGCACCGCGACCGGCACGTTGAGGATCTGCCGGAGGATCGACGCGAACCCCTGGACGTCCTCGGCGACGCCCGTCGTCGTGTTCTGCGCGTAGGTCGCGAGGACCAGGACGAGCACCGTGGCGATCGCCGACACCACGACCCCGACGAGGTCGCTGGGGTGGTGCACGCGGACGGCCGGGGTGTCGAGGATCTCGACGTCGCGCACGCGACCGACCTGGATGCGGCCCGACTCGACCATCCCCGCGGAGGGTCCCGGCGGGGTGTCTGGGCCGAGCCGTTCGGGCGTCGGCGAGTCGGGCATACCCGCGAGTGTAGGCAGCCGCACGGCTCAGGAGAGGCCCAGTGCGGACCGCCACGCGGCCGGGACGAGCGCGTAGCCGACGAACGCGACCACGTCGAGGAGCATGTGCGCGACGACGAGGGGGAGGACCCGGCGCCGTCGGCGGTAGTACTCCGCGAACAGCAGGCCCATCACGGCGTTGCCGATGAACGGCCCGAGCCCCTGGTACAGGTGGTACGAGCCCCGCAGCAGCGCGCTCGCGGCGAGGATGAGCGGCGTGCGCCAGCGCAGGTCGCGCAGCCGCTCCATCAGGTACGCGACCGCGACGACCTCCTCGACCAGCGCGTTCTGCAGCGCGGCGAGGACGAGCACGGGGATGGTCCACCAGGCCGCGTTGAGCGCCGACGCCTGCACCTGCACCGTGATCCCGAGGAGCCGCCCGAGCGCGTACAGCCCGAGCCCGGGGATCCCGATGACGGCCGCGAGGCCGACGCCGATCCCGACGTCCCGCCACGGTCGCACCGCGTCGAGCCCGATCCGCCGGACCGCGCTGCGCCCCTGACCCGACAGCAGGAACAGCGCCAGCGCGACCGGCACGAGCGCGAACCCGATCGACAGCAGCTGGTAGGTGAGGTCGAGGTACGGGCGCGGCGACTGGCTCGCGTTGAGCGTCGCGGTCTGCTGCGCGAGCGGCGGGCCCGCGGTGAGCCGGGCCGCGATGTCGACGAGCGCGTAGACCGCCGACCGGCCGAGCGAGAGCCCGAGCACGATCCAGATCTCGACGGTGAGCCGCCGCCCGATCGCGTGCTGGTCGGGTTGCGGCGTGCCGGTCATGCGCAGAGCCTAGGCGGCGCCGCCCGGTCACCCCAACCGGCGCCGCCCGGTCACGAGAAGCGGCGCAGCCGCAGCGAGTTGCTCACGACGAGCACCGACGAGAACGCCATGGCCGCGCCCGCGATCATCGGGTTGAGCAGCCCGAGCGCCGCCAGCGGGATCGCCGCGACGTTGTAGCCGAACGCCCAGAACAGGTTCTGCTTGATGACCCGCAGGGTCGTCCGCGACAGCCGGATGGCCTGCGCGGCCGAGCGGAGGTCACCGCGCACGAGCGTCACGTCCGACGCCTCGATCGCGACGTCGGTCCCGGTGCCCATCGCGAGCCCGAGGTCGGCGCTCGCGAGGGCCGCGGCGTCGTTCACGCCGTCGCCGACCATCGCGACGCGCGCGCCGTCGGCCTGCAGGCGGCGGACGACGTCGACCTTGTCGGCGGGCAGCACCTGGGCGAACACGTCGTCGGGGTCGATGCCGACGGCCCGGGCTGCGGCCCGCGCGGCGCCAACGTTGTCGCCCGTGAGCAGGACGGGGCGCAGCCCGAGGGCGCGCAGCTGCGCGATGGCCTCGCCGGACGTGGCCTTGACCGGGTCGCGCAGGACCAGCACCCCGCGCGCCGAGCCGTCCCACGCGACCATGACCGCGGTCGCGCCGTCGGCCTCAGCTGCCGCGAACGGACCGTCGAGCTCGTCGGTGCGGATCTGCTGCTCCGCGAGCCAGGTCGGTCGTCCGACGAGCACCCGGCGCGCCATGCCGAGACCCGAGTGGGCGGTGCGGACCACGCCGGCGACGCCGCGGCCCGGCTCGTTGCGGAAGTCGAGCACCTGGTCGGAGCCGATGACGACGCCGTCCTCACCGACGGACGACGCGTCGCCCGCGCTCGGTCCGGCTGCGGCCGCGACCTCGGCGACGGCCTGCGCGATGGGGTGCTCGGACAGTGCCTCGACCGCGCCGGCGTACCGGAGCACCTCGGCCTGCGCGGCGTCGGCGGACCGGACGCCGGCGGGGACCAGGATGTCGACGAGCGACATGCGGCCCTGGGTCACCGTGCCGGTCTTGTCGAGCACCACGGTATCGATCTGGCGGGTCTGCTCGAGGATCTCCGGGCCCTTGATGAGGATGCCGAGCTGCGCGCCGCGACCCGTCCCGACCAGCAGGGCGGTCGGCGTGGCGAGACCCAGGGCGCACGGGCAGGCGATGATCAGCACCGCGACCGCCGCGGTGAACGCCGCCTGCGTGCCGCCGCCGGAGACGAGCCACACGACGAACGTGATGGTCGCGAGCACGAGCACGACGGGGACGAAGACCGCCGAGATGCGGTCCGCGAGTCGCTGCACCGGTGCCTTGCCGGTCTGCGCGGCCGCGACGAGCCGCCCGATCTGCGCGAGCCGGGTCTCCTCGCCGACGCGCGTCGCGCGGACCACGAGGTGACCGGAGGAGTTGATCGTCGCGCCCGTGAGCTCGTCACCCGGCCCGACGTCGACGGGGACCGGCTCGCCCGTGAGCAGCGAGGTGTCGACCGCGCTCGTCCCGGACACCACGACGCCGTCCGTCGCGACCTTCTCGCCGGGTCGCACCGCGAACTCGTCGCCGACGTGCAGCCGGGAGATCGGCACGCGCTGCTCGGTGCGGCGCCCGTCGGGCCCGATGACCAGCAGCGCGACGTCCTTGGCGCCGAGGTCGAGGAGCGCACGGAGCGCGTCACCGGCCCGACGACGCGACCGGTGCTCGGCGTACCGGCCCGCGAGCAGGAACGTGGTGACGACCGCGGCCGTCTCGAAGTACAGCTCGGGGACGGTCATGCCCATCCCGGCGTCCCGGGCCGGGAAGAGGGTCGGCGTCATGCGCAGGCCGATCTCGCCCGCGCCGCCGAGCACGAGCGCCCACAGCGACCACGCGGTCGCCGCGATGATGCCGATCGACACGAGCGTGTCCATCGTCGAGGCTCCGTGCCGTCCGGCGCGCACGGCCGCCTTGTGGAACGGCCAGGCAGCCCACGTCGAGACGGGCAGCGCGAGCACCGCGACGACCCACTGCCACCCCGGGAACTGCAGGGCCGGGATCATCGAGACGGCGAGGACGGGCACGGTGAGGACCGCCGCCCCCCGCAGCCGCCGGCGCAGGTCAGTGCCGCGCTGGTCGGTCGGGGCCGAGGTGTCCTCGTCGGGCTCCATCTCGTGGCCCGCGGGCATCGAGTGGCCCGAGAGCGCGTGCTCGATGGGGTCCATGCCCATGTCGTCGTGCATGCCGGGCATGTCGTCGTGCATGCCGGGCATGGCGTCGTGCCCACCCGGTGTCGCGTCGTGAGCGGTGTGCGGGTCCGCGTGCTCGGTGTGGGGGTCCGCGGGCGCGTCGGTGGTGGTTGGGGCGGCCGTGAGCGACCGCCGGGACAGGACCCGCGCGTCGTACCCGGCCTTGCGGACCGCGGCGACGAGGGTGTCGTCGTCCGCGGGGGTGCCGGCGTCGTCCGCGAGCAGCTCGACGTGAGCCGTCTCGAGCGCGAGGTTGACGGTCGCCGTGACGCCCGGGACCCGGTTGAGACGCTTCTCGACGTGCATGACGCACGACGCGCACGTCATCCCCTCGATCGCGAGGTCGACGGTGGCGACGGGCAGGTTGCCCTCGGTGCGGACGACGCCCTCGGTCACAGCAGCGATCCCTTCGGGGTGAGCGCGTAGCCCGCCTCGTCGATCGCGGCGGCGATGGCGGCGTCGGTCAAGGGCTCGTCGGAGACGACGGTGACGGGCGAGGAGCCGCCGTTGACGAGCTCGATCGACACGTCGCGGACGCCGGGGATCGCGGTGAGCTCGGTCGTGACGTGCTGGACGCAGTGGCCGCACGTCATGCCGTCGACGGAGAAGGTCGTGGTCTGGCTCATGGTGAGTTCCTCTCGAGGTGTTCTGGTGTGCGTGCGAGCGTGCTGGGTCAGCTGCGGACGAGCCGGGCGATGGCGTCGGCGGCCTCGCGGACCTTCTCGGCGCCGGCCTCGGGGGACGTCCGGGCGGCGTCGACGACGCAGTGACCGAGGTGGTCCTCGACGAGGCCGATGCTCACGGCCTGCAGCGCCTTCGTGACGGCGGAGACCTGCGTGAGGATGTCGATGCAGTAGACGTCCTCGTCGACCATGCGGGCGATGCCGCGGACCTGGCCCTCGATGCGGCTCAGCCGCTTGAGGTAGTCGTCCTTGTTGTCGGTGTAGCCGTGCATGGCTCCTCCGTGGTCCGTCGGGCGCGGTCGTCGTGCCTCACCCGCTCCAACGAAGGTACCCCCCAGGGGTATTCCACGCGCGGGGACAAAAGTCCCGCATCCGTGGCCCGCTGCCGTATCTGCGCCGGTTCGTCCCCTCCTCACCTGTATCGACCGCGCGCCGGTGCGCGGTCCATGCGGAGAGGTCAGTGCGATGAGGGACGACGTCATGACGTTCGGGACCCAGGACCAGCGCACCCAGACGTGCACGGTCCCGCCGAGCCCGGAGCTGCGAGACAAGTGGCGCAAGGACCTTGCGTCCGTCAACAAGAGTCGCGACGCCGCACCGGCGCTGCGGCTCGCCCGCGAACCGCACCCGCTGGGCTTCAACGACGGCGTCATCGTGCCGCCGGAGGAGTTCCCCGCGGGCACCCCGTTCGCGGCGATCCGGGCGACGGCCGCCGACCGTGCGCCCCTGCGCGGAACGGTGAACGTGGCGGTCGTCCTCGTGGACTTCTCGGACAAGACGATGACGGCCACCACCGCGCACTTCGACGAGCTGTTCTTCTCGACGGGCGCCCTCCCGCACGGGAGCGTCAAGGAGTACTACTCCGAGGTCACGAACGGCCTCGTCACGCTCGCAGGCACGGTCGTCGGGCCGTATCGGATGCCGCACACGCTCGCGTGGTACGCGAACAACGGCTCCGGGATCGGTCTGAACGGCACCGCGTTCCGCTCCCCGCAGCTCGCGCTCGACGCCGCCAACGCCGCGAACGCGGCCGTGGACTTCACGCCGTACGACAACGACGGCAACGGGTTCGTGGACGCGTTCATCGTGGTCCACGCCGGGCAGGGCGCCGAGGTCACGGGCTCGAAGGGCGACATCTGGTCGCACAAGTCGGTCCTCGCGAGCGCGCTCGCCGTCGACAGCACCAAGATCTACGGCTACCTGACGATCCCCGAGGACGCCAAGATCGGCGTCAGCGCGCATGAGCTCGGCCACCTGCTGTTCGGCTTCCCCGACCTGTACGACACGGACTACTCGTCCGAGGGCATCGGCAACTGGTGCCTCATGTCGGGCGGCTCGTGGAACGGCGGCGGCGCGCAGCCCGCGCACCCGAGCGCCTGGTGCAAGGTCAACCAGGGGTGGGTCACGACGACGGTGGTCACGACCAACGGCACCCTGACGATCCCGGCGGTCGAGTCGTCGCACACCGTGTTCCGGCTGTGGAAGGACGGCGCAAGCGGTTCCGAGTACTTCCTGCTCGAGAACCGTCAGCCGATCGGCTACGACGCCGCACTGCCCGGCCCGGGCGCGCTGCTCTGGCACATCGACGAGACCCAGCCCGGCAACACCGACGAGAACCACTACAAGGTGGCGCTCATCCAGGCCGACGGGAAGCGGGACCTCGAGCTCGACCACAACCGCGGCGACGCGGGCGACCCGTTCCCCGGCTCGGCCACCGTCGTCACGATCGACGGCACGACGACGCCCGGCACCAAGTCCTACGCGGGCGCCGACACGTGCGTCGCGCTCTCCTCCATCTCGCCGTCGGGCGCGGTCATGACCGCGAACGTCCGCGTGACCTGCAAGTCGGTCCTCAAGGACCTCAAGGACGCGCGCAAGGAGCTGAAGAAGGACAGCCTCAAGGACCAGCGCAAGGAGATCCGCAAGGAGGTCTTCAAGGAGGTCAAGGAGTTCCGCAAGGACACCGTGAAGGACGTCAAGGAGGCCTTCAAGGACATCAAGGACCAGCGTGAGTACAAGAACGTCGTCGAGTGGCCGGGCTGGAACCGGCCCGGTGGTGGCGGTGACCCGCTCGGCGGAGGCGCCGGCGGTGGCGGGTTCGGGGGTGGCGGGTTCGGTGGCAGCCCGGCGCAGGGGTCTGCCCTCGAGGACCGCCTCGCGGCGCTCGAGTCCGTCGTCTACGGCGAGTCCGAGGCCGGCGGCGACTACGGCGCCGGCGGTGGCGGCGCGGACGCCGGCACCGGACCGTTCATCGACCAGACGCTGCGACCGGACCTGATCGGTGCGCCGGGTGCGGCGACCGGCGACGCCGAGCTCGCGGCCCGGATGGCCGAGGGCGACCCGACCGCGAAGCACGAGTTCGACACCCCGGTGCGGTAGGAGATGACCGCGTCCGTCGTGCTCGTCGTGGCCGACGCCGCGGACCTCGGGGCTCGGGCGGCGGCGCGCGTCGCCGCCCGGGCCCGCCCCGAGGTCGACGTGCGCTGGGTGCCCGGCTACGCGTGGGACCGCACGCGCTGGACCCACCGGGTCACGTCCACGGGCCGGGCCTCGACCCGGCTCACCTTCCCGGCAGGGTTCGGCGAGCCCGTGGACGACGACGACCTCGCGCTCGTCTGGTTCCGGACCGCGACGAGCGTGCCGTCGGCGCTGCGAGGTGCCTCGGCGGCGGACCGCGACTACGCAGCCGCGGAGACCCAGGCGCTCGCGGTCAGCTGGCTCGCCGCGCTCGGTGACCGGGTGGTCAACGCGGTGACCGGCGACGGACCGACGGGGCCGGCCTGGTCGGGTGCGCGGTGGCGGGCCGAGGCGAGCACGGCCGGCCTGCGCGTGACCGACGGGGTCGCCGCGACGTCCGCGCGGCTCGTGCCGGGATGGTCGGGCAGCGCGTGGGACGCACGTCGTCCGCACGACACCACGCCCGAGGTCGTCCGGCGAGTGCTCGTGGCCGGACGGCGGGCTGTCGGCGCGTCGGGAGTCGCCGAGGCGCGGGGCTGCTGCGCGCTCGCCGAGGCGGCCCGCTGCCGCATCCTGTCCGTCGGGTTCGACGCCGCGGGCGGGGTCGTGGACGCCCAGCCACTCGCCCCGGTCATCAGCCCCGACGAGATCGCGCTCGCGGGCACGTTCCTCGCGGAGGTGGCGTGATGATCCTGGTCATCGGGTACGGGGACGACCCGGCCGTGCGTCGCGTCGTCGAGGCGGCGGGGGACCTCGGTGTCGAGCACGTGCTCGTCGACCAGCAGTCCCACCCGGTCGCGGACCTGCGCCTCGATGCCGACGGCAGCGGCTTCCTCGAGAGCGGTGGCGCGCGCACGCTGCTCGGGGACGTGGACGGGGTCTACGCGAGGCCGCTCTCCCCGGTCCCCGGCACGGACCCGCGCGAGAGCGAGCGCGGCCGCCTGCTCGTCGAGCTGCTGCTCGGCTGGATGGACGTGGCCCCGTGCCGGGTCGCGTCGCGCCCGTCGGCGATGCACTCGAACGCCTCGAAGCCGTACCAGGCGCAGCTCATCGCGGCCGCGGGGTTCGCCGTCCCCGAGACGATCGTCACCGACGACCCCGACGAGGTCCGGGCGTTCGCCGCGGCGCAGGGGGCCGTGGTGTTCAAGTCGATCTCGGGGATCCGGTCGATCGTCCGGGTGCTCGAGGGGTCGGCGCTCGGCCGGCTCGAACGCGTCCGGTCGCTGCCGACCCAGTTCCAGGCGCTCGTGCCCGGGACGGACGTGCGGGTGCACGTCGTCGGCCACGAGGTCTTCGCGACCGAGATCGGGTCCGACGCGGTCGACTACCGGTACGCGGGTCGCGACGGGCTGACTGCCGCGCTCACGGCCACGACCCTGCCCGACGAGATCGCCGACCGTTGCGTCCGCCTCGCCGCGACGCTCGAGCTCCCGCTCGCGGGCATCGACCTGCGCCGCACCCCGGTGGGGGACTGGGTCTGCTTCGAGGTCAACCCCATGCCGGGCTACAGTTTTTACGAGTCGCACACGGGGCAGCCCATCGCGGCAGCGCTGGTGCGTCACCTCGCCGGGAAGGCGGACTGAACCATGGTCGCTGTGAGGGAGAACCGCACCGAGATCGACGGTGTCGTGCAGTCGGTGTCGTCGGTCGGGGACGACGACAGCCGCCTCGAGCTCGTCGTCCAGGTCAGGCGCTCGGGGCCGGTCGAGGGGTACCCCGACATGCTGACGGCCAACCAGCCGGCCGAGGAGCCGTGGGTCCTGCTGGTGCACCGCGACGAGCTGCCCGCCGAGGACCTCACGGGGTGGCGCGTGCACGGCTGCGCCGCGATGGCGGGACCGGGGGTGCTCCGGCTCGTCACGACCGACCCGGCGCCCGAGCTCGAGCCGCCGGAGGGGGACCCCGGCGACCACGATCCGCCCGGCCGCCCACCGCAGGACCGGAGGCGGCCGGACGACGAGCCGCCCCGGCCGCTCATCGAGCTCTGAGGTCCGAACGGGCGGTCGTCTCCCCCCCCGACTGAAGCGAGGACGCCGATGCGGAAGATCGTGCTGTGGATCGGGGTGTCGATCGACGGCTTCTTCGAAGGCCCCGACCGGGACATCAGCTGGCACCTGGTCGACGAGGAGCTGCACACCTACTTCAACGACGAGCTGCGGAAGATGAGCGCGTTCCTCGGCGGCCGCGTGACCTACGAGCTGATGGAGGACTACTGGCCGACGGCCGACGCCGACCCCGACGCACCCGCACCCATTCGCGACTTCGCGGGCATCTGGCGGGACACCCCGAAGGTCGTGTTCTCCCGGACCCTGGAGCACGCCGGACCGAATGCGACGCTCCGGCGCGACGTCGTCCCCGAGGAGATCCGGGCGCTGCAGGCCGAGCCGGGCGGCGACATGACGATCGGTGGCCCTGACCTGGCCGAGACGTTCCGCCGGCTGGACCTCATCGACGAGTACCGGCTGTACGTCCAGCCGGTCCTGCTCGGCCGGGGCAAACCGCTGTTCCGGGACGCGGACCAGCGAACCAGCCTGAACCTGATCGAGACCCGGACGTTCGGGAACGGCGTCGTCATGCTGCGGTATGGGCGAGCACGGAGCTGAGCTCGGTGTGCCTCAGGACCTGTGGGTGCCGGTCAGACCGGAGACGATCGCGACGGCGTCGTCCCAGTACTTCGCGTAGTACTGCGGGTCGGCGTTGCGCTGCACGGTGTGCGCGACGATCGTCGGCGCCACCGAGTCGCGGCCCTGGATGCCGGCCAGCGCCGTGAAGAAGCTCGTCGCGCTGACCGTCGGGTTCATGCGGTCCGCGTAGCTGCCCCACGCACCGTTCGCGCGCTGCTGGAAGAGCCCGCGGCTGTCCGGGCCGGCGGCGTCGCCGTGGTCAACCACACGCAGCGACGACTCGCCGATCGCGGTCATGACGCCGATGGTCTGGTCGCGGAGCGACAGCCCGAGCGCCTGGCCGGCCTTGATGATCGCGGCGGCGTTCGTGAGCTGCTCAGCGCCGTACGCGCCGACCTGCTGGACGCGCAGCGTGGTGGGGTCGACCGCGGTCGTGCTGCCGGACTGCTTCCTCACCTCGGTGGCCAGCACCGAGTCGAACGCACCGGCCGACGACGTCGTCGTCGGCTGCGGGCTGAACGCGCCGACGGTGCTCTGGATCTCCGCGATCCGACTGGTGATCGCCGCGATGCCGTCCATCGATCCGTTGCCTCCTGGAGGGGTTCGGTGTCCCTATCGGCAGGAGGTGGCCGGGTGTGACCGAGATGGTGGGATCAGGACCTGTCGCCCGGCGAGGTGGGCCCGGCGCTCGGCGAGGCGGGCCCGACCGTCCACACCGGGTCGTCGAGCGGGTCAGTGCGTGTGCTGACCTCCGTCGGGACGACGCCGTCGTCCGACCCGTAGGTCACGGGCGGCATCGGGGTGCGTCCGAGGGCGATGTCCTGGACCTCGCCGAGCCCCTGGAAGCCGGGGCGCACCGCCGGCGCCGCGTGGCCGGTGCTGCGCTGCGAGCGGATCATCTGGGCGATCGCGCCGAGGACGACGAACGCCCAGAACGCGTTGCCGAACCACGCCGCGTACGGGCTCTCCGTGGAGATCAGCACGGCCAGCACCACGAAGCCTGCCAGGCCCGCGCCGACGAAGACCCAGCGCCACTTGTTCATCGCACCTCTTCCCCTGTGGCGACAGCGTCCCAGGTCACGGCCGCAACCGCTACTCCGCGGCGTGCCACGCGACCGGGGTCGGTCGAGGCGGTCCCGCGGCTGCTGGCACGCCTCGGTGCGCAAGCGCACGGCAGGCACGAACAGCGGGCCGGAGTCAGGTTGACCTTTGTCGCCACGAACGAGTCGTGGCGCGGCGCCCGAGGAGCCGTCATGAGCAAGTACCTGATCCTGTACCGGTCGCAGAACAGTGCCGCCGAGCAGCTGGCCGGGCAGGACCCCGCCGCGGCCGAGGCCAGCATGCAGGCCTGGATGACGTGGGCGCAGAAGGCCGGAGACGCGGTCGTCGACTTCGGTATGCCCACCCAGTCGGTCGCGGGGGCGCCAGACGGTCAGAGCTTCGTCGGCGGCTACTCGATCATGCAGGCCGACTCCGCGGACGAGATCCAGACGGTTCTCGAAGGGCACCCCCACCTGGAGTCGGGCGGGACCATCGAGGTGCTGGAGCTGCTGGCGATGCCCGGCATGTAGTCGCCGCGGCCGGCTCCGAGCTCTCAGGCAGGGCCTCGCAGCATGGTGAGTGACCGGCGGCCCGATCCGGACGGTCGTTGAGACAGCCACCAGAGCCGCGACCTTGGACAAGCGGGTCGCGGCTCTGGTGGCTGCATGACGCCACGCCTCCCGCGGCGAGGTCCTAGTGCGACCCGCCGTGGCGGGCGAGCGACACCGCGTCGATCTCGCCGTCCAGCGTGACGATGTACGCGGTGCGACCGATGATCTGCAGCGACGTGGGCCGGTCGAGGCCGTCGACGACCAGCCGCATCGTGCCGTCGCCCGCGACGCGGTACAGGGCACCGGTGCCAGGCAGAGCGGGCGTTCCTGGCTCGGCGCCGGCCGGCAGCTGGCCCTGCGACAGCACGTACAAGTCGGAGCCCTTGACCGCGACGTCCACCGCCAGGCGAGCGCCTGATGCGATCGGGACCGCCGACTGCGAGGCGAGGTCGAGCCGGACCACCCTGCCGCTCTCCGGCAGGTGGGGGACCGGGCCCGCGAAGGTCATCCACACGGTCCGGCCGCGGCTCGTGATGCCGGTCGGCACGTCGTCCGCGAAGGCGGCAGCCACCGACACCTCGCCGCTGGTCGTGACCCGGTACACCCGGTTGTGGTGCCCGTCCGTCACCAAGAAGGCGCCGCGGTACGCGATGAAGGCGAACTGGAGGCCGCTCGGCACGACGTAGTCCGTCGCGGGCGGGTTCGCCGTTGCGAAGGCACCGATGTCGGCGATCGGGGTCGCCCCGTGCCCGTCGATCCTGTAGATGCCGTTGATCCCGGTGCCACCGACGTCCGGGCCGACGAACGTCACCAGCACGTACGCGGTGCCGTCGAGGAACGCGACGTCCATCGGACCGCCGACCCCCGGCGCACCCTGGACGGGCAGACCGTCGGCGACGACAAGGGATCGACCGGTGCGGGGGTCGACCCGGACGAGGGTCCCGGCTGACGCGTCGGTGACATACAGCGCGCCGTCTGGTCCGACGGCGCTGCCGACCGTCAGGCCGGGCCCGGAGGCGACCACCCGTACCGCGTCGTCGTGAGGTGGAGCGTCGTGCGCCGACGCGCTGCTGGCGGCGAGGAGCAGGACGACAGAGACGGACGCGAGGAGTGCCAGACCTCGGTACCGCGGGAGTGAACGCATGCGACTCGTCCCTTCGGAAGGTCGGGCGGCACCCGGGCGAGCACCGTCATGGGTCGACCTTGTTCTGCGGTTCCGTCGGGCACATGACCGGAGCTGACCATGTGCACCGGTCACCGCGACTGGGCATTTCTCACTACATCCGCCGGGCTTAATGCGCCTATCGTGGCAAGATGCCCTCGTGGCGACGAATGGATCCGCCGACGCGCTGGTTGCGGATGACGCAGCCCGCCTTCGTCGGACGTGGGACAGAGTTCGGCGTCATGGAGCGGGTCTGGCAGGACGTCTCGGCCGGGGTGCGCCGGGTGGTCTTCCTCGGGGCCGAGGCCGGCGGCGGCAAGTCTCGGTTCGTGGTCGAGTCGGCGCTCGCCCTGCACGGCGAAGGCGCCGGGGTGCTCTGGGGCGGCTGCGTCGCCGAGATGGGAATGGCCTACGACCCCTTCGTCGAGCCGCTCGGCACGCTGCTGGGGGCGGTGTACCCGGACGGCGACGGGCCTGGCCCGGACCCGCTCGCCGTCCAGCGGTTGGGAGCCCTCACCGGCACCCGCGTCGCGCAACCGGCGGACGGGATCCGGATCGAGGACCTGTGCCGCGCTGTCGCTGACATCCTCCAGTGGGCGACCACCGTTCGCCCGGTGGTGCTCGTCCTGGAAGACCTGCACTGGGCCGGGCCGGCTGCCCTCGAGGTGCTCAAGTACGTCGTCCGCCGATGCGTCGACCTGCCGCTGCTCGTGCTCGCCACGCTGCGGAGCCCCGGCCCGTCGGTGTCGACCGAGCTCAGCGCCGTGATCAGCAACCTCTTCGCTGCTGATGGTGTCCTCCGGCTCGACCTCGCCGGGCTCGACGTCGCAGACATCACCACCTACCTCGTGCGGAACTCGATCGTCGGAAGCGTCCACGCCCGTCAGGCGGCTGCTGCCATGCGTGACTCCACCGGTGGAAACCCCTTCCTGCTGCGCGAGGTCTGCCGTCAGCTCGACAAGGAGGCCCTCCTCGCCGGCCGCCCTGCGCCCATCTCCGCACCGGGCGCCTTCGCCGCGCTGGTGGCCGAACGAATTGGGGCGCTTCCCGGCCACGGGCGAGACGTCATCCGCCTCGCGGCAGTGATGGGCGAGGAGGTCGACGTGGGCGAACTGAGTGCCGCGATGGAGCGACTGGTGGGGGAGCGGGTCTCCCGGGCCGAGACAGTGGCCGCGCTCGAGCTCGCCAAGGTTGCCGGGCTGCTCGACGCGACCGCCTTGGAGGACGCTGCGGCCCGGTTCCCGCATGCCCTGGCGCGCCAGGCCGTGATCGAGACCCTGAGCGACCTGGAGCAGGCTCAGAGCCACGCTGCCGTCGCGCTCACCCTGGAGGATCGGCCGTCGGCACGCCGGCGCACGATCCGGCTCGCGGCACACTACGCCGGCGCCGCCGTCCTCGGCTTCGAGGCGCAGGCATCGACCTACCTCGCCGAGGCGGGCGACCTGACCAACGCTGCGTCGGCGCACGCCGAGGCGGCCGACTACTACGAGAGGGCGGCGAGGTTCGCCCAGGGCACGCGGACCCGTGACGAGCTGAGGCTCTCCGCCGCACGTAGCGCGCTGCTCGGCTGGCAGTGCCAGCGGGCGCGTTCGCTCGATGAGGTGGTGGCGGGGAGCCCCGATCCGGAGCTCCGCCTCCGTGCGGCGATCGGGTACTCGTCGGCGAGCTGGCACGACGGCCAGGAGGTCGCGACCGCCCGCCGGCTCCTGGCCGACGCCCTTCTGGCTCCCGACGACAGCCCCGCCGACCTGCGCGTCGTCGCCACCGTCTGCCTCGCCCGGGCGCACGCCTGGAGCGGCGACGCGGCTACCGGGCGACTGCTCGGCAGCAGCGCGATCGCCCGTGCGCACGAGCTCGGCGATCCGGAGGTCTTGGCGCGGGTGCTGTCCATCTCCCTCAATGACGGCAGCAGCTTCGAGCAGATCGACCAGACGCTCGAGCGCACCCGGGAACTCATGACACTCGCCCAAGGGACCACGATGCAGGTCCGGCTGGGCCGCGCCCACTACCACCGGTGTGCCTCGCACTACGTCAAGGGTGAGCCGAGCGAGCTGACGGCGGCGGCCCGTGATCTGGAGTGGGTGGCCGACCGGGCGCGGCAGCCGTTCTGGCGCTGGGTCAGTGACGCGGTCGCCTTCGGGCTGGCTCTGGCCCACGCGGAGCTCGATCGCGCCGAGACGGTGCTCGCTCAGGCGATCCGCGATTCTGAAGTCGTCGGGCACGCCGTCTCTGGCACGGACGGGCTGATGACCTTCGCCCTCCGACGTGAGTCCGGACTACCGGTGGGTGCGGCGGGCCTCCTGCCCCGCCCCGGCGACGTCGGCGTGTGGCCACCAGCAGCGCTGGCGTTGGCGGCCGAGGTGCGCGACGCCGAGACCTGCCGGGGGTGGCTGCAGCACGTGATGTCAGGTGACCTGGGTCATCTGCAAGCATCGGCGTCGTGGCCGGCGGCCCTCGGGTACCTGGTGGACGCCGCGGTCTGGCTCGGTGATGCCGCCGTGGCCGAGCGCCTGGTTCCCCTGGTCGCCCGGTACGAGGGCTTCAACCTGCTCGGGTCGGAGTTCTTGCACCCGCTCGGCAGCGCGGACCTGCCACTGGCGATGCTCGAGTCGTTGCTCGGCCGGCCCGAGGCCCGCGCGCACTTCGAGAGCGCGCTGGCGATGAACGAACGGATGGGCGCCACCTTGCACATTGCTCACACGCTTGTCGCGTACGCGCGCCACCTGAGCACGCACCCAGCTCCCGACGTCAACGCCGAGGCGCTGTCGGCACGGGCCCGGGTGCTGGCCGAGGACCACGGACTGGTACGCGTCCGGCGTGACCTGGACGAGCTAGCCGACCGACGGCGGACACCGTGGGGTCTCACGGCCCGGGAGGACGAGGTGCTGGGGCTCCTCCGGCTCGGGTTGAGCAACCGCGGGATCGCCCGGACGCTCGTGATCAGCGAGCACACGGCCGCCAACCACGTGCGCAACATCCTGATGAAGACGCACTCGTCCAACCGCACGCAGGCGGCGATGCTCCGGCCCCCGGAGCTCTGCCGATGACGTCCGACAGCGTCCCGTCCGGCAGCACCCGTGGCCGAGCTCGGTGATGACGTCGGCTGGTAGGCCGGCTCGCTCGGCTGCCCTGATCAGCGCCTCGGCCGCCTCGGCCTCGTACAGGCAGTAGGACTTGCGCCGATCGGCGGACAGGAACGAGACGACCCAACGGACGTCCTCGTCGGCGTTGATCTCGTTGATCGCCCGCGCCGCCTCCGGGGAGGGCTGCATCAGCTCCGAGTACTTGCGCTCGATCATGAACACCGGCACTCTCGGCACCCCCTCGGCGTCCTGCGACCGGCGGAGGCAGGTCCGGGCAGCGTATGTCGGTCTCGTGGCAGCTGGAAAGAGCCGTGGACCGGGCGGAGACCGATCCACGACGCCGTGGGGGGCCGCGTTCGGGAATCACCGTGGCGTGTGGGCGGCCCGAACTGGCCCCGTCTGGGGACAGGCGGTGCGTATCCGCAGGTCGGACGGATGCCCAGGAGGGCGTGCTGGTCCGGAGCGTCGTGGCCCGGCGAGACCCGCGGCGTATCTCACTCCGACGCACGAGGCCCCGATCGACCCGCGTCGTCCGAGTTGTTCGGCGCTGCTCCGCTGTCGTCGCGCGCCTCGCCAGAAGTTGGACCCGCGCGTTGGTTCGGTCAGGCGGGTGCAGTCGCCGCCGCGGCGGCCCGTGCGGCGGCCGGCAGCGCGGCGACGATCCGCTCGACCGCGGCGTCGTCGTGCGCGGCCGAGACGAACCACGCCTCGAAGCCCGACGGCGGCGCGTACACGCCCGCGTCGAGCAGCGCGTGGAAGAACGGCGCGTACCGCCACGACTCGCTGGCCAGCATGTCGGTGTAGTCGTGGGCACCGCGCTCGGCGGCGGCTGCTCCGAAGACGACGCTGAAGAGGCTGCCGGCCGACTGGACCACGTGCGCGACGCCCGCCGCGTCGAGTGCCGACGTGAGTGCGCCCCGCAGCGTCGCGGCGACGGCGTCGACGCGCGCGTAGACCCCGGCGTCGGCGGCGCGCAGGGTCGCGAGCCCGGCGGCGGTCGCGACGGGATTCCCGGACAAGGTGCCGGCCTGGTAGACAGGCCCAAGCGGCGCGAGAGCGCCCAGGACGTCCGCCCGGCCACCCACCGCCGCGACGGGCAGGCCGCCGCCGATGACCTTGCCGAACGTGAGCAGGTCGGGGGCCCAGCCCTCGACGGCACCCTCGAGGCCCCACCACCCGCCGGGCCCGACGCGGAACCCCGTCAGCACCTCGTCCTGGATGAGCAGGGCGCCGTGCGCGTGGGCGATGCGGGCCAGCGCCGCGTTGAACCCGGGCCGCGGCGGGACGACACCCATGTTCGCCGCGGCGGCCTCGGTGATGACGGCGGCGATCGTGCTGCCGTGCTCGGCGAACGCGGCCTCGACCGCGGCGAGGTCGTTGTAGGGCAGCACGATCGTCTCGGCGGCGACCGCGGCGGTGACCCCGGCCGACCCGGGAAGCGCGAGCGTCGCGACGCCCGAGCCGGCGGCGGCCAGGAGCGAGTCGACGTGTCCGTGGTAGCAGCCGGCGAACTTGATGATGCGGTCGCGGCCCGTCACCCCGCGGGCGAGCCGCACGGCGGTCATGGTGGCCTCGGTGCCGGTCGAGACGAGCCGGAGCCGCTCGGCCGCCGGGACGCGGGACCGGATCTCCTCCGCGAGCTCGACCTCGGTGAGCGTGGGCGCGCCGAACGACAGCCCGCGTGCGGCGGCCTGCTGGACCGCCTCGACGACGGCCGGGTGCGCGTGGCCCAGGAGCGCCGGGCCCCACGAGCCGACGAGGTCGACGTACTCGCGCCCGTCGACGTCGGTCACGTAGGCGCCGCGTGCCGACGCCAGGAACCGCGGCGTGCCGCCGACCGACCCGTACGCGCGCACCGGCGAGTTGACCCCGCCGGGGATGACCGCCTGCGTCCGCTCGAAGTACGCCGCCGACGTGGCGTCCAACCCGGTCATGCGATCTCCTCGTCCAGCCATCCGGCCAGCTCGACGGCCCAGTAGGTCAGCACGTGGTCCGCGCCGGCCCGTCGGATGCTCAGCACCGATTCCATCACCGCGCGGCGGCGGTCGATCCAGCCGTTCGCCGCGGCGGCCTCGATCATCGCGTACTCCCCGGACACCTGGTACGCCGCGACGGGCACGGTCGAGGTCGCGGCCACGTCCGCCAGCACGTCGAGGTAGGCCAGTGCGGGCTTCACCATGATGATGTCGGCGCCCTCGGCGATGTCGATCGCGACCTCGCGGATCGCCTCGCGGCGGTTCGCGGGGTCCATCTGGTAGGTGCGGCGGTCGCCCACGAGCGTCGACTCGACAGCTTCGCGGAACGGGCCGTAGAACGCCGACGCGTACTTCGCGGCGTAGGCCAGGACCGCCACGTCGAGGTACCCCGCCCCGTCCAGCGCGTCTCGGACGACGCCGACCTGGCCGTCCATCATGCCGCTGAGCCCGACGAGGTGGGCACCCGCCCGGGCCTGCGCGAGGGCCATGTCGGCGTACCGCACGAGGGTCGCGTCGTTGTCGACCGCACCGGACGGTGTGAGGACCCCGCAGTGGCCGTGGTCGGTGAACTCGTCGAGGCACAGGTCGGCCTGGATGACGAGCGCCTCCCCGACCTCGGTGACGGTGTCCGCGAGGGCCACGTTGAGGATGCCGTCCGGGTGAGTCGCCTGCGTGCCGGTCGCGTCCCGGTGCTCAGGGATGCCGAAGAGCATGACTCCGCCGAGCCCGGCCGTCGCGGCCTCGGTGACGGCCCGGCGCAGCGACTCGCGCGAGTGCTGGACGACGCCCGGCATCGAGCTGATCGGCCGCGGCTCGGTCAGGCCCTCCCGGACGAACAGCGGGAGCACGAGCTGGGCCGGGTCGAGGTGGGTCTGCGCGACGAGGCGGCGCATGGCCGGCGTCGTGCGCGTGCGCCGGGGGCGGATGCGGCCGGGCGAGGGCAGGTCGCTCGGCATGTCACGCGAGCGCTCGCGGCGGCGTGGTGTGCGCTGGGGTCCGGTCACGGTGTCACCTCGACTGTCGTGGTGGGTGGGTAGCAGCGAGTGCGTCGACGAGCGCCGCGACGAGACCGGTGGGCGTCTGCTCGGTCGCGACGGTCCCGACGTCGAGGCCGATGCGCTCAGCAACGGCCGCGGTGCTCGGGCCGAGGCACACGACGAGCGTGCCGGGCGGCGGGGGACCGAGCAGCTCGACGAGGTTGCGCGCCGAGCTGCCGGACGTGAGCACCACGGCGCCGATGCGGCCCTCGGACCAGTCGGCGCGGGTCACGTCGTCGGGCGCGGGGCCGGGGACCGTGCGGTAGGCGACGATCTCGTCGACCGACCAGCCGCGCCCGCGCAGGCCGGCCGCGAGGGTGGGGGCGGCGAGGTCGCCGCGTGGGACGAGGACCCGTGACGCGGCCGAGCCCTCCTCAGCCGGCGCCGAGGCGGCGGGCAGCGGGGGCCACGCGGTGAGCAGGTGGATCGCCGACGACGCGCCACGGGGCACGAGGTCGACGCGCACGCCTGCGTCCCGGAGCGCGCGTTCGGTCGCGGGCCCGACGGCGGCGACGTGCAGGTCCTCGACGAGCTCGGCGAGGGTCGTGCCGATCTCGACCGCGCGGTCCGCCAGCACGGGGACCGCCGCGCCGCTCGTCACCGCGAGCCACCCGTAGTACCCGATGCCGAGCGCGAGCAGCACGTCGTCGAGCTCGGTCGGGTCCTCGGGCGGGACGGTCTGGATGAGCGGGACGGTCACCGGCTCGGCGCCGTTGGCGGTGAGCGCGATGACGAGCGGGTCGGGTCCGTCGGTCGCGCGGGGGACCAGGACGCGCAGCCCGTCGAGCGGACCGTGCCCGCCGGGGGGTTCGGTGGTGGCGCCGCGGACCGTGGCGGTCATCGCGGTCCCAGGTCGGCGAGCTCGGCGGCGCCGGAGGCGAGCAGCTCGTCGGCGAGCCGGTTGCCGAGGTCGACAGCGGTGCGGGCGCGGTGGCCGTCGGCGACCCCGGGCTCTGCCGGGGCCCCCGGCATCGCGGTCGACGCCGACCGGCGCAGCTGTCGGCGTCCGTCGGGGCCGGTCACGACCGAGTCGAGCGTCAGGACGTCGCCTGTGGGCGAGAGCCACGCGAGCGCGCCGACGGGTGCGGCGCACCCGGCCTCGAGGCGGGCCAGGAGCGCACGCTCGGCGACGACCGCGAGCCGGGTCGCCGGGTGGTCGAGCGCCGCGAGGGCACGATGCAGCGGGGACTCGGGGTCGAGATCGGCGCGGACCTCGACCGCGAGCGCGCCCTGCCCGGGCGCCGGCGTCATGACCGCCGGGTCGAGCGCCTGCGTGATGGCCTCGAGCCGGCCGAGCCGTGCCAGGCCCGCGCACGCGAGGACGACCGCGTCGAGGTCGTCGCGCGCGACCCGGCGCAGGCGCGTGTCGACGTTGCCGCGGATGTCCACGATGTCGAGGTCGGGGCGGACGGCAAGCAGCTGGGCGGCGCGGCGCGGGGAGCCGGTCCCGACGCGTGCGCCCTCGGGCAGCGACTCGAGCGTCCAGGAGTGCCGGGCGCACAGTGCGTCGCGCGGGTCCTCGCGGACCGGGACCGCGCCGATGACCAGACCCTCGGCGGGGCCGGTGGGCAGGTCCTTGAGCGAGTGGACGGCGACGTCGCACCGGCCGTCGAGCAGCGCGTCCCGCAGCGCGGTGACGAAGACCCCGGTGCCGCCGAGCGACGCGAGCGAGCCCGTGAGCCGGTCCCCGTCCGTGCGGACCTCGACGAGCTCGATGTCCCCGGCGCCCGAGCGGGTCAGCGCGTCGGCCACGTGACCGGTCTGGGTGAGGGCCAGTGTGCTCGCACGTGTGCCGATACGGACGGTCGAGGGCATGGCGCCAGTCTCGTGCACGATCGGGTCGATGTCGAAAGCGGCCGATGCGCCGGGGGCCGGGCCCGCTGCGCACAATTTGCTGACGCATTGTCAGAATCAACAGGAAATCCTGCGAAGGCCGGGAACCGAACAATCCCACCCCACAGCATTTCCACAGCAATGTCGAGAGGCGTGAGGCAGACCGTCAGAGCGCGGACGGTGCGCCGTCGCGGTCCTCCTGGAGGAGTGCGTCGGCGGCCCGACGAGCATCCGGGACGACCGAGGCCAGCCCGTTGCCGGCGACCCAGGCGCCGCACACGGCCAACCCACGCACGCCTGCGACCGCCGCCCGGACCCGGGCGACCGTGGCGCTGTGGGCGGCGCTCGGGCGGGGCAGCGCCTGCGACCACGCGACCCGCGCGGAGGCCACCAGCTGGTCGGCGGACAGGGTGACCCCGAGCAGGGTCGAGGCGTCCCGCAGCGCGAGGGCCGCGAGGGCGCCGTCGCCCAGAGCGCGCGGGTCGGCCGGCTCGGTGCCCTCCGGGGTGGCGTAGGTGCCGACGGCCGGCGACCCGGCGACGCCGTAGGACAGGCGGACGACGTGACGGCCGGGCCCCGCGTCCCGGGCGAGCCACGCCCACTTGGCGGTCCCGTGCGTGAGCGCCTTCGCCCGCACGCGGTGCACCCCCGGCGCGACCAGGACACCCGTGCCGCGCGGCGCCGCGTCGAGCTCGGGGGCGTCGAGGACGAGCGTGACGAGGACGACGTCGGCACCGGGGTCGGGGTGCAGGTCGCCGAGCCCGGGCACGACGGCGGGCAGCAGCCCGGCGGCCTCGGCCGTCGTGAGCACGAGCCGGTCGGCGCGGACCACCAGCTCGGGCGGAGCCTCGGCGCGTCCGATCGGCCGGGCGGTCGGCGCTGCCCCGGGAACGGCCCCGAGCGTGATCTCGAACGTCGGGGCGGTCGGCGCTGCCCCGGGAACGGCCCCGAGCGTGATCTCGAACGTCGGGGCGGTCGTCCCGCCCGGCTCGGCCTCGACCCGCTGAGCTGCCCCGATCCGCTGGACTGCCTCGACCCGCACGCCCGTCCTGACCGGCACACCCCGCTCGGCCAGGTCCGTGACGAGCGCGTCGACGAGCACGTGCATCCCGCCGTCGAGCCCCGCCACGGCGGCCCCGGCCGGTGCCAGCGCGCGCAGGTGCCCGACGGCGGAGCCGAGCGACCCGTGCGCGGCCAGAGCTGCCAGGAGTCCGGGGGAGACGGCGTCGACCGCGAGGTCGTCGGGGTCCGCAGCGTGGACGCCCGCGACGACCGGCCGCACGAGCCGGTCCAGCACGCGCCGACCCATGCGTGCCCGCACGAGCGCCCCGAGCGTCGTGCCGCTCCCCGCCGACCCCGCACCCGTGCCGACCCGGGCGGGCAGCACCCGGTCGAGAACCGCACGCAGAGCCCCGACCAGCCCGATCGTCTGGCGCACGTCGCGCGACCACGGGTCTGCCGGGATGCCGAGCAGCCCGGTGCGTGGCAGCGGTCCGGCGCCCGACGCGAGCTGCACCCACGCCCCGCGGGGGTTCGGCGCGACGATCCGGGCCCCGAGACCGAGCTCGTCGGCCAGCGCCGCGACCGCCCCGCCCCGCGTCGCGAACGACTCGGCTCCGGAGTCGAGGGTCAGCCCGGCGACCTCGTGCCGCCCGACCGAGCCGCCCGGCGTCGCGCGCTGCTCGACCACGAGCACCCGCAGCCCGCCCGCGGCGAGGTCACGCGCCGCGACGAGCCCGCCGACGCCGGCCCCGACGACGACAGCGTCCCAGGACTCCACCCCTGCGCCCCGCGCCCTACGCCTCGTGCACGAGCGCGGCGACCCGCGTGAGCACGTCCGGGTCGGTCTCGGGCGGCACGCCGTGCCCGAGGTTCACGACGTGCCCGGGGGCGTGCGCGCCGCGCGCGATGACGTCGCGGACGTGGGCCTCGAGCACCGGCCACGGAGCGGCCAGCAGCGCGGGGTCGATGTTGCCCTGCAGCGGCGTGCGCCCGCCGAGCCGACGGTTCGCCTCGTCGAGCGGGAGCCGGTAGTCGACGCCGACGACGTCCGCACCCACGTCCCGCATCGCGACGAGCAGCTCGCTCGTGCCGGTCCCGAAGTGCACGGTCCGGACGTCCAGGTCACTGACGTGCCGGAACGCGCGCGCCGACCACGGCGCCGCATGCGTCTCGTAGTCCGCGAGCGACAACGACCCGGCCCACGAGTCGAACAGCTGGGCCGCGCTCGCCCCGGCGAGCACCTGCGCACGCAGGAACTCACCCGTGACGTCGGCCGCCCACGCCATGAGCGCCGCCCACGTGTCGGGGTCCGCGTGCATGAGCGTCCGCGCAGCCAGGTGGTCGCGCGACGGTCGGCCCTCGACGAGGTAGGCCGCGAGCGTGAACGGGGCGCCGGCGAACCCGATGAGCGGCGTCGAGCCGAGGGCGGCGACCGTGAGGCCGACCGCCTCGGTGATCGGTGCGAGCGCCTCGGCAGTGAGCGGCCCGGCGTCGTGGAGACGCGCGACGTCGTCGGCGGTGCGCACCGCGGAGCCCAGCACGGGCCCGACGCCGGGCTCGATGACGACGTCGACCCCCGCGAGCCGCAGCGGCACGACGATGTCGGAGAAGAAGATGCCCGCGTCGACGTCGTGGCGGCGCACGGGCTGCAGCGTGAGCTCCGAGGCGAGCTCGGGGGTCAGGCACGCGTCGAGCATCGCGGTCCCGGCCCGCGCCGCGCGGTACTCGGGCAGCGACCGACCGGCCTGCCGCATGAACCACACCGGGCGACGCGCCGGGCGTCCGCCGGAATACGCCGTCACGAGCGCGGAATGAGTTGTGCGACCGTCGACGAGCGGATGCGTGGGGGGAAGGCTCACGCGTCGATTGTGCCGGACATTCCTCGGAGTGATTCAATCGGCCCCGTGGTGCTGCTGAGTCTGATCGCCAGCCACCACGACCTCGACCTCGCAGTGCTGGAGCGGCTCTCCGCCGACACGCACGCCGTCGGACACGAGATCGTGGCCGGCTGTGCGCCCGTGACCGGGGCCGTCGTCCTTGCGACGTGCAACCGGTTCGAGCTGTACCTGGAAGTCGACGGCCCCGAGCACGTGGCCGACGCGCGCGCCGGGGCGGTTGCGGTCGTCTCCGCCCGCTCGGGCTACGACGCCGACCGGGTCGAGACCGAGCTGCATCTCGGAACCGGGGTCGAGGTCGCCGAGCACCTGTTCTCCGTGGCGGCCGGGCTCGACTCGATGGTGGTCGGCGAGCGGGAGATCTCCGGTCAGGTCCGCCGCGCCCTGAGCGCCGCACGCCGCGACGGGACGACGACGTCGGACCTCGAGGCGCTGTTCCAGGCCGCGTCCCGGACCTCGCGCACGGTCGGCTCGAGCACGGGGCTCGGTGGCGCGGGGCGCTCGGTGGTCGCCGTGGCGCTCGACCTCGTCCAGGAGGACCTGCCCGCCTGGCCCGACGTCCGCTGCGTGCTCATCGGGACCGGCTCCTATGCCGGGGCGAGCCTCGCGGCGCTGCGGTCGCGCGGCTGCTCCGACATCCGGGTGTTCTCGCCGAGCGGTCGGGCGCACGCGTTCGCCACCGCACGCGGGGCCCGGGCGATCACCGGTTCCGACCTGCACGCCGAGCTCACGGACGTCGATCTCGTGGTGGCGTGCTCGGGCGCCCCGGGTGCCGTTCTCGAGGTCGAGGCGCTGGCCGCCGCCCGCATCGGCGTCGATCGTCCCCTCGCTGTCGTCGACCTCGCGCTGCGGCACGACGTCGACCCGGGCGTCCGCGAGCTGCCCGGCGTGCGGCTCGTGAGCCTGACGACCGTGAGCGAGAACGCGCCCGACGAGCACTCCGCGCCGGTCGAGCTGGCCCACGAGATCGTCGCCCGCACCGCCGCCGACTTCCAGGCCGACCGGCGGATGCGCCTGCGCAACCCCGGGATCGTCGCGGAGCGCACGCGCGTGCTGACTGGTCTCGAGGCGGCGATCGCGGAGCTCGGGTCGACCGACGAGCGCGCGGTGCGTGCCCTGCGGCGTCGGACCCGTCGGGCGCTGCACGGTCCGACGGTGCGCGCGCGGGATGCCGCCCGCGCGGGCGACGAGGCCGGGTACGCCGCCGCGGTGGCCGAGCTCGCGGCGATCCCGGTGCCCGACGCGTCGGGCGTGGCGGCTGCGACGGACGCGGCGGCGGTGACGGACGGTGCGACGGGCGTCGCGGCCGGCTCGGTGACTGGCCTGGCGGGGGCCGCTGTCAGCTGACGGCCGGTCCACTGCGCAGACCGGGTCGACGCCAAAGAGGTGCGCGCCGGGCCTGAACGGGGGGGAGTCAGGCCCGGCGCGCGTCTGGGGGGCGGTCTACTCCGCCGGCAGGTGCCCTCTCACGCCCAGGCCCGCTGGGCCGGACCGGCGGCCCAGGTGTGCGGCACGACCTGGTTGGTCTGGATGTCCGTCAGCTCGGCGGCGTAGACGATCGACTCGTAGACGCCCGCCTCGATGCGGTCGAGGCGCAGCCGCTCGGCCCGCTCGACGTCGTCGCCGAGGTGGGAGATCCGCGCGACGACGTACCGCTGCGAGTCCTGCCACTGGTCGACAACGCGCACGTCGAGCCCGTTCCAGCGCGCGGTGAGGTCCAGCTCGAACAGCTCGCTGACGTCGTCGCGCCTGACCTGCCGGTACCAGCGGCCGGACGGGGCCTGCCGGAAGCCCGTCTCCGAGAGCGGCGGGTTGGCGAGCGCGAGGATGACGCTGTGGTCGTCGTCGATGACGTCGGCCTCGAGGTACGCACCGTGCCACTTGGCGACCGGCCCCACGCAGCGGGACAGCGATGCGAGGGACGGGCGGTGGGCGCCGGGCTGCGTCACGCTCCACCCCGTGCCGACGTGGCCGTACCGGGCGAGCAGGATCAAGGTGCCGTCCGCGAAGACCCGGACGAGCTCGGCGCCCGGGGGGATGCGCGAGTGGCGCAGCCACCACAGCGGCACGATGTACCCGGGCACGTCGCGGTACTGCAGGTGCGAGGACGACTCGAACCGCAGGATGTCGATCGACTGCGCGTACGGGCTGAAGGGGGTTCCGGGGTAGCCGAGACCGTGGACCTCGAACAGCTGCGCGGGTGTCGTGGCGAACGAGACGTCCTCAGCGCGCACTGCGTAGCCGGCGATGCGGTCGTGCCCCAGCGTCATGTGTGCTCGGGTCAACGCCGGTGTGATCGCCTTCTGCATGAGGGTCACGGTGGCTTCCTCGCCAAATGGGGTGTACCGGACAAGCCGGATCGGGACCGATTGTGCAGGTCCAACAGGGCGCGTGTCCAGGAGCCACCCGTTCGTGGCAGGGCCGCGCCCGCCTCCAGGTCCAGGTGAGCGGCGTTCGCAGGCTGCTGACCTGCAAGAACGTGCCACGCACCGCTCGATGAGGGTGTGATGAGAGCGTGACCAACCGGGGCCGTTCGTGGCGCTGGGAAAGCTCACCCGGCCGGACGGGACGACCCTGGCACTGCCAGGGGACCCGACGGCTGGTCAGTCCTCGAGGTACCCGACGAGCTCGGCAGCAAGGCCCGTGTACGTCGCGGGCGTCAGGGCGGCCAGCCGGGCGGCCACGTCGTCGGGCAGACCCAGCCCGGCGATGAACCCGCGCATGTCCTCGGCGGTCAGCCGGCGCCCGCGCGTGAGCTCCTTGAGGCGCTCGTACGGGTTCTCCATCCCGGTGACCCCGGCGACGGAGGCTGCGCGCATCGCGGACTGCACGGGCTCGCCCAGCACCTCCCAGTTCGCGTCGAGCTCGCGCTCGAGGGCCGAGCGGTCCACGGAGAGCCCGCCGAGGCCGCGGCGCACGTTGTCGATCGCGAGCAGCGAGTGGCCGAACGCGATGCCGATGTTGCGCTGCGTCGTGGAGTCCGTGAGGTCGCGCTGCAGGCGGGACGTGATGAGGGTCGACGCGAGCGTGTCGAGCAGCGCGCTTGAGATCTCGAGGTTCGCCTCGGCGTTCTCGAACCGGATCGGGTTGACCTTGTGCGGCATCGTCGACGAGCCGGTGGCCCCCGCGACGGGGATCTGGATGAAGACCCCGTTCGAGATGTACGTCCAGAAGTCCGTGGCCAGGTTGTGCAGCACGCGGTTGAAGCGCGCGACGTCGGCGTACAGCTCGGCCTGCCAGTCGTGCGACTCGATCTGCGTCGTGAGCGGGTTCCACGTCAGGCCGAGGTGCTCGACGAACGTCCGGCTCACCTCGGGCCAGTCCGCACCCGGCACGGCGACGACGTGCGCGCCGAACGTGCCCGTCGCACCGTTGAGCTTGCCCAGGTACTCGGCGTGCTCGATCCGGCGCAGCTGACGGCCCAGGCGGTGCGCGAGGACAGCGACCTCCTTGCCCAGCGTCGTCGGCGTCGCGGGCTGACCGTGCGTGAGCGCGAGCAGCGGGACGCTCGCGTGCTCGCGGGCGAGCGCCGTGAGGTCAGCGACGAGCGCGCGTGCGGCGGGCAGCCACACCTGCTCGACGGCGCCGCGCACCATGAGCGCGTACGACAGGTTGTTGATGTCCTCGCTGGTGCACGCGAAATGCACGAGCTCGCCGACCGACGGGAGCACCGTCGAGGCGCCCAGCACGGACGGCGCCGCGGCGAGGCGGTCCTTGAGGAAGTACTCGACCGCCTTGACGTCGTGGACGGTCTTCTTCTCGATCGCCCCGAGCTCGGCGATCTCGGCCGCCCCGAACGTCGCGACGACGTCGCGCAGGTACTCCTGCTCCCGGGCGGACAGCACGGGTGCGCCCGGCACCACGTGGTGCGCGGTGAGGTGGATGAGCCACTCGACCTCGACGTGCACGCGCTCGCGGTTGAGCGCAGCCTCGGACAGGTGGTCGACGAGCGGCGCCACAGCCCCCGGTACCGGCCGTCGAGCGGCCCGAGCGCGATGGCCGGTTCGACCTGAGCAAGAACGACGCGCGGTTGACCCATGGGGTCATCCTCCCAGAACGCGCACGGCAGGCGCCCGCCCACAGGCGGGCGTGAGACGCCGGCCCGCACCGCCCGCGTCCACGGCGCGGTCGACGGTCATGACCCGGCCCTAGCGTCCCGCGCATGGTCAATCGAGTCGGCACAACAGCAGGTCGAGGGTGAGCGCCGCGATCGCCCCGTTGGCGGCGCGTGCCCGGGGCCTCGTCGACGAGGCGGGCCGCACGCTCGCGCGCGCGCGCCAGGTCGACTGGGTGTCGGACGCCGCCGACCGCTACCAGGCGGCGCTCACCGAGGGTCAGCTGGCGGTGCTGCGTGCGAGCGCCCTCATCGACACTGCCCACCACGCGCTCGCGGTGCTCGACGCCGCCGGCCAGGACGCGCATGCGGGCGCCTGCACGTCCGTCGCGCAGCGGCTGCTCGGCGGTGCCCGGTGAGCGACGGGCTCCATGTCACGGGTGGCTACGGCGGCACGTCCGCCCGGCTCGAAGACCTGCACCGTGCGGCGGCCGCGCTGCGCCAGGCCGCCGACTCCCTCGACCAGGCCGACGAGATGCTGGGGGTCGCCCAGCGCGCCACCTTCACCGGTGACGCGTTCGGTGCCGGTGCGTCCGCACGGGCGGCGCTCGACCAGGTGCTGCGGAGCCCGTCGTCCCCGGCGCGGACGGCGGAGAACCTGCGGCGGCTCGCGCGGGCGCTGGTCGAGGCTGCTGGGACGTACGAGCGGGCCGAGGGGACGGTCGAGCTCGCGGTGCGGGCGTTCGTGGGTGTCACGGCCTCGAACTTCGGGCAGAGCCCCTGGGCACCCCTCGTCGGCCTCGGTGCCACGTTGATGGCACCCTTCGCGGTCGAGGCCGGGGCCGTGCTGGGCTGGGCCAGGACGGGCCGTCGCCCCGAGCTGTCGGACCTGGTCAGCAGCGGCGCGGCCGAGACGCTGCTCTACGGCGTCGGGACGTTCCTGCGCGGGCTGCAGCCCGGGGTCCAGCGGCTTGTCGGCGCGCCCGTCGGTCCGGCGGTCGCTCCGATCGGGACGCTCCTGCCGAGGCGTCCCCTGCTCGTCGTCCCGGTCTTCGGCAGCACCCGCACCCTGACCGGCGCGGACGTCCCGGCGTCCGACGGCGATGCGATGCGGTCGGTCAGCGCCGGCTACGCGACGCCCGGCGCGGTCGAGGTGACGCGGCTCGACCACCCGGACGGCTCCCGCTCGTGGCTCGTCGCGGTGCCGGGGACCCAGGAGGGGTCGGTCGGCGGGCCCAACCCGTTCGACATGCAGAGCAACCTCGAGCTGCTCGCCGGGCAGTCCGCGGCCGCGAGCGAGCTGACGGTCGCCGCGATGGAGCAGGCGGGAATCGAGCCGGGGGAGCCCGTCATGCTCGCTGGCCACAGCCAGGGCGGCATGACGGCCATGGCGCTCGCCGGCTCCGCCACGGTGACGGCTCGGTTCGCGATCACCCACGTGCTCACGGCCGGATCGCCGGTTGCCGGGATGAGCACGCAACCCGGCGTCCAGGTCCTCAACGTCGAGCACACGACCGACGCGATCCCCGTACTCGACGGCCGAGCGAACCCGGACACGCGCGACCGGACGACCGTCCGGCGGGACCTGTCGGTCGCCGACGACCCGGCCGATCGCGTCGCTCGGCACTCGCTCCTCGAGTCTCACGACGTCAAGCTCTACGGCCGCACCCTCGACCTGGTCGACGCCGCAGCGGACCACGACGCGTCGATCGACGCGTGGGAGGAGTCGGTCGGGTCGACCGTGTTCGGCCCGCAGGGCACGACCGCCGTCGTGACCCGGTACGCGGGGATCGCCGGCGTCGAGGTCCCGACCCTCTCGCCCGCGAGCCGGTGAACGGGGGCGCGGGAGCCAGTGGCGGCCGAGAGGTCAGCGCTTGCGGCCGCCCGGCAGCGCGACGCTGAGGACGAAGCTGACGATCGAGATGATGAGTGCCCCGAGCACCGCGGTGCCGAAGGTGTCGATCCGCAGGCCCCAGTCGGTGTGGCCCGTGATCCACGCGGTCAGCATGAGCATGAGCGCGTTGACCACGAGCGTGAACAGCCCGAGCGTGAGGATGTACAGCGGGAGCGACAGGAGCTTCACGAGCGGCTTCACGATCGCGTTGACCAGACCGAAGATCAGCGCGATCAGCGCGATGATGCCGATCTTCTGGCCGGTCGAGTCGGCGCCGACGATCTGCAGACCCGACAGGAGGACGGTCGCGAGCCAGATCGCGACGCCGTTGATGATGACTCGCATGAGGAAGCCCATGTGCTGATCCTGCCAGTCGCAGCCCGGGCTCACCTGGGGAATCGTCGGGCGATGGCATGCTGGTCGGGTGACCCAGGTACCCCTCCGGCCGGCTGTCGCTGCTCTCCCCGCGTACGTCCCGGGTGGTCGGTCCCCGGTCGGTGCGGCGGCGTTCAAGCTGTCCTCGAACGAGAACCCGTTCCCACCGCTGCCGTCGGTCGTCGCCGCGATCATCGACGGTGCGATGGACGTCAACCGCTACCCCGACATGTACGCGACCGAGCTGACCGAGGCGATCGCGAGCCGGTGGGGCGTGCCGGCCGCGAGCCTCGTCGTGGGCAACGGCTCGATCGCCGTGCTCGGGCACGTGCTGGCCGCGGTCGTCGATGCGGGCGACGAGGTCGTGTACCCGTGGCGCTCGTTCGACGCGTACCCGATCGCGGTCGCCGTCGCGGGCGGCATCGGGGTGCCGGTGCCCGTGACCGACGACGGCCGGCTCGACCTGGTTGCCATGGCCGCTGCGGTCACGCCGCGGACCCGGGTGGTCCTCGTGTGCACCCCGAACAACCCGACCGGACCGGCGGTGCACGCCGACGAGCTGTCCGACTTCCTCGCTGCGGTCCCACGGGACGTGCTCGTGGTGCTCGACGAGGCCTACGTCGAGTTCGTCCGGGACCCGCTGGCTGCCGACGCGCTCGCGGTGTTCGCGGGCCAGCCGAACGTCGTCGTGCTGCGGACGTTCTCCAAGGCGTACGGGCTCGCGGGACTGCGCGTCGGCTTCGCGATCGCCCGCCCGCGCCTCGCCTCGGGGATCCGCGCGACCTCGACACCGTTCGGGGTCTCGCACGTCGCGCAGCTCGCGGCCATCGCCTCGCTGCGCGCGGCCGACGAGCTGCTGGCGCGGGTCGACGCGATCGTGGCCGAGCGTGGCCGGATGCTCGCCGGCCTGCGGGGGCAGGGCTGGTCGGTGCCGGACAGCCAGGCCAACTTCGTGTGGCTGCCCCTCGGCGACCGGGCGGTGTCGTTCGCCACCGCGGCGACCGAGGCCGGCGTCATCGTGCGACCGTTCGCGGGCGACGGCGTGCGCGTGAGCGTGGGGGAGACCGAGGCGACCGACGTGCTGCTCGAGTTCGCGGCGACGTTCCGGCACTGAGGCGCGGTCGGGTGCACCCTGGAGTGTCCTGCGCGATGCGCGTGCGGTGCTGTGGAGACCCGACAAGTCACCACAGCGCAGGTTGTCCGACGAGCACTCAGACAACCTACGGTGTCGTAGCCTACGCTGACGTAGGTTCGACCTGGAGCGCTCCGTCGCACCGGGACGGGCACGCTGACCAGCACCTCGATCAGCACCCCGACCTGCACGCGTCACCCTGCACTCGACACTCTGCACGCGAAGGAGACACCGCGTGAGCCCCAACGGACCACTCACCGACGCCGGACTCGTCCAGCTGCTCACGCCCGCGGGCGAGCGCGTCGACCATGCCGTCTACAGCCCGCTCGTCGCACACCTCGACGGCGACGCCCTGCGCGCGATGTACCGCGACATGGTGCTCGTCCGGCGCTTCGACAACGAGGCCACCTCGCTGCAGCGGCAGGGTGAGCTCGGGCTCTGGGCGCAGAGCCTCGGCCAGGAGGGTGCGCAGATCGGCTCCGGGCACGCGCTCGCCCCGCAGGACTACGTCTTCCCGTCCTACCGCGAGCACGGCGTGGCCCAGACCCGCGGCGTCGACCTTGCGAACCTGCTGCGCCTGTTCCGTGGCATCGACCACGGCGGGTGGGACCCGACGGCGCACAACTTCCACCTGTACACGCTCGTCATCGGCTCGCACACGCTGCACGCGACCGGGTACGCGATGGGGGTCCAGCGCGACGGCCTGGTCGGCACGGGCGACCCGACCCGGGACACCGCCGTCGTCACCTACTTCGGGGACGGCGCGACCTCCCAGGGTGACGTCAACGAGGCCCTCGTCTTCGCGGCGGTCAACAACGCGCCGCTCGTCCTGTTCTGCCAGAACAACCAGTGGGCCATCTCCGAGCCGACGACGCGTCAGACCCGAGTGCCGCTCGCTGACCGCGGTCTCGGCTTCGGGGTTCCGAGCGTTCGGGTCGACGGCAACGACGTCATCGCGTCGTACGCCGTGACGGCCGAGGCGCTCGAGCGCGCACGCTCGGGCGGCGGGCCGACGCTCATCGAGGCGTTCACGTACCGGATGGGTGCGCACACCACCTCGGACGACCCGACCCGGTACCGGTCGGCCGCCGAGGAGGAGTACTGGCGCCAGCGCGACCCGATCGACCGCCTGCGCCTGCACCTCGAGCAGACGGGCGAGCTGCCCGCCGCGTTCGCCGCCGACCTGGAGTCCGAGGCGGTCGCGCTCGGCGAGCGCATCCGCACGACGGTCCGCTCGTGGGGTCCGCCGCCGCCCGCATCGATGTTCGACCACGTCTACGCGACCCCGAACTCGGTCGTCGAGGGCGAGCGGGAGTGGTTCGAGTCCTACGAGACGACGTTCGCCCCGACGCAGGGAGGTGCTCGATGACCGCCGAGCGCATCACGTTCGCCAAGGCGATCAACACCGGCCTGCGCCGTGCGCTCGAGCAGGACCCGAAGGTCCTCCTCATGGGCGAGGACATCGGGGCGCTCGGCGGGGTGTTCCGGGTCACCGACGGGCTCCAGAAGGACTTCGGCCCGGACCGGGTCGTCGACACGCCGCTCGCGGAGTCCGGCATCGTCGGCACCGCGATCGGCCTCGCGCTGCGCGGGTACCGACCGGTCTGCGAGATCCAGTTCGACGGGTTCATCTTCCCGGCGTTCGACCAGATCACGACCCAGCTCGCCAAGATGCACTACCGGTCGCAGGGTCGGCTCACGCTGCCCGTGGTCATCCGCGTGCCGTACGGCGGCGGGATCGGCGCGATCGAGCACCACAGCGAGTCGCCCGAGGCGCTGTTCGCCCACACGCCCGGGCTGCGCGTCGTCAGCCCGTCGAACCCGGCCGACGCCTACGCGATGATCCAGCAGGCCATCGCCTCACCCGACCCGGTGCTGTTCTTCGAGCCCAAGGTCCGGTACTGGGACAAGGCCGACGTCGACCTCGAGACGCCGGCTCAGGCCCCGCACACCGACGCGGCCCCCACCGGCCTCGACCGGGCCCGGGTGCTGCGCGAGGGCACCGACGTCACGCTCATCGCCTACGGCCCGTCGGTCGCGCCGGCGCTCAAGGCCGCGGCCACCGCGGCGGCCGAGGGCACGAGCGTCGAGGTCATCGACCTGCGCACGATCTCCCCGCTCGACACCGAGACCCTCGTGGCCTCGGTCCGCAAGACCGGTCGGTGCGTCGTCGCGCACGAGGCGCCGGTCCTCTACGGGACGGGTGCCGAGATCGCGGCCCGCATCACCGAGCAGTGCTTCTTCCACCTGCAGGCACCCGTGCTGCGGGTGGGTGGCTTCCACGTGCCGTACCCGGTGTCGAAGATCGAGCACGACTACCTGCCGAACCTGGACAGGATCCTCGAGGCGATCGACCGCACGCTCACGTTCTGACCCCGCCGACGGCGAGATTGAGGAGGCCACCGTGCCTACGTTTGAGTCGTTCCGGCTTCCCGACGCCGGCGAGGGACTGACCGAGGCGGAGATCGTCGAGTGGCACGTCGCCGTCGGCGACACCGTCGCGGTCAACCAGGCGATCGTCGACATCGAGACCGCGAAGTCGCTCGTCGAGCTCCCGAGCCCGTATGCGGGCGTCGTGACGCAGATCCTCGTCGAGGTCGGCACGACGGTCGACGTCGGGGTACCCATCATCATCATCGACACCGATCCGGGCGGGGCGGCAGCGCCCGCGCCCGACGCCGGGCAGGCGAGCGCGCCTGTGGCGGACGACGCGGGCGCCGTCGACGGTCCGGCTGCCGGTGCGGCTCCGGCCAAGGAGGCCGTGCTCGTCGGGTACGGGGTCGGCGAGCAGGCGTCCGCACGTCGCGCCCGTGCGCCGCAGCCGAGCGGTGCGGTGACGTCCGGAGTGAGCGCAGCGACCCCGTCGGCCGCTGCGCCCGCACCCGCACCCACCCCGACGCCGGCTCCGGCGGCTACCGCGCGAGCCGCCACCCCGGCCGCCGCCACTGCCGAGCCGCACCATGCGCACGCCCTCGCCAAGCCGCCCGTCCGCAAGCTCGCGCGGGACCTCGGCGTCGACCTCGACTCGGTGAACCCGACGGGTCCGGGCGGGATCGTCACGCGCGAGGACCTGCTGGCGCACTCGAACAACGCCCAGGTGCGTGCGCTCGCGACCTACCCGGACGACGCGGGCTGGCTCTCGCAGGGCGTCGTGTCCCCGGACGGTCGCCAGACGCGCGTCCCGGTCAAGTCGGTCCGCAAGCGCACGGCCGAGGCGATGGTGACGAGCGCGTTCAGTGCCCCGCACGTCACGGTGTTCCACACGGTCGACGTCACGAAGACGATGAAGCTCGTCGCCCGGCTGCGAGAGGACCGCGAGTTCGCCGACGTGCGCGTGACGCCGCTGCTCATCGCCCTCAAGGCGCTCCTGCTCGCCGTCGACCGGCACCCTGAGATCAACGCGAGCTGGGACGACGCGGCCCAGGAGATCGTCTACAAGCACTACGTCAACCTCGGCATCGCGGCCGCGACCCCCCGTGGGCTCGTCGTGCCGAACATCAAGGACGCGCACCGGCTCGGTCTCAAGGAGCTCGCGGTCGAGCTGGCGGCGCTCACGGCGACGGCGCGCTCTGGACGGGTCAGCCCGAAGGACATGTCCGACGGGACGATCACGGTCACGAACGTGGGCGTCTTCGGCATCGACACCGGCACGCCGATCCTCAACCCGGGCGAGGCGGCGATCCTCGCGTTCGGGGCGATCCGCGAGCAGCCGTGGGTGCACAAGGGCAAGATCCGGATCCGCAATGTGACCCAGCTCGCGCTGTCCGTCGACCACCGGCTCGTGGACGGCGAGCTCGGGGCCCGCGTCCTGGCCGACATCGCCAAGGTGCTGATGGAGCCGGCGCACGGACTCGTCTGGGGCTGACGCCCGACCCCGCGGCATGCCGACCGGCCCCTGACGCCGGGCCTGACGGTCACGCCTGACGCACGAAGTGCGGGCCCGCCCTGACGGCGGACCCGCACTGTCGTGCGTCGGTCGACGAACGGTTCGCGCTACACCGCCTTCGCGGCCGCCTCGGCCTCGTTGTCGATCCGGCCCTGGATGCCCGACACGTTGCGCAGCGGCAGCTCGGGCAGGAGCACGGTCAGGACGAAGCCCAGCACCATGATCGCCGCGGCGATGAGCAGCACGAGGTCGATCGACTGCGCGAACCCGTCGAGGAACGGCCGGGCGAGGCGCGGGTCGAGCGCGTTGATGAACGACGAGTCGTTGATCGACGGCACCGTCCCGACGCCGCCGTGCCCGCCGATCATGGCGAGCACCGGGGCGTTCGCCGGGTCGGCCCGTACCGCCGGGTCGGCGAGTGCGGCCTGGAACCCTGCGGTCGGCGCGAGCCGGGCGAACGCGCTCGCGATGTTGCCGCCGACGGTCGAGAACAGGATGGACAGGAAGACGGCCGTGCCGAGCGTCCCGCCGACCTGCCGGAAGAACAGTGCCGAGGCCGTCGCGACACCCATGTCCTTGACGTGGACGGCGTTCTGCACGGCGAGGACGAGCGGCTGCATCGTGAACCCGAGCCCGAGCCCGAAGACCAGCGAGTCGGCGAAGATGACGAGCAGCGGGGTGTCGACCGAGAGCCGCGAGAACAGCAGCGCGCCGATGCCCATGAGCACCGTGCCGATCACCGGGAAGATCTTGTAGCGCCCTGTCCGTGCGGTGAGCTGACCGGTCAGGATCGATCCGGACATGATCCCGACGGTGAACGGGATGAGCGTGAGCCCGGCGGCGGTCGGGGTCATGCCCTTGACGATCTGGAGGTACAGCGGCAGGGTCGCGAGCCCACCGAACATCCCGAGACCGATGACGACGTTCGCGCCCGAGCTCACTGCGAACGTGCGGTTACGGAACAGGTGCAGCGGCAGGAGCGCGTCGTCGCGTGCGACGACCTCGGCGAGCAGGAACAGCCCGATCCCGACGAGCCCGATCGCGTAGCAGAGCAGCGCACGGCCCGAACCCCAGCCCCACTCGCGGCCCTGCTCCGCGATGAGCAGCAGCGGCACGAGGCCGACGACCAGCGCGAGGGCGCCCGGCCAGTCGATGCGGTGGTCGACGCGGGTGATGGGCGGCAGGTGGAGCACCCGCCAGATCACGAGCAGCCCGATGAGCCCGATCGGCACGTTGATGAGGAAGACCCAGCGCCAGCCGGTGATGCCGAAGATGGAGTCGGCGCCCGCGAAGAACCCGCCCACGACCGGGCCGAGGACGGACGACGTGCCGAACACCGCGAGGAACATGCCCTGGTACCGGGCGCGCTCGCGGGGCGGCACGAGGTCGCCGAGGATCGTGAACGCGAGGGACATGAGCCCGCCCGCGCCGAGCCCCTGGATCCCGCGGAACGCGGCCAGCTGGTACATCGAGCTCGCCGTGCCGGAGAGCACCGAACCGAAGACGAACAGGGCGATCGCGCCGAGGTAGAACGGCTTGCGCCCGTAGATGTCGGAGAGCTTGCCGTACAGCGGCGTCGCGATCGTCGACGTCATCAGGTAGGCCGTCGTGACCCACGCCTGGAGCGAGAGACCGTTGAGGTCGTCGCCGATGGTGCGGATCGACGTGGCCACGATGGTCTGGTCGAGGGCGCCGAGGAACATCCCGATCATGAGCCCGCCGAGGATCGTGAGGATCTGGCGGTGCGTGGGCGCGACGCTCGGGCGCGCGGGAACGGGGGCTGCGGCGTCGACCGGGGGGATCGGCGAGCGGGAGGTCTGGGACACGGGTACCTCTCGGGGGTGTGCGGTCACGGACGGCGTCGAGGCCGGGGTGGAGCCCTCGGGCTCCGGCGAGCGTGGCGGGCGCATGACGCGCCCCTTCCCAGTGAAGGTCCACAACCTCGTGTGCCGCGACACTATTCCGAGCCTCCGACACGGCCCGGTCGCCGATCTGGGCACCCGTGCGGTCCTCGATCGGGTCCGCTCGGCCCCCCGAACGCGTGATGATGGTGCCCGTGAGTGCAGCCACCGCAAGTCGCCGAGCCGTCGTCGTCCTCGCGCTGGCAGCCGTCGCCGCGCTCGTCGGCGCCGGCGCCGCGCAGGCCCACAACACGCTCGTCTCGACCGATCCCGTCGACGGTTCGACCGTCGCGGTGGCGCCCCCGCGCGTGACGCTGACGTTCAACGAGCCCGCGCGGTCGCTGGGCACCGAGGTCGTCGTGACGGCGCCCGACGGGACGACTGTCAGCACCGGTGACCCGGTCGTGGACGGTGCCGCCGTGAGCCAGGACCTGTCGGGCGCGCTGCCCGCGGGGGCCTACACCGTGACGTGGCGGGTCACCTCGGCCGACGGGCACCCGCTCGAGGGTGTCCTCTCGTTCACGGCAACCGGGGCCACGACCGTCGGCGGCGCCGCTGCCGTGACGCCCACGCCGAGCCCCACACCCACGTCCACACCCACGCCGACCCCGTCGACCACGGCACCGGCCGCCACCGCCTCGATCGCGCCGGTGGCGCCGGCGGGCGGGGCCGAGATCGGGCCCCTCGTCACCGACCAGGACGCCGACGACGACGGGACCCTCAGTGGCGTCGTCGTCGCGGCCGTCGCTGCTGTCGTCCTCGTCCTCGTCGTCGCCGGAACGGTTCTCGTCCGCCACCGTCGTGCGCGCGCGCTGCGTTCGCGCTCCGCCCGGTCGTGACCCCGTGACGGCCCGCTCGCCTGCCCCTGCCGCGCCCGTGCCGGCGATCGCTTCGACGCCGCCCGACCACCGCGGCGCCACGCCCGCCGTGCGTGTCGCGGTGCTGGCCGCCGCCGGCCTCACGGCCGCGCTCATCGGGGTCTGGTTCTCCGGCGCAGCGCTCCCGACCGTGCTGCGCGACCCGGGTGCGCTCGTCCGGTGGGGTCTGCCCGTCGCCACGATCCTGAGCGAGCTCGCCGGGGCGCTGACCCTCGGCGCCCTGGTCCTCGCGGTCGGGATCCTGCCGCGTCGCGCGCCCGCCCGTCACCCGGGCGATCCCGCCGACCGGTCCGCGACCCCACCGCCTGGGCTCGGCGACGCCTACCCGCGTGCGCTGCTCGTCGCGGGGGTCGCGGCCGCGGCCTGGACGGTGCTGAGCCTCGCGACGCTCGTCCTGACGTACGCGAACGTCGCCGGGCTGCCGCTCGACGCACCGACGTTCGGCCAGGAGATCGGCGACTACGTGTCGAGCTTCGACCTCGGCCGCGCCCAGCTCGAGGTCGTCGTCCTCGCGGCGGTCGTCGCGGCGCTCGCGCTCGTCGTCGCGACCCCGACCGGCGCGGCATGGGCCACGGTTCTCGTCGTCGTCGCGCTGTGGCAGCAGGGGCAGACGGGTCACGCGGCGGGGACCGCGAGCCACGAGGTCGCGACGTCGGCCATGTTCCTGCACCTCGTCGGCGCTGCCGTGTGGGTCGGGGCCCTCGGGGTGCTCGCCGTCCTGGCCCGATGGCTGGGTCGCGACGTCGGGCCGGCGGCCGCGCGGTACTCCGTGGTCGCCGGCTGGTGCCTCGCGGCGGTCGGGGTGTCCGGGCTCGTCAACGCCGTCATCCGGCTGGGCGGGTTCGACGGGCTCGCGACGCGGTACGGCGTCCTCGTGCTGGTCAAAGCCCTGCTGCTCGTCGTGCTCGGCGCGCTGGGCCTGGCGCACCGGCGCGCCGCGATCCCGCGCCTGACCGCCGCGGAAGGTGCGGGCTGGCTGTTCTGGCGCCTCGTGCTCGTCGAGCTCGCGGTCATGGGTGCCGTCTCGGGCGTCGCGGTCGCGCTCGCGTCGTCGGCCCCGCCGGTGCCGCAGACGGCCGTCGTCGCGCGCACGCCCGCCGTCATCGTCACGGGCCACCCCCTGCCGCCCGAGCCGACCACGCTGCGCTGGCTCACGCTGTGGCGCTGGGACGTCGTGCTCGTGGCGCTCGCGGTCGCGGGCCTCGTCGTCTACGTGCGGTGGGCGTGGCGGCTGCACCGTCGCGGCGACGCCTGGCCGGTGTCACGGACGATCTCCTGGGTCGTCGGGATGGTGCTGTTCTTCTGGACGACGAACGGCGGACCGGCGGTCTACGGGCACGTGCTGTTCAGTGCCCACATGCTCGAGCACATGGTCCTCGCGACCGTCATCCCCATCTTCCTGGCGCTCGCCGCCCCGGTCACGCTCGCGCTGCGCGCCCTGCCCGTGCGCCAGACGGTCGTCCGCGGCGACGCCTCGCGCGGTCCTCGCGAGTGGATCCTCGTGCTGGTGCACAGCCGGTGGGGGCAGCTCTTCGCACACCCGCTGGTCGCCGCCGCCAACTTCGCCGGCTCGATGATCGCCTTCTACTACACGGGCATCTTCGAGTGGACGCTGCGCAGCCCCGTCGGGCACCTCGCGATGGCCGTCCACTTCTCGCTCGTCGGCTACCTCTTCGTCAACGCGCTCATCGGCGTCGACCCCGGCCCGACGCGGCCTGCGTACCCGCAGCGGCTGCTCCTGCTGTTCGCAACGATGGGGTTCCATGCGTTCTTCGGGGTGACCCTCATGTCCGGGGACGCGCTGCTCGCGGCCGACTGGTTCGGTCTGCTCGGACGGCCGTGGGGGCCGACGGCGCTCGCGGACCAGCAGACCGGCGGTGGCATCGCGTGGGGGATCGGCGAGCTGCCGACCCTCGCGCTGGCCGTCGCGGTCGCGGTGTCCTGGTCGCGCGCCGACGACCGGACCGCTCGCCGACGCGACCGCCAGGTCGACCGCGAGGGTGACGTCGAGCTCGACGAGTACAACGCGATGCTCGCGCGGATGGCTCGCCATGACGACGAATGACGCACTCCCGACACCCTGAGCACACAGGGCCGTGGTAGGACGTAGCTCGTGACCGCCACGACACCTGAGCCGACCGCAGCTCCTCCAGCAGCGCCGACCCCCGAGCCGAACGCAGCGCCGCGGCCCTTCCACGACCTTGACGAGTACGTCGCGCTGCCCAGACTGTCGGGGCTCACGCTCTCGAAGGACGGCCGCCGGCTCGTCACGGCCGTCTCGACCCTCGACGCGAAGCGCACCGCGTACGTCACGGCGCTGTGGGAGGTCGACCCGTCGGGCGAACGGCCTGCACGACGCGTGACCCGCAGCGCGAAGGGCGAGTCCAGCGCGGCGTTCACGCCGTCGGGCGACCTGCTGTTCACGTCGGCGCGTCCCGACCCCGAGCCGCGCGACGGCGCCACCGAGGAGCCCGTACCGGCCCTCTGGCTGCTGCCCGCGGACGGCGCCGAGGCGCGCGTCGTCGCGGACCGTGCGGCGGGGTTCGCAAGCGTCCATGTCGCCAACGACGCCGGCGTGGTGCTGCTCGGCTCGGACGTCCTGCCGCGCGCCCTCGACGACGCGGACGACGACAGGCTGCGCAAGGCCCGCAAGGACAAGAAGGTCGGCGCGATCCTGCACACCGGGTACCCCGTGCGGTATTGGGACCACGACCTGGGCCCGGCCGAGCCGCACCTGTTCGCGGCCACGGTCCGCGCCGACCTCACCGCGACGCGCGCGGGCGACCCGGACCCGCGGCTCGAGCTCCGGGACGTCACTCCCCTCGTCGGGCAGGCCCTCACGGAGCAGGCCGCAGCGCTCTCGCCCGACGGCCGCACGGTCGTCTCAGGTTGGTCGGTCCCGCTCGCGCGCGGGGAGCTGCGCAGCCGGCTCGTGGCGATCGACGTCGCGACCAGCGAGCGCCGCGTCCTCGTCGACGACCCGGATGCCGAGCTCGGGTCTCCGGTCGTGTCGCCGGACGGCCGCTGGGTCGCATACAGCCGCGAGACCCTCGCGGCGCCGGACAGTGCACCGCGCGTCGAGCTGTGGGTCGTGGGTCTCGACGGCTCGGGCACTCGGCAGCTCGCCGCCGGCTGGGACCGGTGGCCCCACGGTGCGATCTGGGCCCCGGACTCGGCCTCGCTCCTGGTGCTCGCGGACGACGACGGCCGCGGCCCGGTGTTCCGGGTCGACCTGCGGGAGGGGTCGGTCACGCGCCTGACCTGCGACGACGCGGTCTTCAGCGACCTTCAGGTCAGCCCGGACGGGTCCGCGCTGTACGCCTTGCGCGCGTCGTACCTCGCGCCCGCGCACCCGGTGCGGATCGACCTCGCCGTCGCCACGTCGTCAGGTGCGCCCGTCGCAGCAACCCCGCTGCCGGCCCCCGCCCCCTTGCCCGTGCTTCCCGGCCGCCTCACCGAGATCGAGACCACCGCCGACGACGGCTCCCGCGTGCGCGCCTGGCTCGCACTGCCCGACGACGCGTCGCCGACCACCCCCGCCCCACTCCTGCTCTGGATCCACGGCGGCCCGCTCGGGTCGTGGAACGCGTGGTCGTGGCGGTGGAACCCGTGGCTGCTCGTCGCCCAGGGGTATGCGGTGCTGCTCCCCGACCCGGCCCTGTCGACCGGGTACGGGCAGGAGTTCGTCCAGCGCGGCTGGGGGTCGTGGGGCGGCGCGCCGTTCACCGACCTCATGGCCGCGACCGACGCGGCGGTCGCGCGCCCGGACATCGACGCGACCCGGACGGCCGCGATGGGCGGCTCGTTCGGCGGGTACATGGCGAACTGGGTCGCGGGGCACACCGACCGGTTCCGCGCGATCGTCACGCACGCGAGCCTGTGGGCGCTCGACCAGTTCGGCCCGACGACCGACGCGTCGTACTACTGGCAGCGCGAGATGACCGCCGAGATGGCCGACGACAACTCGCCGCACCTCCACGTCGGCAAGATCGTCACGCCGATGCTCGTCGTGCACGGCGACAAGGACTACCGCGTGCCGATCGGCGAGGGCCTGCGGCTCTGGTACGACCTCGTGTCGCGGTCGGGCCTCGCAGCCGACGACGACGGCGTGACGCCGCACCGGTTCCTGTACTTCCCCGACGAGAACCACTGGGTCCTCTCGCCGCAGCACGCGATCATCTGGTACCAGGTCGTCGAGGCGTTCCTGGCTCAGCACGTGCTGGGGGACGAGGCGCCCGGCCTGCCGGAGCTGCTCGGCTGACGCGCTCCGGTGGGCGGTCCACCCCGCTGACTGCCTGGTCCGATGCCCCGGCCGCCAGCACCGCACCGGGTGAGGTGTGTCCGCTCAGCGCGCGGGTTCGGGGGGTTCTTGCGAGACTCGGAACCGCAGCGGGCGCATGGCCCGCACACAGGTGAGGAGCACACATGGGTATCGGTGGCGGAATCGGCCTGATGATCATCGGCGCCATCCTGGCGTTCGCGGTGCGCGACAACGTCAGCGGTGTCGACCTCACGATGATCGGCTACATCTGCATCGCCGGGGGTGCTCTCGCGCTGATCCTGAGCCTGGTGCTCAACGCACAGCGCGCGAACACGACCCACCGCGAGGTCATCGAGCGGCACGACGACACGAGGCTGCCGCCGCCCGTCGTCTGACCGCTGCGGATCTCAGGAGCTCGCCGACGCGATGATCGCGGCGGCGAGCTCCGCGGGTCGTGACAGCATCGGCCAGTGGCCGGTCGGCACGTCGACGTAGGTGACATCGAGGTCGCCCAGCTCGGTGTGGAGCGGCGGGCCGGAGTGCGCGAGGGTGCGCAGCACCTCGGACGGCAGGCTCGAGCAGATCACCGTGACCGGCACGGCGAGGCGCCGTGGGTCGCTGACCCGCACGGGCTCGCGCGCCGGGCCCGCGGGGTGCGGCACGTCACGCGCCCGGAATGCGGCTCGCATGGCGTCGTCCAGCCCCTCGGCGCTCGTCCCGACAGCCTCGAGGGACGCCCACGACGGCAGCGGTATCTCCACGGCATCCGACGGTAGGTCGGGGGAGATGGCCGCGCCGTCCGCGAGTGGGCCGCTGTCGACGTAGACCGCGCGGCGCACGCGCTCGGGCACCCGGTCGACGACCTCGCCGACGAGCGCACCGCCACCGCTGTGCCCCACGAGCAGCACCCCGGGCGGGAGCGACTCGACGAGCCGGACGACGCTGCCCACGTGGTCCTCGCGCGTGACGGCCGACCGGTCGGCCTCCACCGACTCCAGCCCTGGCAGCGTCACGGCGTGGGGTTCGAGCCCCGCGTCGCGCAGGGGCCCGACGACGTCGTCCCAGGCCCAGGCGCCGAGCCAGAAGCCGGGGACGAGCACGACATGAGGGTTCCCGAAGTTCGCCATGTACCGAGACTGCACCGACCCTCCGACACGAGCCTCGCCGGCCTTTGGCGGGGCTGCTCGGCGGGGTCGCTCGGCGGGGCTGGACGCGTGTCGCGGCGGGCGCTAGGACTGTGACGCGGACCGACAACAGCGAGGGGGCGCACGTGGCAGCGCGCACGGACAGGCGGCCCCGATGAGCGGGTCGCGCCACGAGACCGCCGGCGTCGTCGCGCGGGAGATCGCCCCGGACGTGCACTGCCTCGGGCCGTGGGGACGCGTGCAGAACGACGTCTACCTCGTGCGGTCCGGCTCGTCGTGGGTGCTGATCGACGCCGGCTGGGCGCAGGACGGCCCTCGGATCGAGCGGGCCGCCGAGTTGCTGCTCGGCCCCGGCACGAGGCCGTCCGCGATCCTGCTGACCCACTGCCACCCGGACCACGCCGGTGCTGCCCGCGAGCTGGCACGCGCCTGGGGCTGTGCCGTCTGGATGCATCCGGCCGAGCTGCCGTTCGCGACCGGTGACTTCGCCGGCATGCGAGCGTTCGCGGGGCCGCTCGATCGGCTCGTGGTGCTACCGCTGATGCGGGCGATGGGCACGCGCCGACGCGAGGCGGTGCTCGCCCGGTCGAGCCTCGGCGAGGTCGCCCGCACGTTCGAACCCGGCGCCGAGGTCCCCGGCCTGCCGGGCTGGGAGTGCATCCCGACGCCGGGTCACACGCCCGGGCACGTCTCCTACTTCCGACCCGCTGACCGGGTCCTGATCAGCGGTGACGCCGTCATGACCCTCAAGGTCAACACCGTGCCGGGGCTGCTGCTGCAGCAGCCGGGCCTCTCGGGGCCGCCCTGGTACACGACGTGGAGCCAACGCGCCGCCCGGGAGTCGATCCGCACGCTCGCAGGCCTCGCGCCCACCGTGCTCGCCGGCGGCCACGGCGCGCCCATGACCGATGCCCGAACGGCGGCCCGGCTGCGGGCCTTCGCCGGGCTCGCAGCGACGGACTGACGGGCCCGCGCAGTTCGGGTGCGACCCGAGGAGTCGGGGCGGAGCTCGTTCGCCCTACGACTCAGGGATCTGGGCGCCCCAACCGTCGTAGACGGCTCCGGCGCGGGCGGCCTGCCGGACCATGGCCTCCGTCAGATCAGCCAGCACCGCGAGAGAGGCGACAGGGAGGGCCGAGTCGGCCTGCACGGCCCACACCGTCTTCTTCCGGAAGAGCCCGGCCTTGGCCTGGAACGACTCCGTCGTGGCGGTCGTCCCCTCGGCCGCGAGTGCCTCGACGAGCGAGACGGCGGCAGCTTCGTCGTCGGCGAAGAAGAAGGTCTCGACGTCGAGGGGTGATCCCTCTCGGAGCCCGTGGTCGAGAAGCACGGACCACGTCTCGGCGGTCTTCTGCCTCTGCTGATCGACGAGCGACTCCAGGTCCACGGGCCTCAATCTAGGGCACACGGCCCCGACCTCGATCGGTGGTGGTACGTCCTAGCCGGGGTGGTGCGGCAGTCGCACGCCGTCGAAGCCCCGGCTTCTGTCGTGTTGACTGTGCCCGTGACCGAACGTGCCCTGCGCCTGCCCCGCGTCCGTGCCTCCGAGCTCGTCGGACGCGGCTGGCTCAACACCGGCGGCCGCGACGTCACGCTGGCGGACCTGCGCGGCAAGGTCGTCGTGCTGGACTTCTGGACCTTCTGCTGCATCAACTGCCTGCACGTCCTCGACGAGCTGCGCACGCTCGAGGAGCAGTACCGCGACGTGCTGGTCATCGTCGGGGTGCACTCCCCGAAGTTCCTGCACGAGGCGGACCCGGTCGCGCTCGCGGCCGCGGTCGACCGCTACGAGGTGCGCCATCCCGTCCTCGACGACCCGGACCTGACGACCTGGTCGGCGTACACGGCGCGGGCCTGGCCGACGCTCGTCGTGATCGACCCCGAGGGGTACGTCGTCGCTCACATGGCGGGCGAGGGTCACCTGCACAACCTCGAGGTCCTGGTCGCGGAGCTCGTGCGCGCGCACGAGGCCGCTGGGACGCTGCACCGCGGCGACGGCCCGTACGTGCCGCCCGAGCCGACGTCGGGCACGTTGCGCTTCCCCGCGAAGGCGATCGCGCTCGCGGGCGGCACCTTCCTCGTGGCCGACGCCGGGCACCACAGCCTCGCCGAGCTCGCGCCCGACGGCGAGACCCTCGTGCGGCGGATCGGCTCCGGGATGCGCGGACCGGCTGACGGCGGGCCCGACGACGCGCGGTTCAGCGAGCCCAACGGACTGTGCCTCGTGCCCGACGAGCTGCGGGCGGAGGTCGGCTACGACGTGCTCGTCGCCGACACGGTCAACCACGCGCTGCGCGGCGTGCGGCTCGCGGACGGCACGGTCACGACGGTGGCTGGGACGGGCGAGCAGTACATGGTCGGCGGCGCGGACAACGTCGTGGCGCGGCCCGGTGACGACTCGGGCACCGACCGCTCGGGCGTCGGGTACGACGGGCCCGCTCTCGACGTCCGGCTCTCGTCCCCGTGGGACGTCGTCTGGTCGCCCGTCGTGGGCGCGTTCGTCATCGCCATGGCCGGCAACCACACGCTGTGGGCGTTCGACCCGGTGCTCGGCCGGATCACGCGGCTCGCCGGCACGATGAACGAGGGGCTGGTCGACGGCCCGGCCGCCGATGCCTGGTTCGCCCAGACCTCAGGGCTCGCAGTCGACACGGCCGGGCGGCTGTGGCTGGCCGACTCGGAGGTGTCCGCGCTGCGGTTCCTCGACGGCGGCGGACCAGCGGCACCGGCGACGGCGACCGCCGGGGCGTCCGCCACCGTCGGCACGGCCGTCGGGGCCGGGCTGTTCGACTTCGGCCACCGCGACGGCCCTGCGGACCAGGCCCTCCTCCAGCACCCCCTCGGCGTCGCAGTGCTGCCCGACGGCTCGATCGCGGTCGCCGACACGTACAACGGCGCGATCCGCCGCTACGCGTCCCCGGCCCCGGACGCCCCCGAGGGCAGCGTGGGCGAGGTGACGACGCTCGCGACCGGTCTCGCCGAGCCGAGCGGGGTCGTCGTGGAGGTCGCCGGCGACGCCATCCGGCTCGTCGTCGTCGAGTCCGGCGCGCACCGGCTGACGCGCATCGGGCTGCCCGCGGCGCTCGCGGGCGAGCTCCTCGACTCGGGCGCGCACCGCACGCAGCGACCTGTGACCGACCTGGCGCCGGGCGAGGTGCGGCTCGACGTGGTGTTCACGCCCGCCGTCGGGCAGAAGTACGACGACCGGTACGGTCCCTCGACGCGCCTGCAGGTGTCGGCGACGCCGCCCGGGCTGCTGCTCGACGGCGCGGGCGACGACGTCGCGCTGACCCGGGTGCTGCGCCTCGACCCCGCCGTGACCGAGGGGGTGCTGCACGTGACTGCGCACGCCGCGAGCTGCGACGCCGACCCGTCCGTCGAGTACCCCGCCTGCCACCTCAACGCGCAGGACTGGGGTGTGCCGGTCCGGGTCGTCGCGGGTGCGGCGTCCGAGCTCACGCTGCCGCTGCACGGCTGAGGCGTCAGCTCGCGCCCTGGACCGCCAGGTCGAGCAGGAGCAGCAGCGCCTCGGCGAACGGCGCCGAGCTCTCCTCGGGTGCCGTCGTCTCGACCTCGACGACCCACGGGTCGCTCGCGACGGCCAGCGTGCGCACCTGACCGGGGTCGTCGGAGGGCATCCCGCCGCGGGCGACCGCCACCACGCCGCCGTCCTCCGCGTCGCGCAGCACCGACCACGACGCGCCGCCCATCGCGCCCGTCGCGGACGCTGCGAGCGCGCACAGCCGCGGCACGAGGCCCGACTGCGCGTTGAGGATCGCGCCGACCCCCGCGGCGATGACCTTGTCGACGGTCACGGCCGCGGCCGACGCGCTCGACGCCTCGGCACGGACCGCCCGGGCCCGACGACGCTTGGCCTGGTACTGCGCGGCGTCCGCGCGACGGAACAGCGTGCGCGCGTGCTCAGGGCGGCCGTCGGCGGTCGACGCGACGCCCCAGGAGATCGCGGCGCCGTTCACGAGGGGGTACTTGCGGATGGTCCGGGCGAGGGTCCGCTTGACCTCGTCGCGCGGGAGCCCGATGGTCACGAGGCAGAACTCGTCGCCGCCGAGCCGGGCCACCGTCGTCCCGGGCAGCTGGTCCTGGGCGCGCCGCAGCACGTCCGCGACGGAGCGCAGGAGGTCGTCGCCCGCGTCGTGGCCGAACTCGTCGTTGACGCGCTTGAGGCCGTCGACGTCGCACATGACGACGCACATCTCGAGGTCGGACATGAGGGCGATCTCGGCGGCGTGGTCGGCGACGCGGCGGTTGCCGAGACCGGTCAGAGGGTCGTCGGCGACGAGGTGCCGCACCTGCTCGTCCAGGTCGACGCGGGCCAGGGCCCCGGCGGTCAGCGCCGAGACCACCTCGGCGGTGGCGACGTCGTCGACCTCGAACAGCGGCTGCCCGACGTCGCGCGTCGCGAGGATCTGGCCCCACACGTGGCCGTTGACGATGATGGGGGAGCCGAGCCCGGTGACCTGACCGGACGCCCGGAGCGCCTCGCACTCGACCGCGTCGCCCCAGTCGACCCCCGACTCGTCCGGCGCGTGCGCGACCCAGCTGCTGTGCTCCCGGATGAGGGTGCGCAGCGCGGGCCGGTCGGCGGAGCGGACGGTGACCCGGGTCGAGCCGGTGGCGCTGCTGACCGTGACGGGCTCGGCGGGCGGCGGGTACACGGACAGGGTGCGGCACGTGTCCTGCTCGATGCGGGACACGGAGACCGACTGGGCGCCGAGCAGCTCGTGCGCGAGCGCCGCGGCGGCGTCGACGAGCTCACTGATCTTCTCCGCGCGGTCGAGCCGGTGCGCCGCGAGCGCGAGCCCACGCACGCCGGTCATGGCAGGGGTCGCCGACCGTCGCCCTCGGGCTGCCTCGCTGGCACGTTCCACGCAGTCATCATGCTGCACGGCGGGGGTCACGTGAGCCGTCATCACCTGATCAGGGGCGCACGTCGCCCGGACGTGCGCGCACGCGAGGTCAGACGTGCTCGAGGACGTAGATCCGCGGGTGGTGCCCCTTGGCGAACACGCGCAGCTCGGCGCGGACCCGCCAGTGCGCGTCGGCCTCGCGGATGCACCGCTCCATGACCTTGATCTCGTGCGTGAGCACGACGAGGTGGGCGCCCGGGGCGCTGACCTCGTGCGCCACCCGGAGCAGGTCGGAGTGCAGGGCGGGGTTCGTGACGTGCGAGCCGTGCAGCGCGCCCCAGGGCGGGTCGGCGAGCACGAGGTCGAACGGGCCGGCGTCGCGCCAGGAGCCACCCGCCGCTGTCACGTCCGCGCGGACCACCTGGGCCCGGTCGGCAAGTCCCGCCGCCGCGAGGTTCTCCTGGGTCGCGCCGATCGCGGCGGGGTCGATGTCGACGCCCACCGCGGCCGCGGCGGGTCCCGCGAGCAGGCGCTCGACGAGCAGGGTCCCCGACCCGCACATGAGGTTGGCGACACGGTCGTCCGCCTGGGCCCCCACGATCCGGACGATCGCGGCCGCGATGGTCGCGTTGACCGCGCCCGGGAAGTCTGCGACCCGCCACGGGCGCGCGGACAGCGGCCGTCCGCCGAGCCGCACGAGCACGTCCCAGCCGGCCACGTCCGCCGGCGCACGCGTCGCACCGGGCTGGTCGTTCCGTGGGGTGCGGCGGAAGCGGACGACGACCTCGCCCTCCGCGTCGTCGTGCACCAGGCCCGTGGCGCGGGCGAGCTCCGCGGCGAGCCGCTGGAACACCGTCGAGTCGTGGCCGGCCGCCTCGAACCGGAACGTGCGCGCCGCCCCGAGCCGCACGGAGGTCGCCATCGCGTCGGCGATGCGCGGCAGGTGCTCGCCGCTCGTCAGCGACTTGGGTCGCGGCACGTCGAACGTCAGCACGAGGAACACGGCGACCGCGGTGCGCAGGGACAGGGCACGCTCGAGCCGACCGACGTGGTCGACGAGCAGCGCGTCCTCGCGACCCGGCACCGGGCGGGGCGGGCGCGGCGGCGCGAGGCGCTCGGTGATCTCCTCGGCGACGATCTCGCCGAGGCCCGGCAGGAAGGTCACCTCGAGCCGCTGCGTGACGGGCCGGTAGGCCGCGCGCGCGGGTCCGCGCAACGGGGCACGACCCGTCGACCGGGCAGGGCCGCGCGCCGAGGGGCGCTGGGATGCGTGAGGAGGCGTCACCGCGGTCAGACGCCGACGGGGACGCGTGCGCCGACGGCCCGCAGGACGAACGTGACGGTGGCCTCGACGGCCGCGTCGCGTGCGGGGCCGCCGTCGGGCACGCGGCGGCTCGACAGGCACGCGTTCACGAGCGGGACGGTGGTGTCGACGTCCTGCTCGGGGAACGCGCCCGACGCGATCCCCTCAGTGAGGATGCGCCGCAGGACCCGCTCGACGAGGACGACGTGCGCGCGCACCCGTTGCTGCGTCGCGGGCGACAGGAGCGCGCGCAGGTCCGGCCCGGGGGCGAGGTGGTAGACCCGCTTCAGCCTGGCCTGGGCGCGCACGTACGCGCTGAGCTGCTCGGTGGGGTCCTCGACGTCCGCGAGCGAACGCTCGAGCGTCTCGACGTACCGCTCGGTCTCGTCGGTGATGAGCCCGACGAGGAGCGACTCCTTGTCAGGGAAGTGGTTGTACACGGCTGTCCGGCCGATCCCCGCGGCCGCAGCGACGTCCGCGAGCGTGATGACGTCGAAGCCGCGGTCCGTCATGAGCGCGGACAGCGCCGCGAAGAGTCGCCGCCGGGTCTGCTCGCGGTGCTCGTGCAGCGACCCGCCGATGATCTTGGGCATGCTGACATCCTCGCACGATCTGTCACTTCCCCTGTCCGCCGACCGGCCCTCCCTAGGCAGCGCAGCGGCACCGTCCTACCGTGGGCCCACCCGACGGAGGAGACGCACGTGGAACCCCGGCTGACCCTGCTGACCCTGGGCGTGCGCGACGTCGCGCGCTCGCGACGGTTCTACGTCGATGCGCTCGGCTGGCCCGCTGTGCTCGTGGCCGACGACATCGTGATGGTCCAGGTCGAGCCCGGCCTGGTGCTCTCGCTGTGGGACCTGGAGGCCATGCGCGCGGAGGTCGGGACGGTCGGCGACCCCGCGACGGCGTCGATCACGCTCGCCCACAACGTGTCCGACCCCGCTGCGGTGACGCGGGTCCTCGACGAGGCCGTCGCAGCGGGCGGGACGCTCGTGCAGCCCGGGCAGGTCCGCGAGTGGGGCGGGTTCAGCGGCTACTTCGCGGACCCCGACGGGTACCGGTGGGAGGTCGCGCACAACCCGGGACTCGTCGTCGCACCCGACGGCACGGTCACGCTGGGACCTGTGGGCTAGAGGCCTGTCAGCGCTGGGGCTTCGCAGCCCGCTGCGCGTCGCGAGCGGCGACCCGCTCCTCTTCCTTGCGGACCTGCTCCTGGATCTCGCGCTCGCGCACGAGCCAGTTCGGCCGTTCGTCCCGCAGGTCGTTGATCTGCTCGGTCGTCAGCGCGTCGGTCACGCCGCCGCGCGCGAGACCGGCGATCGACACCCCGAGCCGGGTCGCGATGACCGGGCGCGGGTGCGGCCCGTTCTGGCGCAGCTCGACAAGCCACTCGGGCGGGTTCTCCTGGAGGGCGTCGACCTCGTCGGTCGTGTGGTCCTGCTCCTGGAACTCCGCGGGGGTCGCCGGCAGGTACACACCCAGCTTCTTGGCCGCCGTGGCGGGCTTCATCGACTGGGTGCTCTTCTTGGCGCTCATGGTCCCAGGGTATCGACCGCCGCAGGCCGCCGTGCACCGGTCCCGGTAGCGTGACCGTGTGCCAGAGCCCGTCGTCCCCGCCCCCCAGGTCTTCCGGCTCGCCATCGTTCCCGGGGTGACACCGGGCAAGTGGGTCGGGACGTGGCGCGAGCGCCTGCCCGACGTCGCCCTCGAGCTGGTCCACGTGACCGCGCTCGACGGCGGTGACATCCTGCGCTCCGGAGCCGCCGACGCGGGGCTCGTGCGGCTGCCGGTCGACCGCGCGGAGCTCTCCATCATCCCGCTATACACCGAGGTACCGGTCGTCGTCGTGCCGGCGGACCACGAGATCACGGCCTTCGCCGACGTCGCCGTCGCCGACCTGGCCGACGAGATCGTGCTGCACCCGCTCGACGACCTGCTCGGCTGGGACCGGCTGCCGGGGAAGCCCGCGGCCGAGCGGCCCGCCACGACCGGGGACGCCGTCGAGCTGGTCGCGGCCGGCATCGGCGTGCTCGTCGTCCCGCAGTCCCTCGCGCGGCTGCACCACCGCCGCGACGTGACGTACCGGCCGCTCACGGACGGTCCGGGGTCGCAGGTCGCCCTCGCGTGGGTCGAGGAGCGGACGACCGACCTCGTCGAGGAGCTCGTCGGCATCGTCCGGGGGCGGACGGCCCGCAGCTCACGCGGTCGGGTGCCGCGGCCGCCGGAGCCCGAGGTCGCCCAGGGGACCGCAGGCGCGAAGGGCGGTGCGAAGGGCGCCGCGGGTTCGAAGGCCGGCGGTGTCAAGAGCGGCGACCGGCGCAAGCCGACGCCGCGGGTCCCGGGCGACGAGCGTGCGCGCAGCCCGCGGGGGGCCTCCGGCGGTCGCGCGAAGCCGGCGGCCCGGCGCGGCAAGCCGGGTCCGCGCGGGTCGCGCTGACCCCGCCGGGGTGTCCAGCGACGGGCCTGGTCGATAGCGTGGTGGGCATGACGTCGGAACCGCAGGACGCCCCGCCCGAGATCGAGCCGGACACCAAGGACTGGACGTGGGTCCTGGACCAGCGGTGCCCCGAGTGCGGGTTCGCCGCGCCTGACGTCGAGCCGACGGACATCGGCGCGACCGTCCGCACGCTCGCGCCGCGGTGGGTCGGCGCCCTGAGCCGCAGCGACGCCCGACAGCGGCCGGAGCCCTCGGTCTGGTCGGTGCTCGAGTACGGAGCGCACGTCCGGGACGTGCACCTCGTGTTCGGGCGGAGGCTCGTGGCCATGCTCGAGCACGACGACCCCCTGTTCGAGAACTGGGACCAGGACGCAGCAGCCCTGGCCGACCGCTACGACCTGCAGTCCCCGGCCGTCGTGGCGACCGAGCTCGTCGACGCCGCCGACGCGCTGGCCGACGAGTTCGACGGCGTGACGGGCGAGGCGTGGGACAGGTCCGGACGACGGTCCAACGGGTCGGTCTTCACCGTCCGCACGCTCGGCCAGTACTTCCTGCACGACGTGATCCACCACCTGCACGACGTGGGCGCCTGACCCCTTAGCACGACTTCGAGGGGCCCTTGTCCACAGCCCCTGTCCACAGATGCGTCCACAGGTCCCAGGACACGGGCTGCTGGTCCTGGGTATGGTCCCCGCGGGGCGCCCCGCGAATGTGGCCTCGACCAGGCCCTGAGACGCAGCAAGGCCCCTCGACGCTTACTCCGAGGGGCCTTCGCTGGGTTCCAGGGTACGTGAGGCTGTGTCGAGCCCCGGTGAGCGACGCGCGGCGGACAGGGAAACGTCGGGTGTCGATCCTGTCGGCAGACGAGCGGCGACGCCTCGAGAGGCACCGGCGTGGCGCGTCCTGCGTGTCGTCCACAGATGTTGTCCACAGGCCTGTGACGACAGCGTGTTCATGCAGGCCAACCTGTGGACAGACGTGTGCACCGACCGGTGGACAAAGAAAGATCGCAGGAGCACTTGCGGGCCCGGTGCGGCAGGACTAGACCTGAGCCAACGACCTCGAAGGACCGAGATCCAGCGGACAGGACTCCCGCAAGGGGGACACCGGCCGAGGACCACGGAGACCGTGAGGCCGGGGTCGAACGGAGAACGGCGGACCGTCTTCGCGGGGAAACCCGGGGAGCTGCGGATGACGACGCAGAAGGCTCGCAGGGACCGGGAGACCGACCGCAGGACGTTGCGACACCGAGAGACCGGGCAACCGGAGGATCATCGTCGCGGCGGAGCCGCCGAGTCATCGGCAGTGAAAGCCGTCGGTTCGCCGACGGGAACCCGCGGTCCAGCAGGGCCCCTCGGACGCTTACTTCGAGGGGCCCTCGCTGTTGTCCGGGGAGGCTTCGATGTCGGGCGAGGCGTGGTTGCCCGGGGAGGATTCCGGCCCTGCTGACGGTGAAGGCTCGCGGGCGGCGCGCGGCGGCGACGTGGGCACGAGGTCCACCGAGACCGACGGCTTCGCGCCCGGCCCCTCGGTGAAGATGACCCCCCGCAGCGGCGGCACGTCGGAGTAGTCGCGACCCCACCCGAGGATCACGTACCGGCTGTCGATGAACTTGTCGTTCGTCGGGTCGATCTCGACCCACCCGGCGCCGGGCACCCACGCGGACACCCAGGCGTGCGAGGCGTCGGCGCCGCGCAGCTTCTCGCGACCCGGCGGCGGCATCGTCTCGAGGTAGCCGCTCGCGTACCGGGCCGGCAGCCCGTGCACCCGCAGGGCAGCGATCATGAGGTGCGCGAAGTCCTGGCAGACCCCGGTGCGCTGCGCGAGCAGCTCCGACTGGGTGGTGTGGACGGTGGTCGACCCGGAGCGGTACGTGAGCTCGGTGCGGATGCGGTGCGCAAGGTCGGCGAGCAGCTCGGCGACGGGGCGGCGCGCGGTGAACGACGGCGCGGCCCAGTCACGGACCTCGGCGGTGAGCGCCACGTGGCGGGACGCGAGCGTGGCCTCGCGCAGCGCGACCAGCCCGATGCCGTCGAGCTCGCGATCGGGCCGGTCGGGGTCGGGCGAGCCGGCCAGGGGCTCGTCGGGCACGTCGTCGTGCACGACGCCGTCCCACTCCTCCGTCGACGCGGGCGCGCGGCCGGTGCGGGCGGCCCGGGCCACGTCCTCCCACGCGACGACCGGAAGGTCGGCGACGTCCGCCTGCCGGCGGGTGACGGTGATGGTCGACCGCGCCGTCACGACGAGCTTGCGATGATCGGTCTCGACGGCGAAGTACGTCGATCGGTTGCCGAAGTAGTCGATGTGCGCGTCGGTGTCGGTGGGTGCCGGGCGGACCGTGAGGGTCGAGCTGTGGCACGTCTGGTCGGGCAGCTCGCGCGGGGTCAGGGCCGTGCGGCCGTAGGAGCTCGTGACGGGCTGGGCGTACGCGTAGGTCGTGCGGTGCACCAGGGCGTACGTCCGCGGCTCGACGGCGGTGGGCTCGCTCATGCACCCGCCTCCCGGTCCGGGTCGCCCGCGTCGTCCGTGTCGTCCGTGTCGTCGGAGTCGTCCGTGCTCTCCACGCCCCACGTGTCGTCGAGCGTGCGGCTCGGCACGGGCTGGGCGAAGTGGACCAGTGCGATCTCGTCGGCCAGGGCACGCAGCCGCCACCGCATCGAGTCCAGGGTCTCGGCGAGGTGCCGGCGGTGGCCGTCGTCGGTGACGAGGGCCGCGACGGCGACCGGGTCGAGCTCGGTGAGGACGTCGGTGACGTCCTGCAGCAGCCGGTCGCGCAGGTCAGGGGCCCGCAGCGCCGTGGGGACGTCCGCGAGGTCGTCGCGCAGCCGGTCGAGCTGGAAGGTGAGCGAGCGAGGGTTCGACGGGTCGACGAGCAGCAGGTCGAGGACGCCGGCGACGCTCGCCGGCCCTTGGTTGCGGCGCCGGTAGGTCAGGACGGACTCGTGCGTGATGAGGACCGACTCGATGACCAAGGCGTCGACCGCGGCGGGTCGCACGTCCGTGAGGGTCGCGGCGAGGGACTCCACGAGGTGCTGGGCCCGTTCGAGGCGTCGGCCGGCATCGAGGAGCCGCCAGCCCGCGTCCCGGACCATGCTCTCGGCGCCGATGCCCGCAAGCGCGAGCAGGGCCTCGAGGAGCCGGTCGAGGACGGGCTGCAGCCCGGCGGTCTCGGCCGACACCTGCGCCGCGAGCTGGTCGGGCGCCGGCGGGGCCTCGGTGCGCGCTCCGGTCAGCGCACGCTCCATGCTCGCGAGCGGCAGCCAGCTGTCCCCCGAGAGCTGGTCACGCACGGCCGACGAGGCGTCGATGAGCGACCGGACGGACCGGGCGACCGACCGGGGGGCGGACCGGTCGAGCAGCAGCGAGCGCAGGTCGAGGGGAGCGGAGCGGGTCGTCGCCCCGGGCCAGGTCGCCGGGGTCGCGACGTCGGCCGCTGCGAGGAGTGCACCCAGCGCGCGGCCGCCGACCGAGCGCGGCGAGTGGTGGTAGTCGTTCCACCGGTCGACGAGCGCGCGCAGGTGGCGGACCGTGTCGCCGGCCCGTTCGGCGTACCGGCCCAGCCAGAACATGTTCTCCGCGGTGCGCGGCGAGATGCCCGACACGGCCCGCTGCGGTCCCGCGTCGCCCGGACCGTTGAGCCACGGGTCGGGGAGCGTGCCCGTCTCGGACGACAGCACCCAGACGTCCCTCGCGACCGCGCCGAGCGCCCCTGAGACGAGCTGCTGCGACGGGTCGGGGGCGACCCGCGCCAGACCGCCCGCCATGACCCGGTACGAGCCGTCGTGCGCGACGGCGAAGGTCCGCAGCACGGCCGCCGCGGTGTCCGTCGCCCACGGCTCGCCGACCGGCTCCTGGCCGACCCAGCTGCTCGGGTCCGCGGCGATCCGCGCGGCCAGGGCGTCGCGCGCGGCACGGTCGAGCGTCCAGCCGCGCACGGTCGTGCTCCGGGAACCGCGCGCGGTCGGCTTGAGCACGAGCCGGTCGAGGTAAGCCAGGACGTGGGTGCGCGCGATGTCGTCGCCGCACCAGTACGTCGGTGGCGTCGGCAGCGCGAGGTCGCGACCGAGGACGACGCGCGCGAGCCGGGGCAGGTGGGCGAGCAGTGCCGGGTTCTCGAGGACCGAGCTCCCGAGCGGGTTGACGACGCTGACCGCACCGGCCCGCAGCGCGCGCACGAGCCCCGGCACCCCGAGCCGCGAGTCGGACCGCAGCTCGAGCGGGTCGCAGTAGTCGGCGTCGACGCGTCGCAGGATCACGTCGACCGGCTCGAGCGCGTCGAGCCCCTGCATCCACACGCGACCCTCGCGCACCAGCAGGTCGCTGCCCTCGACCATGGGCAGGCCGAGCATCGCGGCGAGGTACGACTGGTCGAACGCGGTCTCGCTGTGCGGGCCGGACGTGAGCAGCACGACGCGCGGACTCGTGGCGCCCGCGGGGGCGGCGTCCTGCAGCGCGAGCTTGAGCGCGTGGAAGAACGGCCCGAGCCGCTGGATGGACGCCTGGCGGTAGACGCCGGACCGGACGCGCGCGACGACACGCCGGTCCTCCATCGCGTACCCGGCGCCCGAGGGTGCCTGCGTGCGGTCGGCGATCGCGACCCAGCCGCCCGACGCGTCCCGCGTGAGGTCGGTGGCCGTCAGGACGAGCTCGCGTTCCGTGGGCAGCCGCAGCCCGTCGACGGCCCGCAGGAACCCGGGGTGCGCCAGGACGATCTCCGGGGGCAGCAGCGCGTCCGTGAGCAGCCGACGCGGGCCGTACAGGTCGACGAGGACCTCGTCGAGCACCTGGGCACGCTCGACGAGAGCCGCGTCGAGCGTGGTCCACTCGAGCTCGTCGATGACCACCGGGACCGGGTCGAGGTGCCAGCCCGGGGCGCCCGGGGTCGCGTCGTCGGTGCCGTAGGTGACGCCGTGGTCGGCGAGCAGCACGTCCGTCTCGGCCCGGCTCCGGGTGAGCTCGGGGCCGGTGAGCGCGATCTCGTCGACCGTTCCGGGACGCGGCGAGGACAGCAGGTCCGTCACGCGGCCCTCCTCCGGCGCCGTGGCCCGCGCCGGGTGGCGCGCTCCGAGACGCCTACCCCATCACGCCGGGGACCGGACCTGATGCACCGACCACGTGTCGGGCACCGCACGCGGCTACGGACGCAGCATCCCGACCGTCTCGAGCCCCGCCGGTCCGGCCACGACCGTGAGCGCGGGGGTCGGGGAGGCCTGCACCGCGGCGACCACGTCGTCGACCACCCACGGCCCGGCCTGGCCGTCCGCCCGGGTCCACAGGTCGACCCGGGCGCCCGTGCGGTGCTCGACCGCGCCGACGAGCGCAGGGTCGGGGGCGCCGACGAGCAGCACGTAGCGTGCGCCGAGCCGAGCCTCGGGTGCAGGGAGCCGCGAGCGGTCGTCGCGGTAGACGGCCCAGTGGTAGCCGGAGATCGCGCCCGTGGCCAGCAGGATCGCGACGGGGATGCGCATGTCGCGCACGACCTGCGCGTCGAAGCCGCCCTGCAGCGCGCCCTGGATCCCGAAGAACGCCGCGACCAGGACGGCGACGACGGCAGCGATCCCGCCGAGGCCGAAGAGCACGAAGAGGTAGATCCGCCGGGTCGGCGAACCGAGCTCCTCCGGGCCGTCCGCGTGCGCGACCCGCTCGATGCGCCTCCAGAACACCCACCACAGCGGGCCGCCGACGAGGAGGAGGGTCACGCCGGACAGCAGCGAGTTGACCACCGAGGTGCCGAGCTCGACCTCGGCGACCGGGATCAGCGACTCGACGAGCGCGACGACCACGAGGGTCACCCCGACCGCGGCGGCCAGCAGGGCGATCCCCGCCATCAGGTACTCGTAGACGCGGGTGACCTCGGTGCGTCCGAGGGCCGCGCCGGCGAGCACCTCCCGGTGGTACCACCAGCTGACGACACCGACGACGACGCAGGCGACCGCGGTCGGCGTGCCCTCGAAGTGCTGCACGGCCTGGGTGGACGACGGGTCGCCGAGGAGCCACACGAGCAGCTGGTACACCGCGATGCTGGCTCCCACCACGGCCAGGACCAGAGAGCCGCCGACGCCGACCGGGAGCACGTAGGCGAACCACAGCGCCGTCCGGTCGGCCGTGGACCAGGTCCGCAGCCAGTACACGATCCAGACCGGCACGCCGACGACGACCGTCGCTGCCGCCTGCGCGATGGGGTGCTGCGGTTCGACGAGGAGGTTGGTCGTGTCGGTCCCGACGAGGGCGACGACGGAGGAACCCAGCAGCGCGACGAGACCCGCCACGCTCGTGCCCAGGCCGATGAGCGACCCGATCACGAGCTGGGCCTGCCGGCGGACGGCGTCGAGCATCCGGTGCGACACGGTCCAGTGCACGAGCCAGACCGCGGCCCACACGACGAAACGAGCCGTCGCCGGCCAGTCGAACGTGTCGCCCGTCAGGACCGACGCGACGACGTCGTGCAGCGCGAACATCGCCACGACCAGGGCCGTCAGGGGTGCGACCGTGAGGTAGAAGCCCCAGCCGATGGAGTCCACCTCGTCCGGGTCCCGCGTCAGGTGTCGCCTCGACCACGCGGCGAGCAGCAGGAACATCGGGATGCCGAACAACGAGAAGGTCAGCGCCCGGGCCAGGGCGCTGCGGTCGTCCCCGGCCAGCGCGGCCTCCTGGAACGGCAGTCCGAGGAGCTCCGAGAGGCCCACGGTGGCGACGATCAGCAGACCGAACAGCAGCAGGTACTGGAAGAACCGCCGGACGCTGCGGGCGTCGTTCCGCTGGCCGCCGGTCCGGTTGCCGAAATGACGCACGGCCCACACGACCAGGACGATCGGGAGGGCGATCGAGAGCAGTGCGGACAGGATCCCGAAGATCATCATGATCAGCCCTTCGTGGAACCGCAGGGGTACAGCAGCCACGGTGACCCGCTGATCTTCCAGACCCCACCGTCGCGCTCAGCGGTGATGCGCTCGGTGTGGGTGTACCCGGAGTCTCCGAAGGGACCGCTGTCGGCGCCCTCGGTGACGTCGACCGTCACGACTGCCGCGTCGCCGTCGACGACGGCGTCCTTGAGCACGATGCGCGCCGACCCGGAGACGGTGACGGACGAGACGTCCGAGAGCGTGCAGCCGGAGCTCGACGAGAGCAGCTTCGTGGCGGCCGGGTAGTCGCCGGCGAGCACGGCCCTCAGGTACTCCTGAACGACTCCCTGCGGGGTGTTCGGGTCCAGCGTCGGAGCCGTGCGTCGTGCCGCCACCACCCCGGCGATCGCGGCGAGAACGACGACGACGCCCACAACTGCGGCGAGGACACGATTCGGTCCGCTGGCCATGACACCAGTGTGGTGGTTCGTCATGCTTCGTGCGCGGTCTCGCGGTGCTGCGAGCGGGTGATCACGCAGGTCACCGGACATCCGACCGGTCGGCGCCGGCTCCCCGTCAGCGCCAGCCGAGCTCCGGCGCCACGTACCGCAGGACGCTGTCGACGAGCTGCGCGTTGAAGTCCACGCCGAGCTGGTTGGGGATCGTCAGCAGGAGCGTGTCGGCGGCAGCGATCGCCTCGTCCTCGGCCAGCGCCGCGACCAGCTCGTCGGGCTCCCCGGCATAGGTTCGGCCGAACCGTGCGGAGCCACCCTCGAGGTGCCCGACCTGGTCCTGGCTGTCGGTCGCGCCGCCGAAGTACGCACGGTCCAGGTCGCTGACGATCGGGAAGATGCTCCGGCTGACCGAGACCCGCGGCTCGCGCGGATGGCCGGCGGCTGTCCAGGCGTCCCGGAACCGCTGGATCTGCTCGGCCTGGAGCTGGTGGAACGGGACCCCGGTGTCCTCGGTGAGGAGCGTCGAGCTCATCAGGTTCATGCCCTGCTGGGCCGTCCACTCGGCCGTGGCGCGCGACCCGGCGCCCCACCAGATCCGGTCGGAGAGCCCGGGGGAGTGCGGCTCGATGCGCAGCAGCCCGGGCGGGTTGGGGAACATCGGCCGTCGGCTGGGCTGGGCGAACCCTTGACCCGTGATCGCGTCCAGGAACGCCCGGGTGTGCTCCCGGGCCATCGCGGCGTGGTCGCCGTCGGCGGGCACGTGGCCGAAGTACCGGAACCCGTCGACCACCTGCTCCGGTGACCCCCGGCTGATCCCCAGCTGGAGCCGCCCGCCCGCGATGAGGTCCGCCGCGCCGGCGTCCTCGGCCATGTACAGCGGGTTCTCGTAGCGCATGTCGATGACGCCGGTGCCGATCTCGATCCGGCTGGTCCGGGCGCCGATCGCCGCGAGCAGCGGGAACGGCGAGCCGAGCTGCCGGGCGAAGTGGTGGACGCGGAAGTACGCGCCGTCGCCCCCGAGCTCCTCGACGGCGACGGCCAGGTCGATGGACTGCAGGAGCGCGTCGGACGCCGAACGCACCTGCGACTGCGGCGACGGCGTCCAGTGGCCGAACGAGAGAAACCCGATCTTCTTCATCTGCTGCTCCTCGGTCGCCGGACGTCGTCCATCGAACCACGGGTGAGCCGCCCCCGAAGCCCCGCGCGGCGAGGCGGAGCAGCACCTGGCCGGGTCGCAGCGGTCGGCGGTCTGGGGAGGGGTATGGGACCTTTGCACCCTGTGCGGGCGTCAGACGCCGACAGTCTGGGCGTATGACGACCCCATCGACATCCTCCGAAGCCCTCGCACGCGTGACGACGCCCGGTGGCCCCCGACATGCGACGACGTGGTGGGTCACGTCCGCGGCGGCGGCTGCCGTCGCATGGGTCGCGAGCGTGATCGGGCTCGCCGACGTCGACGGGATCTACGGGCGGGAGACCGCGTCGTTCATCGACCAGGCGATCGCCCAGGACGTCGTCAACGTGGCCATCGCCGCCCCCGCGACGCTTCTGCTCGCGTGGCTCGCCTGGCGGGGTTCGATGCGGGCAGGGCTCCTGTGGACCGGTGTGCTGACCTTCACCGCGTACAACTACGCGATCTACACGATGTCGATCCACGTCGGGCCGCTGTTCCTGGCGTGGGTGGCAGTGCTCGGGCTGACGTTCTGGTCGCTCGTCGGCGGGCTGCGGGCCCTGCGACCGACGGTCGTGGCCGCGGACCTGGCCCCAGCGCCGCGCCGCGTCGTCGGCTGGTATCTCGTCGTCGTCGCCGCGGTGTTCACGCTGCTGTGGCTCTCGGACGTGGTGCCCGCGATGATCGAGGGCCGCATCCCGGCGGGTGCCCTGGACCTCGCCCTGCCGTCGAACCCCGTGCACGTGCTGGACCTGGCGATCTTCCTGCCCGCCGTGATCGCCATCGGGCGCCTGGTGCTGCTGCGCCGGCCGGCCGGCCTCATGCTGGCGCCGGCCGCTGTCGTCTTCCTCGTGATGACCGGCCTGCCGATCCTCGTCACCCCGTTCGTCACCGCGGCGCGCGGCGGGGGGCCGCAGTGGGCGGTCATGGGTCCGGTCGGGGTGATCACGGCAGTCGGGGTCGGCGTCCTGGTCGCGCTGCTGCGCCGGCGGTAGGTTCGCAGCCATGAGTGCGACGGCAGCCGAACGCATTGCGCAGCGCTGGGACGGGCGTGCGGACCGGGACGCGCAGGAGTACCTGGTCCGAGCCGCGGGGTGGACCCGGCGCATCGTGTGGGTCGTCGTGGTCAACTTCGCCGCGGCCTTCGCGATCCTCCTGACCGGCAGGCTCGACAACGGTCGGATGATCGCGGCCATGGCCGTGCCCGTCGTCGCGACGAGCATCGGGACGTTCCTGATCTTCCGTCGAACCCGCGAGTTCCGAGGCGCCGCGTCGATCGTCGCTCAGCGTCAGGGCCTGCCGAGCGACACCTATCTCGACTTCCGTGGCGTGGCCGCGTTCGATGTCAGCCTCGCCAGGGCGAGATCTCGCACGGCGGCTCGATGACGGGGTGTCGTCGTGGGACGACGTGAACGGCTCATCGACTACTGGGACGACGAGTCCTCGCGCTACGAGGCGATGACGGCCTCGGTCGAGCGTCGCTACCTCGCTGACAGCCGGCGCTGGGTGTGTCAGCGGGCCACCGGGTCGACCCTCGAGCTGGCCGTGGGCACCGGCCTGAACTTCCCGTACTACCCCGACCACGTCAGCCTCACCGGGGTCGACTGGAGCCCGCAGATGGTGCAGGCCGCCGAGCGGCACACCGGCAGGTTGCTGCGACCGATCGCCCTGACGACGGCGGACGCCATGGCTCTGCCCTTCGCCGACGGACGGTTCGACACCGTCCTCTGCACGTTCGCGTTGTGCTGCATCCCCGACGACCGGGCGGCCCTCACGGAAGCGATCCGGGTGCTCAGACCCGGCGGCAGCCTGCTGCTCGCCGACCACGTCGTGGCGTCCAACCTGGCGCTCCGTGCGCTGGAGCACCTGGTGGAGCTGGTGACGATCCCGCTGCAGGGTGAGCACTACACCCGACGTCCCCTCACCATCGTCCGGGACCTGGGCCTGACGATCGTCGACACCGAGCGGCTGACGCACGGCGCGATCGAACGCGTCCACGCACGCAAGCCCGCTGCCGCGTGACCCGCGCACCCGTGCGGGGCGAGTGACGGAGCGCGGCGATGGCTGGTCTCCGGCATCGCCGCGCCGTCCCGCTCAGACCTCCTGGAGGACCGACCGGGCGAACCACTGCGACCGCTCGCGCAGCCCCTCGATCCGGCGTTGCACCAGTCCGGCGGGGTCCAGGCCCGCCTCGACGATCGTCGGCGTCCGCCGCACGTTGCGTGAGCACTCGAAGCTCGTGCAGATCAGCGTGCCGATCGTGTCGCCGTTGCGTCCCGACGCCCCGGCACGGCGTGCCACGTACATCGACGCGTCGTTCGTCGCGTTCACGTCCTCGCACCACGCGCACATGGCCCGACGGCGCGCCGCCTGGACCTCAGGGGTGCGGAGCGTCAGGCCGACGAGCCTGTCGTCGACGGTCAGGACCACATAGGCGCGCAGCGGCGCCTTGCGGTCGATCCATCCGAGGTAGTCGAGGCGGTCCCAGCGGAGGTCGCTCAGGTCCAGCGGGAGGCTGAGCTGGGACGCCTCACCCTTCGAACAGTTCACGAAGGACGTGCGGATCTGCTTCTCGGTCAGGGGGTTCATGGTCATCGGCTCTCGTGCGATCGGAACCGCCAGTCGCCGTCGCATCGGGGGCCTCGACCGAGGTCGACAGCGCGGATGCGAGCGAATGGTGGCGCGGGGACGGTCAGCGCCCGCCGAGGTATGCCGATCATCCGTCGGACCGTGGGGTCCGACGGGCGTGTCGCCGTGAGGCGTCAGGCGTTCTGGGCGGGCGTCCGGGCCACGCCTGGGCAGGCCTGGACGGCCGCCCCGCTTCCCTGCTGCATCGTTGTGAGCTCCGCGCTCGGGTGGCCATCGGCTCGTCCGACGGCTCAGTACGGTCCCCATGATGCGATCGGACGGCTCGGCAGGGCAAACGGGATCGGCGCGGACGGTGCGGCCCCACGCACCGTCCGCGCCGGATCGTGAGCGTCTACCTGAGGTTGACGCCACTCCAGCGTCAACCTAAGGTTGTCGCATGAGCGAACCAGTGAAGGCGACCGACCGCACCGTCCGGATGGCCAACCCCGTCCGCCTCGACGAGCTCATCGCCGGGATCAAGAAGGGCTACACCGACCCCCTCGACCAGCTGAGCAACGCCGTGCTGCTCGCCGAGCACATCGACGAAGTCGCCGATCACCTCATCGGCCACTTCGTCGACCAGGCACGCCGGTCGGGTGCGTCGTGGACCGACATCGGCCGCAGCATGGGCGTCACCAAGCAGGCGGTCCAGAAGCGGTTCTCCGTCAACCGTCCCGCGGATCAGCCGGCCCTCGACCCGAGCCAGGGCTTCGCGCGCTTCACGGACGACGCCCGCAGCGTCGTCGTGTCTGCGCAGAACGAGGCGCAGGCCGCCGGCAACGTCGAGATCGAGCCGGCGCACCTCCTGCTCGGCCTGCTCGCTCTGCCCGACGCCGTCGCAGCCCGGGCGCTCGTCGCCCAGGGCCTCGACCTGGAGCAGCTGCGCGCGGACACCGTCGCCACACTGCCGCCGCGGACCGACACCGTGCCCGAGCTGGTGCCGTTCGACGCGCACGCGCGCAAGGCGCTCGAGCTCACGTTCCGGGTCGCGCTGCGGATGGAGAGTGCCGCCATCGGCACCGAGCACATCCTCATCGCCCTGCTGGAGGTCGCCGACGGGACGGGTGCTCTGGCCGGCGTTGATCCGGCCGCCCTCGAGGCGACCATCGTGGACCTCGCTGCGGGGGGCGCCGCGGGCTAGGTTGGCGGTGGGCATCCTCGGCCGCCGACCTGAACCGGCATCTTCCGGGTCTATCCTGCCCACGTGGGCGTGCGTCCTCGCCGCGCACCGACCAGTTGACAGCGCCGTCAAGGGGGCAGTCCGGGTGACCACCAGAGACCGCGCGCGGGCTGCCTGGCCCGCGGGAGCAGACCCCGACGAGCTCGCGTCGCGCCTGCGCGCCGCGCACGAGGACTTCATGGTGCGGGACCTCGTCGCCGATCCCCTCGGAGAGGTCGTCCAGGAGCGTCATGGGTCGGTTCGCCGGGAGGTCATGGACTCCTGGATGCGCAGCAGGTCCGGCGGCGTCGACCCGGAGCGGAGTCTTCCACCCACCGACTTCAGCACGAGCGACCTGCGGGCGTACCGGAGAGAGCACGTGCTCGCTCCGCTCATGCCGATCGTGCGACGCCTCCTGATCGACGGCACGGTCTCCGACGGCATGATCGTGGCCCTCACGGACGACTCCGGCCACCTGCTGTGGGTCGAGGGCGACCACGTCGTCCGGCGCGAGGTCGAGCGCATCGGGTTCGTCGAGGGGGCTCGCTGGGCCGAGCAGGACACGGGCACCAACGCGCCCGGCATGGCGCTCGCGACCGGTCACGAGATGCAGATCTTCGCCGCGGAGCACTTCACCAGGGCCGTCCACCCGTGGAGCTGCACGGCGGCGCCCGTGCACGACCCGAGAACGGGCCGGGTGCTCGGTGTGCTGGACATCACGGGTCGGGCGCCCGCGGCGTCGCCCCTGATGCTGTCGCTCGTCCGGGCCACGGTGGCCGCAATGGAGTCCGCGCTCACGGTCCGGGACCTGCGGGCGCACGTCACGCCACGCCGGTCGACGACGCCACGACCGCACCCCGGATGCCGGCTCGAGGTGCTGGGGACGTCGACGCCCGTGCTGACGAGTGCTGGCACGCAGCAGACGGTCACGCTGCGTCACGCCGAGCTGCTGCTGCTCCTGGGCGGGCACCCCTCAGGGCTGACGGGCGAGGAGATCGCCGCGCTGCTGTACGACGGCGCCGCGTCGTCCGTGACGGTGCGTGCCGAGATCTCGCGTCTGCGGCGCTGCGTCGGCACGATGCTGACCGAGTCGCGGCCCTACCGGCTCGCCGACCCGCTCCGCACCGACATCGACGACGTGCGCGAGCACCTCGCGCGTGGCGACGTCCTCGCGGCGCTCCACGCCTACCCCGGGCCTGTCCTGCCGCGCTCGGAGGCGCCCGCCGTCGTCGCGCTCCGGGACGAGCTGGCGGGCGAGGTGCATGCCGCGGTGATCCGCACTCAGGACTCGCGCGTCCTCGAGGAGTGGACGCGGCGCGACGACGGCTCGGCCGACTGGGCGGCGTGGGGACGGCTGCTCGCCCTGCTGCCGGCGGGGAGCCCCGCATCGATCCGCGCCCGCGCGCACGCGGAGGCGCTCGACCGCGAGCTGCGGGCACCGCAACCGATCGCCCACCGGGCCTCCCGCAGTGCGGGACTGCTGCGCGTCGGCGGCCGGCTCGCCTGACGCCTGTCGTCGTCCGCCGCCGCCCGCCACCGGCACCCGGCAGTGCAACGGTCGTGCAACGTACCTAGGCCTAACGTCCTGCACGTTGAGGGTCGCAACGACGCGGCTCCTCTGGGTCGCCGACGATGTCGCGGCGACCCAGCCCTGTGCATGGAGGTCCGTCATGACGATCTACGCAGCCCCCGGCCAACCCGGCAGCCTCGCAACCTTCCGCGAGCGGTACGACCACTGGATCGGCGGCGAGTACGTCGCCCCGGCGTCGGGAAGGTACTTCGAGAACCGCTCGCCGGTCACGGGACGAGCGTTCACCGAGATCGCGCGCGGCGACGCCGCCGACATCGACCGCGCCCTCGACGCGGCGCACGGCGCGGCACGCAGCTGGGGCCGCACCACAGCGACGACCAGGGCCGTGATCCTCAACAAGATCGCGGACCGCATCGAGGCGAACCTCGAGATGCTGGCCGTCGCGGAGACCTGGGACAACGGCAAGGCGATCCGCGAGACCCTCGGCGCGGACATCCCGCTCGCTGTGGACCACTTCCGCTACTTCGCCGGTGCGATCCGCGCCGAAGAGGGGTCGATCTCGCAGATCGACGAGGACACGATCGCCTACCACTTCCACGAGCCGCTCGGGGTCGTCGGCCAGATCATCCCGTGGAACTTCCCCCTGCTCATGGCGGTGTGGAAGCTCGCCCCGGCGCTCGCGGCCGGCAACTGCATCGTGCTCAAGCCGGCCGAGCAGACGCCGGCGTCGATCCTCGTCCTGATGGAGCTGCTCGCGGACATCCTGCCGCCGGGCGTGGTGAACGTCGTCAACGGGTTCGGCCTCGAGGCGGGCAAGCCGCTCGCGTCGTCCCCGCGCATCCGCAAGATCGCGTTCACCGGGGAGACCACGACCGGCCGGCTGATCATGCAGTACGCGAGCCAGAACCTCATCCCGGTCACCCTCGAGCTCGGTGGCAAGAGCCCCAACATCTTCTTCGGGGACGTCGGACGCGCCCAGGACGACTACTACGACAAGGCGCTCGAAGGCTTCACGATGTTCGCCTTCAACCAGGGCGAGGTGTGCACCGCGCCGTCCCGAGCGCTCATCCAGGACTCGATCTACGACCCGTTCCTCACCGACGCGGTCGCGCGGACGCGTGCCATCAAGCAGGGCAACCCCCTCGACACCGACACGATGATGGGAGCGCAGGCGTCGAGCGACCAGCTGGCCAAGATCCTCAGCTACATCGACATCGGCAAGGCCGAGGGCGCCACGCTGCTCACCGGCGGCGAGCGGGTCGAGCTGGACGGTGACCTCGCCGGCGGCTTCTACGTGCAGCCGACCATCTTCGAGGGCAAGAACTCGATGCGGATCTTCCAGGAGGAGATCTTCGGCCCCGTGCTGGCGGTGACCCGGTTCGACGACTACGACGACGCCATCAGCATCGCGAACGACACGCTCTACGGTCTCGGCGCCGGGGTCTGGACGCGCGAGAGCAACATCGCGTACCGGGCAGGGCGCGACATCCAGGCGGGTCGGGTCTGGACGAACTGCTACCACGCGTACCCGGCCGCGGCCGCGTTCGGCGGCTACAAGGGCTCGGGCATCGGTCGCGAGAACCACAAGATGATGCTCGACCACTACCAGCAGACCAAGAACCTGCTGGTGTCGTACTCGGCCCAGAAGCTCGGCTTCTTCTGAGCCCGCACGCGCCGACAGCTCGGGGTGCGGACGGCGCACCTGACAACGTCAGAGTCACCAACAACCAGGAGAGCACGATGCCGACCATGAAGGCAGCAGTTGTCAGGGAGTTCGGGAACGACCTCGCGATCGAGGACGTCGTCGTCCCCACGCCTGGCCCCGGGCAGGCGCTCGTCAAGCTCATCAGCACCGGGGTGTGCCACACGGACCTGCACGCCGTGCAGGGGGACTGGCCGGTGAAGCCTAGCCCTCCGTTCATCCCGGGGCACGAGGGTGTCGGCACGGTCGTCGCGCTCGGCGAGGGCGTGACGGACCTCGAGATCGGCCAGCTCGTCGGGAACGCGTGGCTCTGGTCCGCGTGCGGGACCTGCCAGTACTGCCGCACCGGCTGGGAGACGCTCTGCGAGCAGCAGCAGAACGGGGGGTACAGCGTCGACGGCTCGTTCGGCGAGTACATGCTCGTGGACTCGCGCTTCGCCGCGCGGATCCCGGCGGGTGCCGACCTCGAGGAGGTGTCGCCCGTGCTGTGCGCGGGCGTCACCGTCTACAAGGGGCTGAAGATGACCGAGGCCCGGCCCGGCGAGTGGGTCGTCATCTCGGGCATCGGCGGCCTCGGGCACATCGCCGTGCAGTACGCCAAGGCGATGGGCCTGCGCGTGGCCGCCGTCGACATCGCGGACGACAAGCTCGCGCTGGCCACGAAGCACGGCGCCGAGCTGGTCGTCAACGCCCTCGAGCACGACCCGGCCGAGGTCATCCAGCGGGAGACCGGGGGCGCGCACGGCGTCCTCGTGACGGCCGTGCACCCGTCGGCGTTCGGGCAGGCGATCGGCATGGCTCGGCGCGGCGGCACGATCGTCTTCAACGGGCTCCCGCCGGGGGACTTCCCCGCGTCGATCTTCGAGATCGTCCTCAAGGGGCTCACCGTCCGAGGCTCGATCGTCGGCACCCGGCAGGACCTCGAGGAGGCCCTGGACTTCTACGCTCGCGGACTCATCCACCCGACGGTGTCCACCCGTCGGCTCGACGAGATCAACACGATCTTCGACGAGATGAAGCACGGCAAGATCGACGGTCGGGTCGTCATCCGGTACTGAGCCCTGATCGTTCTGGAGGCGCGCCCGCGGACGATGTCGACGTCCGCGGGCGCGCCGCCGTCGAGGCTCGACCCGTCGCGCCGGTGGCGATCTCGATCCGGCTCGTCAGGGTGCCGACCGGGCCGGCCGCACGCAGGTGCGAGACGATGGTGCACATGAGCGCGACCGCCACGGTGTGGCTGCCGTTTCTTGTCTTCGTCCTGGCCCTCGTCTTCTGGGGGTACTGCCTCCTCGACCTCACCCGGACGGACGAGCGAGAGGTCCGCACGTTCACCAAGCCGGTGTGGACGGTGCTCCTGGTCTTCGGAAGCGTCGTCGGCGGGTTGCTGTGGCTCGCCGCAGGACGGCCACCAGACCCGGGGTCGAGGTAGCGGGGGCTGACGTGACTCCGCACCCGCGTGGTACCGGCCGGTCAGGCCCGGGCAGCGCCGGTCAGGGCGCTGCGCACCCGGTCTGACAGCGCCTTGCCGTCGAGCCGGCCCACGCCGGTCGCGGCGGCGGTCGCGACCTTCATCACCGTGCCCATGTCCTTGAGGGTGGTGGCGCCGGTCGCGGCGATGGCGTCGGCGACGATCGCGTCCAGCTGCTCCGAGCTGACCGCCGGGGGCAGGTAGGACTCGATGAGGTCCGCCTCGGAGGTCTCGGTCGCGGCACGCTCGCCGGCGCCCGCGGTCGTGTAGATCTGTGCGCTCTCCCGACGCTTCTTCACCTCGGTGCTCAGGACGGCCTGGACCTGGTCCTCGGTGAGCTCACGGGCGACGGTCCCGGCCTTCTCCGCCGCGCGCACCGCGGCAATCATCTGGCGCAGGGTGTTCGTCTGGAACGGCGTACGGGCCTTCATCGAGGCGGTCAGGTCGGCGGTCAGACGCTCCAGTGTGGTCATGGCTCCATCGTCCTCCACCGACGGCCGCTCGCTCCCGTGGCAGGTGCTTGCCGGTCGGTTCGTTTGCCGGGAACCTGGGGACGACCGTTGTCGGCGGGAGGAGTCGGGATGGGTACCACGTACATGCACGCAGTGGCCTCCTTGGACGGCTACATCGCCGACGAGCACGACGACGTCGGGCCGCTCCACGACTGGTACTTCAACGGCGACCATCCTCTCGTCGGCGACGCCCAGGGTCACGGTCTGCCGTTCCGGGTCTCAGCGGCCTCGGCCGACTACGTGCGTGGCATGTGGTCGCGTCAGAAGGTGCTGGTCATCGGCCGACACCTCTTCGACCTGACCGACGGGTGGGACGGGCACCCGCCGGCGAGCGACCACGTCGTGGTCGTGTCGCACCGACCGCGGCCGACCGGCTGGCACCCGGAGTCGTCGTACCACTTCGCCACCTCGGTGGAGGAAGGGATGGCGCGCGCACAGGAGCTCGCCGGCGAGGGGGAGATCGGGGTGGCCGCAGGTGAGGTCGGCGGTCAGGCGCTGTCGCTGGGCCTCATCGACCATGTGGCGATCGACCTCGTGCCGGTCGTCTTCGGCCAGGGGAAGCCGTACTTCGGGCGGCTCGCCCACGGCCGCCTGATGCTGGAGGACCCCGACGTCGTCATCCAGGGCGACCGGGTGCTCCATCTGCGTTACCCGGTGCGACGCTGACGCGCCGAGGTCAGCTCACACCCTTGGCCGCGAGCACCCGGCGGGCAGCCTGCTCGACGACGGCGGCGAACGCCGGGTCGGCGCGGGCTTTGTCGAGCAGCGCCTGCACCATGGCCGGCAGCACGGTCGGGTCCTTCGACGCGAGCACGACGTCGCAGCCGGCCTCGACCGCCATGACGGCCCGTTCACCGGGGGTCCACGCCGCGACCTGAGCGGCCGCGGACAGGTCGTCGGTGATCACGACGCCCCTGAAGCCGAGCTCCCCGCGGAGCAGGCCGTCGACGATCTTCGACGAGAACGCCGCCGGCGTCCCCGGGTCCAGCCGTGCGTACTCCGCGGTGCCCACCATGACGAACTGCGCCCCCCGGGCGACCTCCTGGCGGAACACCGTGACCTGGTCCGACGACGCGTCGGTCACCTCGTCGACCACACCGGCGGTCGCGTCGGTGTTGCCGGTCACCCGGCCGAGCCCGGGGAAGTGCTTCGGCGCGACCGCCACACCGGCCGTCGCCAGACCGTCCGTGAACGCGTCGGCGTGGGCCAGGACGTCCGCGGCCGTGAAGCCGTAGGCCCGGTCCAACCGACCGATCGGCGCGTTGTCCGCTGCGCCCGATGACGTCGGCACGTCGACCACCGGGGCCAGGTCGAGAGTCACCCCGACGGCGGCCAGCTCAGCTCCCCAGCTGCTCGCCGCAGTCCGAAGCGCCACGGAGGTCATGCCACCCTGGTCGAGCGCCGACGGGATCGTGCTGAACCCGTCGCCCGACAAGGTCTGCACCAGGCCGCCCTCCTGGTCGGTCGCGACGATCATCGGGGCACCGTGCGTCGCACCCGTGGCCACCTGGTCCGTGAACCAGTGCACCAGGGCCTCGACCTTGGCGCGTCCGGCTGAGGTGCGCCCCTGCAGGAACACGTTGCCGACATGCGCCGAGGCGACGAGGTCGTGGCTGGGCTGCTGCGGTGCCGAGGTCTTGACGCCGACCATCACGATCTGGCCCACCTCCTCCTCGAGCGTCCAGCCGGCCAGCGGGTCAGCGGCCGGCGTGGCCGACGGCGTCACCGTCGAGGGAACGCTCGGGGAGGGCGCCGGACCGGTCGGCGAGCCGCTCGGGCCGCCTGAGCCGCCCGTGCTCGACGGCGCGGGGGTGCCCCTCGGCGACGGCCCGGTGCCCGTGGAGCACGCCGCGAGGGCGCCGGCCAGCACCAGCAGGACGAGGCCGAGCCGGCAAGAGCGCACCGTCGCATCATGCCCACGTCGGGCGCTGGAACGCGCTACGGATCGCCACTGATCACGCAGATGCCCGTCCCAGCCGATGAGGCGGCGTGGAATCTCCGCTGACGGCCTCACGTTATGTCAGCCAGACGACACGGGAGAGGGGCCACATGGCAGCGAAGGTTGAGTTCGAGGCGGATGACGGACAGGTGGTGCGCTACGTGCGCCACGTCAACGGCGGTGGGTTGGTCTCGCCCGGCGCACGCGTGCACGACGGAGCATCGGTCGCGCCGACGGCCTACGTCGAGACCGGCGCGCGGGTGGGTGACCGCTCGCGGATCGGCGAGGGCAGCTGGCTGGACCGTGGCGTGATCGTGGGGGAGGACGTCGTCGTCGACAGGAACGTCCACCTCGGGCCGCGCACGCGCGTGCATGACGGGGCCCGGATCGGTGCCGGGGCGCGGATCGGGTCTGACGTCGTCATCGGGCCTGGTGCTCGGTTGCCCGCCGACGCGATCGTCGCGGACGGAACCGTCGTGCGCCGTAGCGCCCGGTCTGGCCGGTCGGACTTCGGCATCGCGGCGTAGTGCGTCCCGGGGGGCCTGCAGGCAGCTAGTCGGTGACCGCGAGGCCGACCCGGCGAACTGCCTCTTCGATGTCCGCGCGGTCGACTGGTTCGCTCGCCCGGACGGTGATCGTGCAGGTGATGATGTCCGCGGTGACGTGGGCCACGCCCTGGACCGCTCGGACCTCGTTCACGACGGCGGCCGCGCACGCACTGGAGCCCATGCCGAGGATCTGCAAGGTCGTCGCACCGATGAAGGTGCGCGGGGTGTTGTGCAGCACGGGACTGGCTCCTGCGGTGGGCGACTGGTGTCCCTGAAGCGTCTCGTCGCCCCACCCTGGTCGCCCCGGCGAGATGGCCGGGTTCAGGCGACGGCTAGGAGAGGACGACCTGGGCCAGCTCGCCTCGGGAGGAGACGCCCGTCTTGGCGAAGCAGTTGCGCAGATGGAACGCGACGGTGCGCGGCGAGATCCAGCACTGCGCGGCGACGTCCTTGTTCGACAGACCCTGGGCGACGAGCCGGGCTACCTGCAGCTCCATCGGCGTGAGGGCGAGCTGAGTGGAGACGTCCCGCTTGCGTGCCGTCTCGCCCGATGCCCGCAGCTCGTTCGCTGCCCGCGTGGCGGCCGGCCCGGCGTTCAGGTCGTCGAAGATCTCCAGTGCACGGCGCAGGTGCGCCCGGGCCTCGACGCGCTGCTGGGCACGTCGCAGGTGCTCACCGAAGGCGAGGTGCGTCCGGGCGAGGTCGTAGGGCCGACGCGCCGTCGAGTAGTGCACCAACGAGGCCTCGAACAGGTGAGGCGCGTCCTCCGCGGTTGCCAGGAGGGCCCTGCCGTGGTGCACGGCGCCCAGTGCCCACGGCCACCGGGTCGCCTCGGCGAACGGCACCAAATCATCGATCTGTGCCCGGGCCCACTCCACCTCGCCTGCGCGCGCGGCTGCGCCGATGCGGTCGAGAGCTGCCAGGCGGGTGAGCGCGGGGAGCCGCATCCGGCTCAGGTGGTGATGGGCCCCTGCGAGCGACCCCGCGTGCGCGTCGCGGACGCCCGCGGACCATCGACGGAGGTCGGCGGTGGGCCCGGCGAGGATCCCGAGCGCGCGGTGCTCCACCACCTCGTCGAGGTCTGCCGCGTCGACGGCGGGGAGCTCGTGGCCCCGCACGGCAGCGAGCAGGGCCAGCCACGCCAGTGGTGTGGCCGACAGGGCGGGCTGTCCGGTGCTGGCAGCCAGGGAGCGGGCTTCGTGCGCGCAACGCTCAACCCGTGACCACTGACCTGTCACGAAGAGCGGGAACGCGAGCCGCGGAAGCGCGTACAGCGCCGTCATGCCGGCGCCCTTCTCGCGGGCACCGCCGAGCATCGTCTCGAAGCACCGTTCCGCGGCCTCGTCGTCGCCCAGGTAGAGCGCCGCCTGACCGAAATGGGCCAGGACGTCGGGGTGTGCGTCGGTGACTCCGTCCGCCAGGCACTCCCGAAACAGGTCGAGGCCGTCGGACCACCGGCCCTCGGACGCGGCGGTCATGGCCTTCAGGAGCTGTCTCAGCGACCTCGTTCGCGCACTCTCGCCCGGGATCGGCTGCGTGCTCAGCGTCTCGGGAGCGAGCGCCACGCCACTGTCTCCGCCGTACGCCGCAAGGCCGCGCGCCGCGACGGCGAGGTCGACGGCCCTGTCCGGGTCGTGCCTCGCGACCGCGGCGGCAGCGTTGACGTAGATGCGATGGGCAGCCGAGCTCGAGCCGACGTTGACCTCGACGCGCCCACGGAGCCGGTCGATGTCTGCCCGGAGCACGGGGTCGTCGGTCTCGTTCCGCGCCGTTGCCGTCAGCGCCCGCGCGCGCGCAAGCTCTCCACCGTCCCAGGCGTTGCGCGCCGCCGCGAAGTACCGTTCGGCGCGGCGCGCGGCTCCTGCCGTCAGCTCGGCTGCTCGTTCGTAGGCACGCGATGCGGCGGCGTAGCCACCCCGGTTCTCGGCCCTGGTCCCCGCTGCATCCAGGGCGCTCGCCAGCGTCTCGTCGGGACCTTCCGCGGCGGCCGCTCGGTGCCACGCCTGACGATCGGGGTCCTGGCCGTCGAGCGCTGCGGCGAGTGCACGATGCGCGGCACGACGCTCGCGGGAGCTCGCCGCCTGGTAGAGCGCCGAGCGGACCAACGGGTGTCTCACGCGGAGCGTGTCGTCGTCCGTCGTGACCAGGCCCGACGCCTCGGCTGCCCCGGCCGTCGCCTCATCCAGTCCCAGGATCGCGGCGGCGCGCGCGATGGAGCGGAGCTGGCCGGAGTCGTCGGCTGCCACGAGCAGCAGGTAGGACTGGACCTGCTCCGGGAGTCGTCGGGCCCGATCGAGGAAGACCCGCTCCATGTCCGGCGTCATGGGCAGGTGGCTGCCCAGCGGCGAGTCGCCGGCCAGCTGGGCGGGGCTCAGGGTCGGTGCCAGCTCGACCAGGGCCAGCGCGTTGGCCGCTGTCTGCTCGAGCAGCTGGTGGGCGACGTCTGGATGGATGGGGCTCGTCGTGCGCTCGTCCAGCAACGCCCGCGCCGAGGCGGCATCGAGCGGACCCAGGGTCAGGGAGGGCACGCCGTCGTGACGGAACGGCGGCGTCGTCCCGTCGCGCGCGGAGAAGACGACCGCGACGCGATCCGCCTGCAGGCGCCGGGCGGCCACCAGAGAGCGTCGGCCGACGCCGCGTCCAGCCAGTGCGCATCGTCGACCACGACGAGAACCGGCTGCTCCTCGGCGGCGACGGTCAGGAGGGACAGCGTCGCGATCGCCACGACGAACGGGTCGACCCGCGCGTCGTCGTCCTGGCCGAATGCGGTTCCGAGAGTGCGAGCCTGTGGGCGGGGCAGCTCGTCGAGTCTCGGCAGGAGCGGACGCAGCAGGCGGTGCAGGGCGCCGAAGGCGAGCGGTGACTCGGACTCCAGCCCCTGGGTCCGCAGCACCGTCACGCCGGTGACACCCGCGAGCAGGTCGTCGAGCAGGGCCGTCTTGCCGACGCCAGGCCCTCCGCGCACGACGACCACCAGCGAGAAGGCACTCGCGCAGGCCGTGCTCATCCACGGGCCGATCGCGCGGGTCGAGCTCGCCGGCATGCTCGGCCTGTCGTCCTCCAGCCTCACCCGGCTCGTGAAGCCGTTCCTCGAGCGGGGCCTGCTCGTCGAGGTGGACGACCGGTCGACGAAGTCCGTCGGACGGCCCGTCCGACCGCTGGACGTGTCGCCGGGGCTCGCCCACGTCGCGGGGGTGAAGCTCACCGCTGACACCGTGTACGTGGCCGTGACGGATGTGCGGGCCGGGCTGGTCGCGAGCGGGGAGCACACCTTGCGGAGCCACCGGCCCGAGGACGTCGCGAGCGCGGTGGCCGCCGCTGTGCGTGCCGCCCAGGTGGAACCTGTCACGGCGGTCGGCATCGCCCTGGGCGGCGCGGTCAGCAACGGGCGTGTCGAGTTCGCACCCTTCCTGGGCTGGACCGACGTGCCGTTCGCCCAGCTCGTCGAGGACCGGATGGGCGTTCCGGTGGTCCTCGAGAACGACCTCGTCGCCCTGGCCGAGGCGGAGCGGTGGTTCGGCCTCGGCCGGGACATCCCTGGCTTCGTCGTCATCACGATCGGGGCCGGCATCGGGTACGGCCTCGTTGTGCACGGAGAGGTCGTGCGGTCACGCGAGGCCGGTGTGGGCCTCGGCGGCCACATCCCGTTGAGCGCCACCGGACCCCTGTGCGCCGAGGGGCATCGCGGGTGCGCACAGGCGATGCTGACGGCCGGATCGATCGCGGCTCAGGTCTCGGCCGCTCTGCAGCGCCCTGTCGACTATGACGAGGTGCTTGACCTGGCGCGGGCAGCAGACCCTGCCGCGACGGCCGTGGTCCATGCCGCAGCAGACGCTCTGGGGCTGCTCGTCGCCCTCGCCACCAATCTGACGATGCAGCCCGCAGCGGTGCTCGCCGGTGAAGGCATCGCGCTGTTCGGCATCGCCGAGGACCGCGTCCGGTCCGCGATCGCGGCGCACCGCGACCCCCGCGCCGACGACGTCAACCTCTACGTCGACGAGTCGGGCTTCACAGCCTGGGCCAGGGGAGCGGCCGCCGTCGCCATCCAGGATGCCGTCGACCGGCTCCAGCTCGACCCGCCCGCCTCCTGAGGAAGGCCCGCCCCGACGTGCGTAGTGTCGGACGCGTGACGGAGCAACAGCCGTACGAGCTCGTCGAGCGGTACCCCGCGTTCGAGCTGCGGCGCTACCCTTCCCACGTCGTGGCCGAGGTCGCTGTCCGTGGGTCCTTCGAGAGCGCGGGCAACCAGGCGTTCCGCGTCCTGTTCGGCTACATCTCGGGGCAGAACGAGTCAGCGCGTTCCGTCGCCATGACCGCGCCGGTCGTCCAGGAGATGGCCGGGTCCGAGCGGGTCGCGATGACCGCGCCGGTCGTCCAGACCGAGACGGCCGAGGGCGAGTTCCTCATCGCCTTCGTGCTGCCCGCGACGCTGACGGCCGCGACGGCGCCCGTCCCCTCCAACCCGCAGGTGCGCGTCCGAGCGCTGCCTGAGCGCCTGGCAGCGGCCCTGCGCTTCTCGGGCCGATGGGCCGAGTCCGCCTACCGCCGGCACCTCGCCGACCTCGAGGCCGAGATCGCGCTGGCGGGACTGCTCCCCGTGGGTCCTCCGAGGTTCGCGAGGTTCGACCCGCCGTACAAGCCGTGGTTCTTGCGGCGCAACGAGGTCGTGCAGGACGTGCGTTGGCCGGACGGCGCCTGAGCCCGCGAGTCACCTCACGAGTGCGCGCGCCTCGGCAGGGTGAGGATCTCGGCTCCGTCGTCGGTGATGGCGATCGTGTGCTCGCTGTGCGCTGTCCGGCAGCCTGTCGCGCTGCGGAGCGTCCACCCGTCGGCATCGGTGACGAGCTCGTCGGTGTCCGCCATGACCCACGGCTCCAGTGCGAGCAGCAACCCAGGGCGCAGCGTGTACCCGCGGCCGGGCCGACCGGTGTTGGAGACGTGCGGGTCCTGGTGCATCGTCGATCCGATGCCGTGACCTCCGAACTCGACGTTGATCGGATACCCCGCCGCGCTGAGGACCGAGCCGATGGCATGGGAGATGTCGCCGATGCGGGCACCGGGCCCGGCAGCGGCTATCCCTGCGCTCAAGGCGCGTTCGGTTGCGCTGATCATCGCGACGCTCTCCGGGGGCCGTGAGCCGCCCACGACGAAGCTGATGGCCGAGTCGGCAGCGACTCCGCTCAGGGAGACGGCAAGGTCGAGCGTCAGCAGATCGCCGTCGGCAAGCCTGTAGTCGAAGGGCAGTCCGTGGAGCACGGCGTCGTTGACGGACGTGCAGATGTAGTGGCCGAACGGCCCGCGCCCGAAGGACGGCGCGTAGTCGACGTAGCAGGACTGCGCTCCGGCCTCGATGATCATGGCCTTCGCCCACCGGTCGATGTCCAGGAGGCTCGTGCCGACCCGGGTTCGACTCTTCAGCGTCTGCAGGATGTCAGCGACCAGCGCGCCTGTCTCTCGTGCTCGGGCCAGCTCGGTGGGGTTCAGGATCTCGATCATGCGGCGCCCTTCTCATTCGACCAATAACTATACCGGCCATACTATCCCGGTACTAGAATGGGACGATGGTCAGGCTGCCGCTCACTCCCGCCGAGGTGGAGCGCGGTCAGCGCCTCGGCGCCCTCCTGCGTCGCGCCAGGGGAGAGCGCTCGATGCTTGAGACCGCGCTCGACGCCTGCGTCTCGCCGGAGACCCTCCGGAAGATCGAGACGGGTCGCGTGCCCACTCCAGCCTTCCCGACGATCGCCGCGATCGCCGCGGTCCTCGACCTCTCCCTCGATGCGGTGTGGGCCGAGATCAACCAGCCCGAACGCGGTGCCGAACCGGCCGGTTCGGGTCACGACACGGGGGAGCGGTTGGCCTCGTAGGTCCCGATCCCGCAGCCGCGCTGGAGCGACCGACCGGGGCTCAGGAGCTCGTCGCCGGCCCGGGGTGTCGGGCGGTCAACGGCAGCGCGTCCTGCCGCAGCAGCCCGAGCAGCTCCTCGTGCGGACCGACCACGAACGCCTCGTCGTGCGCCTCGAGCGTGGTCCACCGTCGAGCGACACGGTGCACCTCCTGCTCACCACGGTGGCGCACCGACAGCACGCGGCTCCGCCCGGTCAACGCGTCGAGGCGCGCGCCGTCGAGACCGCCGCCAGGTGTGACCTGCACCCGTGCGTACAGCAACGGGACGTCGCCCGCGAAGAACGTCCCCAGCACCTCGAGCCCGAGAGCGGCGCCGACGAACCACGGAGCAGCGAGCTCGTCGGTGGACCGCACGTGCGTGAACCCGAACGCCTGCCGCACGGTCGACGCGAGGCGACGGTCGGCGAGCCGGATCGCGACCGGGACGTCGGTGCGCTCACCGAGCCAGTCACGCACCGCGAGGGCGACCTCGAGGTTCGTCAGGTCGTCGGAGGTGAGCACGGCCACGGCCTTGGCGCGGTCGAGGTTCACGAGCTGCAGCGTGCGGGCGAGCGTGGCGTCCCCGAGGACGACCTTGGCGCCCAGACCTCGCACCTGGGCCAGGTACCGGTTCGTCTCGTCGGTCTCCACGACGACCACCGGCGTCCCCGTAGCGAGGACCGACTCGACCACGCGCGCCCCGACCGAGCCGAGCCCCACGACGATCACGTGCCCGCGCAGGTCGGTGACCTGCCCGTGGCCGAGCGCCTCCTGCAGTCGTTGTGAGACGAGCAGGTTGGTCAGCAGCGCGTAGACCAGGGTCACGAGAACCGCCCCGGCCACCATGAGCAGCACCGCATAGGCGCGGAGCCAGCTCGGCTGCGCCCGGAAGCTGAAGTCGCCGTAGCCGATCGTGCCGATGGTCTCCGCGGTGAAGTAGAGGGCGTCGAGCGGCGTCATGCGCGTGCCGTCCGCCTCGCGGTAGCCGATCATCAGCACGGCGATCGAGAACAGCGCCAGCCCGAGAAGCGTCACGAGAGCACGGCGCAGCCGGAAGTCGGTGGCCTGGGCGACGGCCCGGCCCCACCGGCGCACGGCGCCCGACTCCTCGCGCTCGCCGTGAGCCTGGCCGGAGGGTCGAACGGTCGCGGACTGGACCGCCGAGCGGGTCGACGGGGCCACCTCGTCCCAGACGGCCGCGGGTCCGAGCATGCTCACGGCGTCCCCCGCGTGCACCTCGAGATCACGTCCAGGGCAGACCACCGACTCCGCCGCGCCGTCGAGCCGCTGCACGCACAACGGGACGAGGACCTCACCGAACAGGTCCCGCAGCAGGCCGTCGCGTGGCGCCGCCACGGTGCGTACCTGTGCCACCTCGTCGGCGATCCGCAACCCGTGCCCCTGCTCGCCGAGACACGCCTCGACGATCGCGGGCGAGGCGATCGTCGCGACGTCGAGCACGAGGATGCCGACGTCGGCCCGTACCGCGCGCGCGACCGCCTGGTTGCGGATCTGGGCCACGACGGTCAGCTCGGGTCGGAGCCGACGGGCGAGCAGCGCGGTCTCCAGCGCTCCGAGGTCCGTCGAAGACAGGCAGACGACCGCACGAGCGTCGCGAAGGCCCGCGGCACCGAGCGCGGCGGCTGCTCCGTCGTGGTGCGGGACGACGGTCGCGCCCATGGCGGACGCGGCCTGGACCGCGCCGGGTCGGGCGCCGTCGTCCACCGCGACGACCTCCAGGCCGAGGGCGACGAGATGCTCGATGACGCGGAGGCCGAGGCCCTCGAGCCCATGCACGATCACGTGTCCCGGAGGCCTCGCCACGCGGTGGTTCATGTCCGCATGATCCCGCATGTCGCCGGTGCAGGCGGCCGGCTCCGCGCACTGTTGGTGGCGGCATCCTGCGCCCCCGACAGCACGCGCTCCCTTGGGGGAGACCGTGAGCAGCGGTTCCACCGGCCGCGGATCTGTTCAGCGGGCCGTCGGCAGCTGAGGGTGTAGCGGTCTGCGGCGCGTTCGACCGCGACATGGCCTCGGCATGATTCCCGTTGCGCACCGCTCCGCGTGCGTACTAGCGTCGCCGCGATCGTGATCCGTCGGCAGGAGGTGAGACCCATGAACGCAGTGACCACAGTGGGCGCTCCCCAGCCGTCCACGATCGCGCGACTGAGGTAGTCGCCGCCGGGAGCGCCACCCCACGCATCCGCGAAAGGCGCGTCCCCATGAACACCACACCGTCGTCAGCTCCGCACCCCGCCCCGACGACGTCCGACATCGGCGCCGTGCCGCGGCACGGCGACCAGTCGAGGTCCGACCAGGATCAGCCGGAGGTCGACGCCACCCAGCGGCTGCGCGCCGAGGGCGATCGAGCGTTGGTCCTCGGTGGCGGCGGATCGACAGGCAACGCGTGGCTGATCGGGGTCGTCGCCGGCCTGTTCGACGCCGGGCTCGACGTGACCACAGCCGACCTGACCATCGGGACGTCGGCCGGCTCGACGGCCGCGGCCCAGATCGCTGGCGCGACGCCGACCGAGCTGCTCGCGGCGACTCTCGCCCCTGCCCCCCAGCAACGGTCCCGTCCGGCCGGGTCCGACGGAGGTCGGGCTCCGGTCAGGGCCGTGGCGAACCATCTGGAGAGGCTCGGCGCGATCATCGCCGCCGCCGAGGACGCGGCGGACCTGCGCCCCCGGCTGGGCGCGTCGGCACTCGACGTGGATGCGGCGTCGGACGGCTCATGGCAAGCGCAGTGGCGCGCCACGGTCGCCGCGCGGCTGCCCAGTCAGCGCTGGCCGCGACGAACAGTGCTCATCACGGCCGTCGATGCCCAGACCGGTGAACCGGTCGTGTTCGACCGGCACAGCGGGGTCGACCTGGCGGACGCCGTTGCCGCCAGCTGCGCCAGTGGCCTTCCCTACCGGATCGGGGACCACCGCTACATCGACGGCGGCTACCGATCCAACGCCGAGAACGCCGATCTGGCAGCCGGATACGCACGGGTGCTCGTGCTGTCACCGTTCGGCGGCAGGTCACTGACTCCGGTGGACTGGGGCATGCATCTCGCAACACAGCTCGCCGAGCTGCGCGCACGCGGCAGCAGAGTCGAGACGATCTTCCCGGACAGCGCCTCCGAGCACATGTTCGGCGCCAACGCGATGGATCTGTCGCAGCGTCCGCCTGCCGCTCGAGCCGGATACGAGCAAGGCAGAGCCCTCGCCGAACAGCTCGCCGACTTCTGGCGCTGACGGCCCGAAGCCCGCAATGCGACGATGTTCGCGTGAGGAAGAACCGCGAGCCGCGCCGACCGGACGTCACGACGGTCGAGCTGGTGGGGGGTGTCGAGGCACTCGCGGTCGAGCTGCACAGCTATGACGACCGGTGGGCAGACATCTACCTCGATCACCAGCGGCGGATCCGGGATGCTCTCGCAGCATCGGATGTCGAGATGGAGCACATCGGTTCCACGTCAGTTCCCGGGCTGGCAGCCAAGCCGATCATCGACATCGTGGTCACGGTCGACGACATCACCGCCGAAGAGGACTACCTCGATGCGCTCCTGGCCGCCGGATACGAGCTGCGGGTCCGCGAGCCGAGGCATCGCCTTGTGCGCACACCAGCGCGCGACGTTCATGTGCACCTTTTCGAACGAGACGATCCTGCCGTGGACGAATACCTTCTCCTTCGCGATCGCCTGCGTTCCGATGCGAGAGACCGTGCCCTCTACGAGGACACCAAGAGAGCCCTGCTCAGCAAGCGGTGGGACGACATGAACGACTATGCCGACGCCAAGACCGACGTCATCCTTGCGATCAAGGCACGAGCGAGAGCAGCTCGCGGACTGTGAGGGGGGCTCCGAACTCGTCCTGGCCGCGCGGGTGGTTCCCACTCAGCCTGGCAGCAGCTGCGGGGCTGGTCAGACCTCCAGGAGGACCTTGATGGCGCGACGCTCGTCCATAGCCGTGTAGCCCTTGGCCGCCCGGTCGAGCGGGAGCGCGAGGTCGAAGACCTTGCCAGGGTCGATCACCCGGTCCCAGATGAGTAAGGGGCACGGGCTTGGTCGTTCGGTCGGTGAGATGAGAATGGTGGGGTCGCCCGGCGACGTCGCATGACTCTGGTGCGGTTGAGCCCGCAGATGAGTACGACGCGGGGGCTCGGGGTGTGTCGCATTGTTGCCGTTGAGCACGCGGGTCTGTCTCCGACCGCAAGGGCCCCTCCGGGCGGCGCCTGTCGCCGAGCTCTCGGAGGTGGTCGTGATGGAAGTGCTGGTTGAGCGGGTCGCTGGTCTGGACATCGGCAAGAAGATCGTCGTGGTCTGTGTGCGCATGCCCGGGCCCGGGGGCAGGCGGGTCTCCGAGACGCGCACGTTCCGCACGATGACCCGGTCGCTGGGGTTGATGGCCGACTGGCTGGTCGAGTGCGGGGTCGAGCTGGCGGCGATGGAGTCGACCTCGACGTACTGGAAGCCGGTGCTGTACTGCCTCGAAGAGCGGATGACGACCTGGCTGCTGAACGCGGCGCACATCAAGGCCGTGCCGGGACGCAAGTCCGACGTGCGGGACGCGGAGTGGATCGCCCAGCTCCTCGAGCATGGCCTGGTCGCCCCGTCGTTCGTCCCCGAGGCCCCGGTGCGCCGGCTGCGGAACCTGACCCGCTACCGGTTGCAGCTGCAAAGCGACCGGACCCGTGATGCCGGCCGGCTGGAGAAGTTGTTGGAGGACGCCTCGATCAAGATCTCCGCGGTCGCGTCGAACATCACCGGGACGTCCTCACGGGCGATGCTGTCCGCGTTGGTCGACGGGCAGCGCGATCCGGTGGTGATGGCCGACCTGGCGCGCACCAAGCTGCGCCGCAAGATCCCCGACCTGGTCGAGGCCCTGACCGGGCACTTCGATGACCACCACGCACTGATCGTCGGTCAGCTGCTGGCCCGGATCGCCGCGACCGAGCAAGCCCTCGCCGACCTGGATTTGCACCTGGAGGTCGCGATGGCTCCCTGGGCGCACGAGATCGACCTGCTGACCACCATCCCGGGGGTCGGGCGGTTGGTCGCCTGGACGGTCATCGCCGAGACCGGTGGGGACATGTCTCGGTTCCCCAGCCCCGGACACCTGGCTTCCTGGGCGGGGGTCGCACCCGCGATGCACGAGTCCGCCGGGCGTCGCCAACCGGTCGGCACCCGGCACGGGAACAGGTTCTTGACCTCGATGCTCGTCGAGGCCGCGCAGTCTGCCTCCCACACGAAGGACACCTATCTCGCCAGCCAGTTCGCGCACCTGACCTCTCGGCGCGGGCACAACCGTGCCGCGGTCGCGGTCGCGCACTCCATCCTCGTCTCGGCTTACTGGATGCTGGTCCGTGACCAGACCTACGTCGACCTCGGACCGGGCTGGCTCACCGACCACGCGGCCGAACAAGCCCGCACCCGCCGCCTGGTCAACCAGCTCGAGGCCCTCGGCCACACCGTCGTCCTCGACCCCGTCGCCTGACAGCCCCTCCCCATCAACGACCATCCGGGCTCCGCCCGGAGCGGTCGCGCGCCCGCTTCCGGACATTCTCGGGTCAGTTGAATCAGCTCGGGCAGGAACCGGCGAACCGGGGCTGGACCGCCGTGCAGGTGCACGCCGGAGAAGAACAGGTCCATGCCGTTGAGCTCGACCCCGTAGGCCACCCCGACGTATCCGACGTGACCTCCAGGTCGCGTGGACCGGATGGCCTGCTCCATGGATTCTTGGGTACCGACCGCCTCGATGACGCTGTGCGCGCCCAGGCCGCCAGTCAGTTCCTTGATCCTGGCCACGCCGGCGTCACCGCGCTCCTCGACGATGTCGGTCGCGCCGAACTCACGGGCCAGCGCCTGCCGATCGCTGTGGCGCGACATCGCGATGATCCGGTCGGCGCCGAGATGCTTGGCAGCGAGAATTCCGAGCAGGCCGACCGCGCCGTCACCGACGACCGCGACGGTCTTCGCCGGACCGACCTTGGCAGCCACGGCCGCGAACCAGCCCGTGCCCAGCACATCAGAAGCTGCGAGCAGCGACGGGATCAGCTCTGGGTCGGGCATTCCAGGCGTCGCGACCAAGGTGCCGTCGGCGAGGGGGATGCGCACGAGCTCGGCCTGCGTGCCCATCGAACCCATGCCGATGTTGTGCACGCGCCGGGACTGGTAGCCGGCCTGGCAGATCTCGCAGGTGTTGTCCGATGCGAAGAACGAGCCGACCACGAAGTCGCCGATCTTGACGTTCTTGACCGAGTCACCGATCTGCTCCACGACGCCGACGTACTCGTGCCCCATGGGCGTGGGTCCGTCGAGCTTCTCGATGCCGCGGTAGGGCCACAGGTCCGACCCGCAGATGCAGACGGCAGCTGTCCGGATGATCGCGTCGGTCGGTTCGAGAATCTGCGGGTCCGCGCGCTGCTCGACCCGGACGTCACCGGGCGCGTGCATGACTACTCCGCGCATGAAGTACTCCATCGCTAGAAGGTGCTTGAGCTGGAACCGGCCACTGCGAGGTCCGGCCTCCCCTAGTGAAACGCGCGGTCGTGTGTGCGAGGGAGGCCGAACGTATGGGGGGGACGAGCTCAACCTCCCTTCCCCTGGTGGCGGGGCCTACCGTTGGCGAGTGGACAACCGAGCCGACATCCGCGACTTCCTCGCCACCCGCCGTGCCCGGCTCACCCCAGAGCAGGTGGGGCTATCTGCGGGCGGCGGGCGGCGCCGTGTCGCCGGCCTGCGCCGAGAAGAGGTCGCCGTGCTCGCGGGCGTGAGCGCCGAGTGGTACACGCGCCTGGAGAAGGGGCACATCGACGGCGTCTCCGATGACGTGCTGCACGCGGTCGCGCGGGCGTTGCGGCTCGATGAGGAGGAGCGCGTCTACCTGCTCGACCTGGCGCGGGCCGCTCGGCCGAAGAGTCCCGCGAGGCGGCGCCGGGCGGTCGAGGTGCCGGCGAGCGTGCAGTGGTTGCTTGATTCCATGACGATGTCCGCCGCGTTCGTCAGCAATGGCCGCCTCGACATGGTGGCGGCCAACGCGCTCGGCCGCGCCCTGTACTCAGGGATGCTGACCGGTCCGACCGCCGGGGCCACCGGGAACGCCAACCTCGCCAGGTACGCATTCCTCGACTCAGGGGCACGTGACTTCTACTCAGACTGGTCGGCAGCAGCCGACACGACTGTCGCGCTCCTGCGCGCCGAGGCTGGGCGGTACCCGCACGACCTGGCGCTGCGTGAGCTGGTCGGCGAGCTGTCCACGATCAGTCCCGAGTTCCGCACGCGGTGGGCCGAGCACAATGTGCGGTTGCACCACGGGGGTGTGAAGCGGTTCCAGCACGGCGCGGTCGGAGCCCTGGAACTCACCTACCATCCGCTGGACCTCGCCACGTCGCTGGGGGCGGCTCACACCCTGACCGCGTACATCGCGGAGCCCGGGAGCACCTCCGAGGACAAGCTCAAACTCCTCGCCAGCTGGTCCGCGACGGCCGCTTCCGCGGGTGTCCCCAGCGATCTCACGACGTAGCCCCCGTCACTCGGACGAGACGGATCGCGCGACACGCGGTCGTGACACGAGGCACCCGCCCGGTGATCCAGTCCCGGAGTCAGGCCCCGAGCTGCTCCTGGCCGCGGTAGGAGTCGTGCCAGGTGCCGAGGGACATCCGGGAGGTCTCGTGGGCCAGGGCCGTGTCGGTGGCGTCCCGTGAGGTGGTGTAGTTCTCGATCTTCTTCGTCGTGGTGACCACGACGGAGAAGGCCATCGTGCGATGGTCGGTGAGACCGGACTAGGGAACTCACGGAAGGACATCGCACGATGGCTATGGACCAGTCTGCCCTGCTCGACCTGCTCGCCGCATTGAAGGACACCGACGTCAGCGACCGGATCCGGACCGCGACCGAGCACCTGTATCAAGAGCTGATCGACGCCGAGGCGACCGCGGTGATCGGCGCCGGCCCCTGGCAGCGCACGCAGGCCCGCACGGCGTTGCGCAACGGGTCGCGGGACCGGGTGTTGACGACCACGGCCGGGGACCTGGACCTGCGGATCCCCAAGCTGCGCACCGGGTCGTTCTTCCCGTCCTTGCTCGAGCGGCGCCGCCGGGTCGACCAGGCACTGTTCGCGGTCGTGATGGAGGCCTACCTGCACGGGGTCAGCACCAGGAAGGTCGACGACCTGGTCAGGGCCCTGGGGGCCGACACCGGGATCTCCAAGAGTGAGGTCTCCCGGATCTGCGCGGGCCTGGACGAGGAGGTCTCGGCGTTCCGTGACCGGTCCCTGGCCGACGCGGGGTTCCCCTACGTGTTCCTGGACGCGACGTACTGCAAGGCCAGGGTCGGGCGCCGGGTGGTGTCCCAGGCCGTGGTCATCGCCACCGGGGTCCGCGCCGACGGGCACCGTGAGGTCCTCGGCTTCGACGTCGGAGACTCCGAGAACGGCGCCTTCTGGACCAGCTTCCTGCGCTCGCTCAAGGCCCGCGGGCTGGGCGGTGTGGCGCTGGTCATCTCCGACGCCCACGAGGGCCTGAAGACCGCGATCGCCTCGGTCCTGCTCGGCTCGTCCTGGCAACGCTGCCGGGTCCACTTCACCCGCAACGTCCTCGACGCGGTGTCCAAGACGAACGCCGAGATGGTCGCCGCCGCGATCCGCACGATCTTCGCCCAACCCGACGCCGCCCACGTCGCCGAGCAGTTCGAAGTCATCGCGACCATGCTGACCCGCTCCCACCCGAAGGTCGGGCACATGCTCACCGACGCCCGCGAGGACCTGCTCGCCTTCACCGCGTTCCCCGCCAGCCACTGGAAGAAGATCTGGTCGACCAACCCCCTGGAACGACTGAACAAGGAGGTCAAACGCCGCACCGACGTCGTGGGGGTCTTCCCCAACCCCGCCGCCCTGCTGCGCCTGGCCGGCGCCGTCCTGGTCGAGGCCCACGACGAATGGGCCGCCACCGACCGCCGCTACCTATCCGAGAACTCCATGGCCCAACTCGCCACCATGACCCTGACGACCCAGGAGGTGGACCACACCGAACTCCTCACGGCATGATCTGAGCACTGACCCGCACGGTGTCGAGAAACTCCACCACTCAGCGGGACGTCACCGCCGTGTCGGCCTCGGTCGTGGTGCGGCGCACCTTGCAGGTCCGTGACCTGCGGAGAATATGGAGCGGGTGACGAGAATCGAACTCGCGCTATCAGCTTGGGAAGCCAACTCGAATGGGTTCTGGGCCCTGGTCAGATCGTAAAAGTGCAGGTCACACGCTTGCGGGGGTTCGTGGTGATGAACCACAATGTACCCTGCGGAACCCCCTTATGGCACGTTATGGCATGCCATAAGGCGCTGAATCCGCAGGTTCGAGATGCGATTGGCCTATCGCCCAAGCTCGGAGACCTGCTGGACTAGCCCGGATCTTTCATGGAGCTCGGTCGGTCTGGAGCGCGGCGTCGTTGTCGGCGTTCGGTGCTGATTGTGGCATCGGGGTGCGACGAAGGGCCGCGTGTCGTCGCGGTGGGCGCCGGTTCCGGCCGGTCGTGCGGGTGCTGGTGGCGGTCAGAGACGAGGTCGACGGCTCAGGGCGGGGCGGGTAGGGCGGTCAGTCGTTGGTGACCGGTGGTCAGGACCTCGGCCCAGGGGTGGGTGTCCTTGACGTGCAGGATCAGGGTGCGGGCGTGCCGGGCCAGCGTCGCGGGCACGTGCAGGAGCCGGGTTCGTAGGCGTTTGGGTTCCCAGCGGCGGGCCGCGGTGGTGGCGAACGCGAGCAGCTGGGTCCAGGCCGTCAGGTCCGAGGCCAGTGCCACGATCGCGCACCAGATCTGGTTGGCGCCGAAGTTCTTCAGCGGCAGGTTCCGCAGTCCTGTGTCTTTGGCGGCGCGGATCCGGTCCTCGCAGCGGGCGCGGCGGCGGTGCCGCAGCTCCAGGTCCTGCAGCTGCCCGGTCGTGGTGTTCGTGACGAACGCGGTCAGCCGGTAGCCGCCCGCGTCGTCCAGGCGCCCCTGGGACACCCCGGCTCCGGGGTGGGGTCGTTCGCGGCGCACGATCACGCGCATGTGGGCCGGCCATCCGCCCAGGTGGCCGCCGGCGGCGAGCAGGTCGGTGATGTCGGCGACGTCCGCGCCGTCGCGGGCCGCACCGTCGCCGTTGAGGGCCGCCGTCCAGGCCGCCGGGGGGATCTGGGCGTAGATGCCCTGCATGTGGGCCCACGGCAGGGTCCACCCGATCGAGTAGGAGACCCCGCGGCCGGCCAGCCAGGTGACGTAGTCCTTCGTCCCGCCACCGCCGTCGGTGCGGATCAGGACCTTGCGACCTGGGCGGGAGGGGTTGATCCCGGGGACAGCGGCCAGCGCGGCGCGGGTGACCTCGATGTGGTCCGCGGCGGTGTTCGAGCCCGCGTTGCCCGCCCGCAGGCTCATCGCCAGCAGCTCGCCGGTTCCCTCGGCGCCGTGGTCGGCGAACGCGCACAGCGGGTGGAACCCGAAGCCCCGCTTGAACGTCGGGGCGGCTTGATCCTTCTCCGAGTGGGCGGTGATCAGCGTGGCGTCCAGGTCGATCACCAACGGCGCGGCAGCGCTGATCTGGTGCGTCGGGGCGTGCTCGCCGGCCGCGGCCCAGACCGCGGCCCGGGCCTGCTTCCTGGCCCGGGCGATCTGGGCCAGGACCTTGTCCGCATCGACCCCCAGCGCCGCCACCGCCCGGGAGACCGTCGCCTCGGAGGCCACCGACCCGAACAGCTCTGCCTCGCCGCGCAGCAGCGCGGCGTCGGCCAGGCAGTCCCCGCCCAGCACCAGCGCCACCGCGAGATCAGTCAGGACCTTCGCGGGGTCGTGCACCGCGAACGGTGAGCGCCACCGGTCCAACGCCTGCGACAGCGCGACGTCCAGACCCGCGGCCCGCACCGTCTGGGTCAGCAGCACCCCGCCGGCCGATCCGGCCGCGGCCACCGGCGCAGCATCGACTCGGACACGCGGGTAGAACCCGATAGCGTTCACCTGGAAGGTGCTCCTCGAACTGGTCTGATCTGTCCCTCGCAAGACACATCATCCCAGGTCAGGAGCACTTTCCTCGTCTACGCCACGACCGCGCCGTGAAATCTCCAGGCTAGCGTCTGCCCCAGGACGTAGAACTTGCGGGCATCACCCGACAGTCCGTCCGGCCTCGGCCCGCTCTCACCCACAGGCCAGAGGCCCGCGCGATCGATCATGACGCCGAACGCATCGAGGTAGTCCGGCTCAGCCGGGTCGTCCCCCCGGTACGAGACGCTGATCGAACCGCTCTTCGGCAGGCCTGCCTCGGTGGTGCCGTCGGTGAAGTCGCCCTCCAGGCGCCACATGGTTCGGATCGAGCATTCGGGCGGGAGGGTACGAGGCGTCTCGAAGAGCCCACGGACTGCTTTGGTCACGTCATCGGCGGGATCTGGCCAGTTGTCGAACTCCAGCCTTACGCCACGCGCAGCCGACCTGCCGGTGTTCTTGACGCGGAGATCGTAGGTCCCCGGCCCGGCCAGGCCAGGGACGACCTCCACCCATACGTACGGACGGGTCTGGGCCATGCTGTCGAAGCGTGCCTGCTCGTTTGCAGCACGGGCTGCCTCCGCGGATGCCCGCCCCGCCTCGCTCGACATCCGCGATGCTTCGAGGGTCGCTTTCGCGGTTCGCCACGCGACGTAGGCGAACACGGCCACCGCCGCAGAGAACACCGCCATGGCGAGCGATGACCATGCCGCTACTTGCTCTGCCCAGTTCGGATCAGTCATGGCCGGATCATCCCAGAGCGTCTCCCCGGCTGGGCGCCGTCGGCGCGGCCTTCCTGGCGGGCGTCGCGTTGGAGTTCGGCATGTCTTGCAGTTGGGCCATCCACGGGCTGTTCATGAGGTCTGTCGGATCGAGGGTGTACTCCGGTGAGACGAGGCTGATGAACCCCATCTGCACGAGGTCGCCTTCAAATGTCGTGGAGCCATACGGCTCGGTGGTGTCGAAGCGGTAGGTCACCATGACCCAACCCCACATCGTGTGTCCCTCGATGGCCACCAGTTTGCCGTCGGGTGCCGCATACCCCGAAACGTCACCGATGAACGATCCGTACTCCATCGACTGATGCAGCCGGAGACGGAGCAGGTCGGACTGAACGAGCATGTCGAACCCGATGTGCGGCGGGGCGCCCGCGTCTGCGCTCGTGTCGTCGAGGTAGTTGATCAGCAACTCCGGGATCCCGAGCTCACAGTCGACGGCCATGCAGCAGACGTGCTTGACCCAATACTTGATGAGTTTGACGCGCTCGCTGGGCCAATCCGCTCCGTAGATGTCCGAGAAGCGAAACCTGCGGTCCGCCCCAATCACCGACTCGTGGGCCGCCATGAACTCGACGAATCTGTCGTACGCACGATCGAATGGTTGGCTTCTAGCATTGTTGCACTTCTTGCATAATGAGGGCCGAAATTTGACGCTTGAGGCATTCGGCCCCTGAATTGGTCTCAGTTCCCCACCGTGCTGCGAATGTACAACAGTGTTGTCGCCACGCCACGGGCCGCGGCCGTTGTTCATTCGCAGTTCAGCTTGCTTGAACTTGTGCTCACGCGAGTCCGCGGGCGCGCCGCACCACCAACATCTCCGTCCAGGCACCTCCGCCTCCGCCTCAGGCTCCTGTGTCACGTAGTCCTCCTTGCGCAGCGCAATGGGGCCCGAGCCCTATCGGCGCGGTCACAAGGCTAGTTCGAGGCTGATGCGTAGCCTGGTCCGTCGGGTTCGGTCGACAGGCGCGCGTCCGTAGCAGGTCGCCACGGACGGCACGGAAGGTCTCACACCCACCTGAGTCGCGTCGCCCCGCGCCGGCCGTCACATGTCCTTGAGGTCGGCACTTCGAATACGGGCGGAGGGGGTGCTCCACTCCATGGCGCAGAGCTGGCCGTGAGCGAGGGGCTCGCGCACAAGGCGCTCGATGCCGACGGTGGCCTTTGGTGCGGCAGTCCGCTACCTCAGGTCCCCGTCGCGTCCGCAGCCGCGTCGACCATGCGCGTTGCCCAGCCGACCGCCTTCGTGGCGTCGCTGCGGCTGATCGGGGCCGACTGGTACTGGGCGGTCGTCTTCAGTCCGAGCAGGCGACGAAAGGTGGACTCGAGAGCCTTGCCCGCAGGTCCCGCGGCGGCGAGCTCCGGAACCGCCGAGCGGTGATCATCGGACTTGCCTGTGCGTCCGGCCAGACGCAGGCAGATCGCGTCCTTGGCATTGATGCCGGCCAGCACGGCTGACGACGCCGCGGCGGAGAACAGATCCAGGTCCACCTCCAGGCTGGCAGCGGTGAGGAACTCCTTGGCCTTGCGCAGGTGTCCCTGCGACTCTTCGAGGGCGCCCACGTCAGGCGACCGCGACCGGGCGCGGGACGGTTGCGAGCGATCCGACGATGGCGCGTCCGTCGCGGCGGATCTCCATGAGCAGGCGCTCGCCGGCGGCGGCCATCGTCGCGAGCTCGGCCTCCGACCGGTCGAGCACCTCGCACGGGTTGCCGGTCCAGCGCTCTACCTGCGAGGTCAGGTCGGTCAGGGCGTTGTGCCACGCGGGGTCGTCGTCATCGACGGCCGATGGCCGCACGACGAGCAGGTCGATGTCGCTTGCGGTGTCGCCATCACCGCGCGCAGCAGAGCCGTAGATGACGACGGCGACGGGTGGGCGGCTCCAAGCCTCGGCGTGCTCGGAGATCCGTGCCCACAGCTGCTGCCGCAGCGTCGCCAGGTATTCGACGGCCCCGGCCGCGAGATGCTCGCGGTTGAGCACGAACAGCGACGCCGAGCCGGCCGAGGTGCGCTCGACGAGCCCGGCAACGGTCAGCTCGCGCAGGATTCGCGCGACGCGGGATTGAGAGACCCGCGGGTGCGAGAGCTCAGAGATACCTCGACCAGTCAGCGGCGTCGTCGTCCCCGCAAGGACCGCGAGCACGGGACCGTGGGCCGACGGCACAACGCAGCTCATCGGGTTGGAGACATCCATCGCCCCTCCAGTGACGCTTCGAGGACTCACGTGAAGCCTATAGTACTCACAGCGTCAGCGTCGTCCGAGCCGCGGCACGACACGCGCGGGCCGCAGCAGGTCGTCGAGGTCGGTCCGTCGGATGCGGACGACGCGGGCGCCGACCTTGACGGCACGCAGGTCCCCTTCCGCGATGAGCTTCCTGATGAAGCGCTCGGTGACGGCCAGTTCGTCGGCGGCCTGCGCGACCGTCAAGTACGGCGACTGGGTCGAGCGGATGGTGGTGGACGACATGTCGCTCCTTCGTGCCGGTCGGGGGTGCGGTCAGATGCTGAGGACGGGCCCGTCGTGTGATGCGGGCGGGGTGTAGCTCGGTCGGCCGAGGCCGGCAGACAGCGTCGACCTCGGACGCGCCTGCTGGGGGAGTGCGGGCGGCACGGGTGGTGGTTGGTGGCGGTGGTAGGTGTGCCAGGTCTCGGTGGCGGTGGGCTCGGCGTGGCTGGTGGCGAGGATCTGTTCGAGGATCGGGCGGGCGGTCGGAGGGTGCGGGTCGCCGGGGAGGCAGTCGATGTCGGGGTCGTCGAGGACGACGTAGGTGTGGTTGTGGTGGCGGCCGCGGGTCATGGCGACATAGAGGTCTTCGTGGGCCATGCCCGGTGCGGCGATGGTGTGGGTCTCGTCGGCGGTGATGCCCTGGGTGCGGGCGGTGGAGGTCGCGTAGCCGAGCTCGACGTGCGCAGCGACGTAGGCGGCCGACAGGCGGATGGTGCCGCGGGCGGCGGGGTGGCCGGTGTCGCCGAGGCGACCGCCGCGTCGGTCGATGTCACGTCGCGGATCGGCGGGTGGGCTCGCGGTGGCGGGTTGGGCGAGGAGGGCGCCGTCGGGCAGGACGCGGGTGATGTCCCACAGGGAGCCGTTGCGCAGGTGTCCGTCGGGGGTGCGCAGGCGGCGGTGGTTGTGACGGGCGACGATGCGGTCGCCGGGTGAGGCGGTGAGCCCGTCATGCAGCATGACGGCGGACTCGGGGCGGACGGTTCCAGCCTCGATCGCCAGCGCGTGCGCGCGGGCGTTGAGGTCGCGCACGGTGCGGTTGTCGGCAGCTTGCAGGACCGCTACGCGCCCGGCCTTGCGGGCGGTGGTGGCCGCGTCCAGCGCGACGTCGAGCATGTCGATGCGGGTGCCGGAGGTGAAGGCGCCGTGGGCTTGGTAGGCGTCCAGGGCGGCGGGGTGGGCGCGGCGTAGCTCGAGGCTGGCGCGGGCTTCCCAGGGGTGGGTGAACCGGAACAGGCTCTTGAGCTCGGCCGTCGGGCCGCGGCGGACGAGCATCGCGAACGCCCCGCCGGCGTCGACCGATCCGCGTTGCAGGTGGTCGCCCACGAGCAGCACCTTCGCGCCGGCGTCGGCGGCCAGGGTGACCAGGTCGGCCAGGGTGCGGGTGTCGGCCAGGGACGCTTCGTCGACGACCACGAGCTGGTGGCGGGTCAACGTCCACCGGGACTGCTCGGTGCGCAGGGTCAGCTGCGCGGCGCGGGCCCGGTGGAGCTCGGCGGGGGTCGCCGCGGTGGCCTCGGCCGCGCGCCACTGGGCGTACTGCTGTGCGCGGGCCACGGCGCCGTCGCCGATGGTCTCGTGCAGCCACTTGGCGGTGGTCTCGCACGGGACGGCGAGGGACGCGGCCAGGGTGTGCGCGGCGGTAGCGGACGGCGCCAGGCCGACGACGGTTCCGACGCGCCGGCGCCAGATCGAGGTCAGTGCCGCCAGGGTCGTAGTCTTGCCCGACCCGGCGGGGCCGACCAGCGCGTCCAGAAGGCGCCCCGACGTGAGTACCGCCTGCGCGGCGGCGCGCTGGTCACCAGCGAGGGGCTCCAGCAGCGCATCGACCTGGTAACGGGGGTCGTGCAAGGCCAGGGGGGTCAGGCCGGCGGGGGTCGGGGTCACGGCGGCGTCGAGCAGGACCTTCTCCGCGGCGAGCAGCTCGGTGGAGGTGAACAGCTCTTCTCCGACGCGGCGGGTGTCGGGGTCGCGGGTGTCGTCCAGGTGCACGCACCCCGCGGCGGCCTGGGCGGTGACGGTGTTCAGTAGGGCGCGCCGCTCGGCCGGAGTCGCCATCCGCAGCGGCTTGGTGGCCCGGGCGGCGGCGGCGCCCAGGTTCCACGTCGTCCACACCGAGCGCCGGGTCGAGACGTCGTCGAGGACCTGGGCGACCAGGGCGTCGCGGACCTCGGGGCCGACGTCGTGGGCGTGCAGGGCCCGCCCGTACGTGCCCCCGAGCGCGCGAGCCGCCAGGTCGACCGGTTCGACCCCGGTCAGCGCGCGGGCCCGGTTCGCCCAGTCCGTCAACAGGTCGGCCAGCGCCCAGACCTGCTTGGGCGGCCTGGTCGCCCGAGCCAGGTGCTGACGGGCCCGGGTCGTCTCCACCCGGCTCGGCTCGCGCCCATGGTCGGCCTGGAACTGGGCGGCCCACTGCTGTTCGGCGCAGTGGATCTGTGAGGAACGGGCAGAGAAGTGGGTGAGCAGGTCGTCCCCGATGCCGTCGACCTCGAAGGCCGGATTGCGGCGCGGGCCCCGCCCGCGCATCGACCACGTCACGGGCAGGCGACGGGCGAGCTCGTCGGCCAGGTGCGTGTCGTACAGCTCGGAGACGGTCACGACCGCGGCGTGCACGGTGCGCCCGTCCAGGGACCGCCACAGCCCGTCGGCGCCCTGGACCTTGTTGGCGAGCACGACGTGCGTGTGGAGGTTCGGATCGCCAAGCCGGGTGTCCCAGTGGTCGAACGCCGCGGCGATCATGCCCGCGGTCCGTACCTGCCGACATCCGCCCTGTCCGACCCGGGTACGCACGACAGCCTGTTCGACGAACGCCAGCGTCGCGTCCAGAGCTGCCCAGTGCGCCCGGTAGACGGTCGCGCGGGTCTCGTCATCGGACAGAGCCCACAGCACCGAGACGGACTTCGGCGCGGTGAAGGTCAGGTCGTACCCGACCACTGCGCGCCGCGGGGTCGTCCTCGAGGCGTCGCCCGTCGGCGCGTGGCTGGAGTCGCAGTGCGGGAACGGCCGACCCAGCGGCTGACCTGTCAGCGGGTCGTGGCCGTCGCGGAACACCGCGGCCATCGCGTCCTCGGTCACCCGGTCCCCGGGAACCAGTCGCGACACCGCCCCGATGCCCAGGCCGGCGAGCCGGGCGCCGTGCCATCGGCCGGGTGGGTTGCCCGTCTGCTCGTAGTACGCGGTCAGCGACGCATCCGGTCCCAGGGCTCCGTCGCCGGCGGCGACCTGACGGGTCAGGTATGCGTAGCCGTCCCCGGCCGTCAGCTTGTGCATCGACAACACGCCAACACCCCCCTTCGACCGCCGCCGGCGCGGCCCGCGATACCTCCCGGTACCCACAAGGGGTGCTCGGGGCGGGCGCAACACCGGGTTGCGGATGCGCGCGGACTCGACCTGACAAGGGCAGGTAGGCGGGCAGAGGCGCAACATGCGAGGGACCGCGACCGTCACCGCGCTGGACATCGCGATGACGGGCGCGAGCAGCACGACCACAGGGATGACGGCCAGCAGGACGCACGAACCCGTCATCGGTTCGACTGTCCGATCCAGGCGGCCGGCGCCGGATGACACGGCGCCGGCGGCCGTCATCCGGCGATTGGCACGCTGGTGGGTGGGGTAGTCCGCGCGGATCGGGCCCACGACCTCGTCCCGTGTCTCGTGCGGAGGTGCGAGCAGCGCCTGAGGCCACGCTTGCGCGAATGTCCTTATTCTTGCGACACTGACCTGGCGCCGCGATGTGTGGCGCATGATTCGAGACATTGGGACATCCCGTGCTGTACGCCTTCCCGGACCTGGACCTCGAGGACTCAGTTGTCCTCGAGGAGATCGCGGCCATGAGAGTCGAGCTGGCCGAACACCTGCGTGTGCCGCGCCGGTGGACGGGTCGGTTGCGCCGCACTGCCTTGGCGCGGGCGATCCGCGGGTCGAACAGCATCGAGGGCTATCACGTCGAGCTCGACGACGCTGATGCCGCGCTCGACGACGAGGAGCCGCTCAGCGCTGACCAGCGCACCTTCGCCGAGATCCGTGGCTACCGGCAGGCGTTGGGCTACGTGCTGGCCATGGCCACCGACGAGCACTTCCGGCTGGACGCGTCCGCGCTGCGCAGCATGCACTTCATGATGTTGTCCCACGACCTGTCGAAGAGCCCGGGCAGGTACCGCGAGCGTGACATCTACATCCATGACGAGCGCTCCGAGCAAGTCGTCTACACGGGCCCCGACCCTGCGATCGTCGCCGACCTGGTCGATGAGCTGATGTCCGATCTTGCCGGCCACAGCCACGAAGAGCCCACCGTGCAGGCGGCCATGGCACACCTGAACCTCGTGATGATCCACCCGTTCCGGGATGGCAACGGACGCATGGCCCGAGCCCTGCAGACCCTGGTGCTGGCGACGAAGGGCATCGCCGAGCCCGAGTTCGCCAGCATCGAGGAGTGGCTCGGTGCCAACACCGACGACTACTACCGGGTCCTCGCGGCGACAGGGCACGGAGTGTGGGCGCCCGACGGCGACGCGCATCTGTGGGTCAAGTTCAACCTGCGAGCCCATCACCTGCAGGCGCAGACGACGCGGAGGCGCTGGCAGAGCGCGCAGACGTCGTACGTGCTGCTCGATGACATCGTGTCGATGCACGGCCTGCCTGAGCGGGTCGTCGATCCGCTCTACACCGCGCTGCTCGGGTTCCGACTGCGCCGGCCCACCTACGTCGAGCAGGCAGGCATCGACGCCCGCACGGCAAGCCGTGACTTCAAGGCGCTCAGCGACGCCGGCCTGCTCCGACCCGTCGGCGAGACGAAGGGGCGCTACTACGTGGGCGGTCCGGCACTCGAACCGATCAGAGCCCAGATCGGCCATCGCCCGCCGCTCGACGACCCCTACCCCTGGCTGCCGGCGAAGCTCGCCGAGGCAGCAGCCCAGTAGGACCCACCGGGCGTCGTGCGCGGTCGGTCATGTCGCTGACGGGTTGTCACCAGGGCGTCATCGGCCAGACTCTGTTTGCACCACGGTGCCGCTGACCGCCTCGCCGGGGCAGGGCGGACCCCAGCAGCGGCCCGTCATCGTTGGCCTGGTCATCCGCGTAAAGGGCGCTGGCGACGTCCGGACCTGTTGATGAGCGGCTGTCGGCTCAAATGAGATGCGTCGGCCGCCGGACTCGAGTTGCGACGGTGTTCCTCGGCTACTTCATGGCACCGCCGAGATGTCGGTGGGAACTCGTACCCTACGAGGCATGAGCAGAGGTGACTGGGCGCGACGGCTCCCGGAGGGCGTGCACCTGAAGAGTCGGGACCGGTCCGGCTTCCGGCTCGGCGTGGCGATGCCGGTCGGCGAGGACGGGCTGTGGCCAATGCGATGCCCAGAGCATCCGGAGGATCACTTCTTCAAGGTCGAGGTGACGCAGAAGCCCGACAACGAAGAGGACTCTGATCCGGAGCCGGAGGACTCACCTCTCTACTGCCCGTACTGCGGGCACGGCGCCAACCTGTGGGACTTCGCCCCAGAGCAGCACGCGAGGCTCATGGCAGCAGCCACTGCGGCCGCGGAGCAATACGTCGCGGACGCGCTTGGCGACATGCTCGACAAGGCATTCGGCGGGCGGCGCCAGTCCTCCTCTGGACCGTTCGGGATCAGCGTCGAGGTCAAACCGGGGGTTCTCCCCCCTCGCCGGAGCCTGCCGGAGCCGGGCGAAGTTGAGCAGACCCGACGGACCATGCAATGCCAGACGTGCGAAGAGGTCGTTGCTGTCTACGGACTTGCGATCTACTGCCCGCGCTGCGGTCGGTTGGCCCCGGTGCAGCAATTCGGCGAACTCATCCGACTGCACCGTGACGGCCTCGCCGCCCTCGACGCGGTGCCGCAGGAGGTCAAGCGTGGCTTGATGGAAAGCGGCGTACTCGACGCGAACTACGAGAACACGATCAAGGACGGGTTCGGGGCTCTAGAGACCTTCCTGAAGGCCCGGTTCGAGGCCGAAGCCCCCCACGTCTCGCTGCGTGACAAGGGCAGCGTCTTCCAGCGCCTCGGCGACGCCGCTGACCTCTACCGCGAGCACTTGGGCGTCGATCTGCCCGACTTGCTCGGGACGGACAGCTGGGAACACCTGAATCAGGCCGCCGCGATGCGGCACATCCTCGTGCACAACGCGGGGATCGTGGACGTCAGATTCCTCAACCGCCTGCCCGCTTGGCCGCAGCAGGCGGGACAGCGGATTCAGATCAAGAAGGCAGACGCCGCCGCGTTCGTCGCCTTGCTCGAACGTGTGGTCGCTGCCTTCGGCTAGCTGACTGCGGGAGGTAGCGCCGGGCGGGCTAGAGAGCCGGCTCTCGTTTCGAGTGCTCCTCGACCCCGCGTGTCGAGGCGCCATTGTTGTCCGATGCCAGTTGGCAGTCTGAACTGCCGTGACGTTCGCTCATGCCGCCGTCGGGGCGCTACCTACTCACCCCACCATGACTCGGTGACGACCACTTCGTGGGCAGGACCCAGGGCGCGGCGCACGCGGCTGAGAAGGAGTGCGCCTTGACGTAGCCAGGCGGGATCGCCTGAGCCCCCCACCGGGATGCGCTCCTCCGTGTAGGAGGTGTTCCAGTCCGCGAGGTCGCGTCGGAGGTCCTCCCCAAGTGGCAGCGCGCTGAGGTCAGCCGGTTTGCCCTCGCTGGTCCACAAGGGGCCAGCGCCGTAGTCCGGCCAGAACTCGAGCACCGCCATGGGCACCATTGATCCCCCCAGGAACTGAGAGTGGCTCACCCGCGCGCTCATGCCGTAATGAGATGGTCAGGTGGGTAGGGCCGCAAGGACGAGTTCGTGGTCCCATTCGCTTGCGAGAACCGACTGGAGCCCTGAGTCGGTGCTGGCCACGCAGAAGGGGGTGGCGTCGGGGTCGGTGACCGCCAGACTCACCGGCGCGCCGAGCACCTGCCACGTCGGGAGCGCGTTCGCCAGCCGCCCTCCGAATTTGAGATTGGCGTAGTCGGGCGCCCACCAGGAATCGAACGCCCGCTTCAGGTCGTCAGCATGAACGCCCACCATCACGCCGAAGGTGACGGTGTGGCCACCAGTGAGCTGGACCGGAAGGAGCGCCCTCACGACGGCGCCGAGCTCGGGGACCACCATCATCACGGCCCAATCTGGGTCCTCGTGGGTCTTTCACGTCCCCTGTGCGCGGTCCTGCTCCGAAGCCCGGAGGACCGGATCTGGGAGACGGAACCGCACCTGCCGGTTATGAGCATCGGTCGGTCTCCCGCAGAGCTCACAGTTGGCCATGCCGCGATCCTCGCACTCGAAGAAGAGCCGCGAGCCGAACTCACGCACATGCTGCGACCCGAGCGTCCATTCAAGCCGAGATCCGGTCCCGTGCTTGGGTGTGCGAAGGCTGATCGGCGGCCTGCCGCGCAGCTCGCGACCTTCACCCGGGCGAGGTGGAGGCCGCGCCTGCACCATCGGCCAGCGGGCCCAGGATCACGCAACCTCCGACGGCCGCCCCAGCGCCTCGTCCAGCCGGTCCGCGATCCGCCGCTGCGCACCGTCCGCCGCGTGCTGGTAGTGCAGCGCAGCCCTTGAGCTCGCGTGCCCGGCCCGTTCCATCAGCTCCGGCAGTGTCGCACCGGTGGACGCGACGAACGTCATCGCCGCATGCCGCTGGTCGTGCCACGTCAGGTCGTCGCGGCCGATCGCGTGACGGGCCCGCGCGAACATCATGCTGCGGGAACCACCGGACAGTGGCTTGCCGGTCCTTGTGCCGAAGACGAGGGAGTCCGGGCCGAGAGGAGTGAACCGAGCCATGTGCTCGGTCAGCGCCGCAACCGCCACGGCCGGCAGGGCCACCGTGCGTCGCCCTGCCCGCGTCTTGGTTGAGGAGAACGCCCTGCCGGAACCCGTTCCCGGCCGAGCCAGCGACTGCTCCACGCGCAGCGTCCGTGCCTCCAGGTCGACGTGCCGGCGCTGCAGTGCAAACAACTCACCGGCCCGCAGCCCGCTGCAGAAGGCGACGATGACGGCCGCCCGGTACCGCTCGGGCATGGCGTCGGCGAGCGCCCAGATCTCGGCCGGTGTGGCGGTCCGGCGTTCGGTCCGGTCCTTGGAGTCGCGCTGGCTCGCGCCTTTCACCAGGCAGGGGTTGGCCGGGATGAGGCCGTCGGCCACGGCCTGGGCCATGCCGGTGTGCAGCAAACGATAGGCCTGCGCCGCCTCGGTCCGACCAGCGTTGCGGTCCTGCGGCCCGTCAGAGGTGACCACGCCGCCGGTTTCGGCCAGCCAGGCCTCCCGCACCGCGGCAGGCATCCGGCCCGTCGGCGCGATGGGTGCGCCGTTCGCCGCCGCCCATCGGCGGATCGCGGCATTGACGCGCAGGGGGTTGTTCCGTGCCCGGTCCCACCGCGCGGTCGCGCGTCGGGTCGCGTCGGCCAAGACTGCGGAGTCCCACTCGCGCACGGCGGCGGGTGTGACAGACGCGAGGGTCTGGGCGCCGATGTGCACGACGCGGGTCGCGCCGTTCGGCCGCTCGAGCGACAGCGGCGCGTCGATCACCGTGGCGAGCAGGCGCAGGTACAGCGCGCGGGTGCTGTCGGCGAGGTCGGCCCTCCCGGTGATCCAGTCCCGGAACCAGGGCCCGAGCTGCTCCTGGCCGCGGTAGGGGTCGTGCCACGTGCCGAGGGACATCCGCGAGGTCTCGTGGGCCAGGGCCGTGTCGGCCTCGACCTTGGTGGGGAAGGTCCCCAGCGTGCGGAGCGCGCCGTCGGGGCCGGTGTAGCGGGCCTGCCAGCTGCCCGAGGACAGGTGGCGGATGGAGCCGCTGGGGCGTCGGTGCGCTGTGCGGGGTCGGGTCATGGTCGGGACCTCCCTGGGCGGAAGTTATGGCACGTTATGGCACGAGCCGACCTGACGAGGGTCCCAGAGGGGTCTGACGCTGACTTCGCAAGTCTCTGACCTGCGGAAACACTGGAGCGGGTGACGAGAATCGAACTCGCGCTATCAGCTTGGGAAGCTGAAGTTCTGCCACTGAACTACACCCGCATGCCCTGCACCTGCGCTGCCCTGCACTGACCGGGCGACGCGCGGACCAGCATACCTGGCCGGGCCCGGCGCCTCCACACTGCCCACAACCCGTGCCGCGCCGAGCTCGAGAGCTACCCGAGCCCGTCCACCCCGATCGTGAACGTCGCCGACCGCGACTCACCCGGCTCGAGCACGAACACGCCCGTCCCCGCCACGCCGGCGTCGTGCAGCGCGAAGCCGCCGTTGACGTTCGTGACCGGCTCGACCGCGAAGTAGGACCGGCCGCGCGGCACGTAGACGACGACGTGCTCGAACGCGTCGCCGGCGTCGAGGCGCACGTCGACGCCCTGCTCGGGGTAGTGGATGCGGACGGGTTCGCCGGGACGCCGCGCGGTGAGCACGTCGTCGACGAACGCGGACCCGAGCGGGCGCGGCGAGCGGTAGTCGGCGCGGACCGGGACGTCGCCCGCGGGGCCGACGGCGATCGCACGGTCGAGGGCGTAGGCGCGCTCGGCGGGGACCTGGAGGACGGCGTCGGGCCGGCCGGGCAGGAGGCGCCGCTGGAAGTACGGGTGGTGGCCGAAGCCCGCCGGGAACGGCTCGGAGTCGATGTTCTCGAGGGTCGTGGTGACGGCGAGGAAGCGGTCGGTCAGCGCGTAGCTGATGCGCGAGCGGAAGCGCCACGGGAAGTTCACGCCGGTGAGGTCCGTGGTGTCGAGCTCCAGGTCGACGCCGGACTCCGTGAGTCCGACCACGCACCAGTCGTACTGGAGGACCGCGCCGTGGATCGCCGTCGCGTCGGCCGCGGTGCGGGCCAGCTGCCATGTGCGGCCGCGGAACGTGAGCAAGCCGTCGCGGATCCGGTTGGACCACGGGACGAGGGGGAAGCTGGCGCACTTCTCGGGGCGGCCGTAGCCGCTGGGTCGCGTCGGGCGCAGCAGGTCGAGCCACCGGCCGTCGACGAGGATGCGGCCGAACGCGATCGAGGCGCCCGTCGCGGGTAGCACGCCGAGCTCCCAGCCGGCGGAGCGCAGGGTGACGACGCGCGGGTCGTCGATGACAGGGGGCCGGACCGCGGGGGCGCGGGTCGCCGTGGCGGTCATCCGAGCACCACGTCGACGACCGAGCCGTCCAGGAGGAGCGCGTCGGGGGCGAGGTCGCCGTCGACGGACGTCCCGTCGACGGTCATCATCGCGACGCCGCGCGACACGTGGTTCGGGTTGGTCACCCGGATCGTGATGTCGCGTCCGCGGAACCGTCTCTGCACCTCGAAGCCGTCCCAGGTCGTGGGGATCGCCGGGTCGATCTTGATCCCCTCGGGCTTGGGCCGGATGCCGAGGATGTGCTGGGTGACCGCGACGTACGTCCAGCTCGCGGTGCCCGTGAGCCACGGGTTGCGGGACTGGCCGAACCGCGGGGAAGCGGGACCGTGCGTGAACTGGCTGTAGACGTACGGCTCGACCTGGTGGGTCTCGGCGTCGTCCTCGTAGCGGGCCGGCAGGTACGCGCGGTAGTACTCGTACGCGCGGTCGCCGTGCCCGAGCATCGCCTCGGCGACGATCGCCCAGGAGTTCGCGTGGCAGAAGATGCCGCCGTTCTCCTTGAGCCCCGGCGGGAAGACGAGCAGCGACAGCCCGATGCCCTCGACCGCGTGGGTGTGCGGCGGGTCGCACAGCGCGATGCCGTGCTCGGACGCGAGGTGCTCGTGGACCGAGTCCATGGCGAGGCGTGCGCGGGTCGGCCCGGCCGCACCGGAGATGACCGCCCAGACGTTCGGCTCGAGGTAGATGCGGCCCTCGTCGGCGTCCGACGAGCCGAGCGGGGTGCCGACGGCGGAGATGCCGCGGATGTACCAGGCGCCGTCCCACGCGCCGTCGATCGCGTCGAGGACCCCCGAGAGCTGCCCGACGCACCAGGCTGCGATCTCGCCCTGGTCGACGCGCGCCGCGAGCTCGCTGACCTGGCGCAGACCGTTGGCGAGCAGGAACGTCGAGAACAACGACTCGCCCTCGATGCCGAACTGGATGCAGTCGTTCCAGTCCGCCGCGAGACCCTGCACGAGCCCGTGCTTGCCGCGGTGCTCGAGGGAGAACCGGAGCGCCTGGACGAGGTGGCCGAGCACCGTGTCGTGACCGGCGTCCGCGTAGGGGAGCACCGAGTCGAGGTAGTCGAGCTCACCGGACTCGTGGACGAGCGCCGCGACCGACAGCGGCAGCCAGAGGGCGTCGTCGCTGCGGTACTGCTCGAGGGTCGGCGTCGGCTCCTTGCCGGGCGCGTGCGTCAGGGGCTTGATGAGCGGCAGCGCGCCGCCCTCGGCGGTCTGACCGGTGATCAGCAGGTCGAGGCGCTCGCGGGCCGCCTCGGGGATCGCGTGAACCACCGAGAGGATGTCCTGCGCCGTGTCGCGGAACCCGAGACCGTCGCGGTCGCCCGCCTCGATGAGGGACACGCCGCGCGACCAGTTGAACGTCATGTGCGTCTGGTAGGCGTGCCAGACGTTGACCATCGAGTCGAGCTGCGGGTCCGGCGTGCGGACCTGGAGGGGTGCGAGGCGGTCGGCCCACCCGGTGCGGATCGCCTCGAGCTCGGCGGCGAGGCGCTCCGGACGCGCGTACTCGGCGACGGCCTCGCGGCCGGGACGCACGGTCTCGGTGCCGTCGGTCCACGGCGCGTCCGGCGAGCCGACCCCGAGCGTGAACACGACCTGGCGGGACTCGCCGGGCGCGAGCTCGATGCGCGCGTGCAGGGACGCGCACGCGTTGTCGCCGACGGTCTCGCTGCCTGAGCACTCGCCGCGCTCGACCGCGAGGGGGGCCGACTGGGTCCGGTACGGGCCGAGGAACACGTCCCGGTCCGTGTCGAACGACGCCACCTCGGCGCCCGTGAGCGTGAACCAGCACTCGCTGAACGCGTCACGGGTCGAGTTGCGGCGGTGGATGAACCCGTCATGGTAGGTCGCCTCGACGACGTACTGGCTGTACTGCAGGTTCTCGAGGTCCTGGCGGTAGCTCCACTCGTTGGCGAGCTCGGCGTAGGAGAACACCGACAGCGTGCGCGGGGTGGGGCCCGGGTTGGTGATGGTCAGGGCCCAGTGCTCGAACGCCTGGCCCTCCGGCACGAACATCGTCAGCTCGGAGTCGATGCCCGCGTACGACGCGTCGAACACCGAGTAGCCGAGGCCGTGCCGGACCTCCGCCCGATAGGCGTCGGGACCGTCGAGCGGCTTGCCGACCGGCTGCCACGTCGCCGACCAGTAGTCGCCGGTCTCGTCGTCGCGCAGGTAGACGAACCGGCCCGGCTCGTCCTGCGGGACGCCGTTGAAGCGCATCCGCAGGAGCCTGCCGGTGCCCCCCGACCGGAAGAAGCTGTACCCGCCGCCGTTCTGCGTGACGATCCCGCCGTACAGCCGCGACCCGAGGTAGTTGCTCCACGACCGGGGGGTGTCCGGGCGTGTGATCACGTACTCGCGCGCAGCGTCGTCGAAATGTCCGTACCGCATCCTGGCGTGCCCTCCTGCCGTGCCGCCCGACCCGAGGGTCAGACGGTGACCTCGACCGTGACCGTCGAGCCGGCAGGCGCGTACGGGACCGTGTTGCCCACGATCGGGGTGCCGTCGACGACGAGCGAGCCTCGAGCCCCGGGCGTGCCGGAGTTCGTGACGGTGATCTCGTACGTGGCACCCCGCGCGGAGCGGGTCACGGTGAACTGCGGGACCTCGGGGCCGATCTGCGGGTCGATGATCAGGCCGTCGTACCCGGGGCGGACCCCGAGCAGGTACTGGCTGACCGCGACGAAGTTCCACGCGGCCGTGCCGGTGAGCCAGGAGTTCTTGGCCTCACCGTGCCGGACGGCCTGCTTGCCCGCGATCATCTGCGCGTACACGTACGGCTCGAGCTTGTGGACGTCGGAGATGTCCTCGCGGTACGCCGGCGTGATGCGCTTGTAGTAGTCGAACGCGCGCGCGCCGTTGCCGACGACCGTCTCGCCGATGATGACCCAGGGGTTGTTGTGGCAGAAGATGCCACCGTTCTCCTTGTACCCGGGCGGGTACGTGGAGACCTCGCCGAGCTCGATCTGGTAGCTCGTGTACGCGGGGTACTGGAGCACCATGCCGTGGTCGGTCGCGAGCAGCTCGTTGACCGAGGTCAGGGCGCGCTGGGCGACGGACGGGCCGCCGTCAGCCGGGGTCTCGGTGCCGATCCCGGCCATGACCGCGAAGCCCTGCGGCTCGATCCAGATCTTGCCCTCGGGCTTCTCGTCGGTCCCGATCTTGTTGCCGTAGAAGTCGTAGGCGCGCAGGAACCACTCGCCGTCCCAGCCGTGGCTGAGCACCGTGGCCCGCATGTCCTCGACGGCCTGACGGGCCTTGGCGGCGACGTCGTGCAGCCCGCGACGCTCGGCCAGCTCGGCGTACTCCGGCCCGGCGTAGACGAACTGCGCGGCGATGAACACCGACTCGGCGACGCCGCCGGCCTGGTTCTCGGTCGTCTGGAAGGACTCGCCCGGCTCGGTCGAGAAGCAGTTGAGGTTGAGGCAGTCGTTCCAGTCGGCGCGCCCGATGAGCGGCAGGCCGTGCGGACCGAGGTTGTCGACCGTGAAGTTGAACGAGCGGGTCAGGTGCTCGAACAGGGTGTCCGCGAGCGACTCGTCGTTGTCGAACGGGACGCTCTCGTCGAGGATCCCGAAGTCACCGGTCTCCTTGACGTAGGCGGCCACGCCGAGCACGAGCCACAGCGGGTCGTCGTTGAAGCCCGAGCCGATGTCGTTGTTCCCGCGCTTCGTGAGCGGCTGGTACTGGTGGTACGCCGACCCGTCGGGGAACTGCGTCGCGGCGATGTCGAGGATGCGCTCGCGGGCGCGCTCGGGGATGAGGTGGACGAACCCGAGGAGGTCCTGGTTGGAGTCGCGAAAGCCCATCCCGCGGCCGATCCCGGTCTCGAAGAACGACGCCGACCGGGACATGTTGAACGTGACCATGCACTGGTACTGGTTCCAGATGTTGACCATCCGGTCCAGCTTGTCGTCGGTGCTCGTCACCGTGTAGGTCGAGAGCAGGTTGGTCCAGTACGTGCGGAGCGCCTCGAAGGCGGCGTCCGTCTGCTCGTTGGTCGCGAAGCGGCTGAGCAGCTCGTGGGCGCGGGTCTTGTTGACGACCTGCAGCGCCTCGATGCCGGCGGCCTCGTCGGCCGGGGCCCACTTCTCGTCCTGGGGGTTCTCGATGTAGCCGAGCACGTACGTGTAGCTCGTGGACTCGCCGGGCTCGAGGGTGATCTCGAGGGAGTGCGAGCCGATCGGGTACCAGCCCGACGCGACCGAGTTGGCCGAGACACCGGCGCGCGGCACGGCGGCCTCGCCGAGCCCGTTGTAGGCGCCGACGAACGTGTCGCGGTCCGTGTCGAAGCCCGCGGCGTGCGCGTTGACCCCGTACACGGCGTAGTGGTCGCGGCGCTCGCGGTACTCGGTCTTGTGGTAGATCGCCGAGCCGTACGGCCCGTCGTTCTCGATCTCGACCTCGCCGATGGACAGGTTGCGCTGGTAGTTCGTCTGGTCGTCCTGGGCGTTCCACAGGCAGAACTCGACGAACGAGAAGAGCGTGACCGTCTTCGTCGCGTCGGACGTGTTGGTGAGCGTGACCTTCTGGATCTCGGCCGTCTCGCCGATCGGCACGAAGAACAGCGTGTCGACGGACAGGCCGCCGCGCTCTCCGGTGATGTGCGTGTACCCGAGGCCGTGGCGGCACTCGAAGTGGTCGAGGTCGGCCTTGATCGGCAGCCACGACGGGGTCCACACGTCGCCGCCGTCGTTCACGTAGAAGTACCGGCCGCCGGCGTCGGCCGGGATGTTGTTGTAGCGGTAGCGCGTGAGCCTGCGCATCTTGGCGTCGCGGTAGAACGAGTACCCGCCGGCCTGGTGGGAGATGAGCGAGAAGAACTGCTCCGACCCGAGGTAGTTGATCCAGGGGTACGGGGTGTGCGGCGTCGTGATGACGTACTCGCGCGTCTCGTCGTCGAAATGGCCGTAACGCATGGTTGCGCCTCTCAGGTGCTCAGAAGTTCCACGCATGGGTCCCGTCGGCATCTGCGTCTGCGCTGCAGCCATCCGTGACCGACGTGCAGTCGGTGCAAGGGAGCGCTCCCATGCGATCCCTGGCTAGAGCATAGCCGCACACCTCTCCCGATGAAACGCTTCGACGACGGACCCCTCGACAGCCGACGCGATCCTCGTCCTGCCCTCACCAGCGGGCTGTGGTGGAGACGCAGTGCGTCGCTAGCGCCTCGTCCGACGACGCGCCCGGGCCCGGCGGACCGGCTGGGCCCGCTGCCTGCCGGTGCGACGCGCCTGGGTGGCAGTCGGCGGGTCGGGCGCGAGGGTCGGGCGGCGCTCGATGAACCGCGCGTGGGCCGGTGTGCCCGGCGTCGGCAGGTACCGGAGGACGACGAGCTGCTGGGCCAGGGCCCACAGGTTCGACACGAGCCAGTACGTGAGGACCCCCAGCGGGAGCCACAGCCCGGAGAGCACCAGCATCACCGGTGCGAGGTTCACCATGACGCGCGAGACCGTCGCCGTGGGGTCGCCGGGATCCTGCAGCGGCGTGTTCAACCGGTGCTGCCGGCGCTGCGTGGCGAGAGTCGCGAGCGCCGCGGCGACCACGACCACGACCGCGACGACGTGCCCGGAACCGGTGTGAGCCGTCAGGACCGTGTCCGCGAGGCGAGCCCCGAGCAGGGTGGCGCTGTTCGCCTGGTCGACCAGCGTCTGCTCGAGCTGTCCGATCCCGTGGTCCTGCGACACCGAGCGCAGGACGCGGAAGAGCGCGTAGAAGATCGGCGCCTGGAGCAGCATCGGCAGGCAGCCGAGCAACCCGGCGCCGTGCTCCCGACGGAGGGCCGCCGACTCCTCCGCCATGCTGCGACGGCTCTCCGCGTCGGTCCGGCCCCGGTAGCGGGCCTGCAGCGCGCGCAGCTGCGGTGCCATCGCGGCCGTGGCGCGCGCCGCCCGGACCTGACGCAGGGTCAGCGGGACGAGGACGAGGCGGATCGCGATCACGAGCAGCGCCACGGCGGCGAACCACGTGGCGCCCTGGGTCGGTGCCAGGCCGACGAGCCCCAGCAGCTGGACGGCGTGCAGCAGGACCCAGGTGATCGAGGTCTGGACGGGCTCCATCACGGCGTCGACGGCGTTCATCGGCGCACCGGCCTCGACGTGGCGCGCGGGGTGAGCAGGGCCGGCGCGGTGGGTGAGGCGGGCAGTGTCGGTGAGGCGGTCATGGCAGGTCGGGTGAGCAGGGTCACGGAGGTCTCCCGGGCAGGCGTCGAGGCGTGCTTGACGGCCGACAGTCCCTGTCTGGGGGAGGCGTGGCGGGCTCTCCGGTGCTGCGACGACGATGCCGCGGCTCAGCGCAGGGACGGCCTCGCGCCGGGCGCTCGCGGTTGCGGCTTGCCGGGGATGTTCGGGTCGCCGACCCACGCGATGAGGGTGGACCGGTACCGCTCGGCGACGGGCCCGAGCGGGCCGACGGTCGCGAACGCGGGGCTGAAGCCGTGCCGGAGCAGCAGGCACACGGCAGCGGTGGCGACGATCGCCAGCACCGTCGGGAGCAGGAGACCGTCCGGGTGACCGCTCAGGCCGGTCGTCGCGCACCAGAGCAGACCGACCAGCGCCCAGGTCGTCACGGCGGCGCGCAGCCAGCGCCGACCGAGACCCGGGAGTGCCATGACGCCACCCTAGCGAGCCGACCCCGGCACCGTCTTTGACTCTGCGTCGGCGCAGGCGCTAACGTCCCGTTGACACAGTGTCAACGGAGCGGGGGTGTGCGGTGACGGGTGACCTGAACGAGCCGTCCACCACGCGCGAGAGCAAGTCGCCCGACGAGCGGCGCGAGGAGATCGTCGTCGCGGCGCGGGCCCTGTTCTCCGAGCGAGGCATCGGCAAGACGTCGATCTCGGACGTCGCGACGCGGGTCGGCGTGACCCGCGGGCTGATCTACCACTACTTCGGCGACAAGGACGCGCTCGTCGACGTCGTCCTCGAGCGGTACATCGACGAGTTCGTGACCAGCATCCGGATGTGGGACGCCGCTCGGGAGGTCGGCAACATCGAGCTGGCCCTCACGGACTGCATCGGGCTCTTCCGTCACCACCTGCAGGACGACGACCCGCTGCGCGGAGACCTGCACCGCATCGAGAACGCCGCGCTCTACTACCGGTTCGTCGACCGTGCCGTCACCGCGGTCGTCGACTGCATCCGGGCCACCACGGTCAAGGCGTACGCGCTGCGGCACCAGATGGAGATCGAGAACGTCTACGAGACGTTCTACGTCCTCGTCTACGGGCTCGTCGGACTCACCCGCTCACGGCCCGAGATCGAGGACCGAGTCCTCGTCGGGATCGTGCGGCAGACGCTCCACCTCGATGGCCGCCCGGCCACGAACCCCCGGCCGGACGGCGGCCCAGCGAAGGTCCAAGGAGACTGACGTGTTCCTGTTCGACTCGATCCCCTGGTACTCGGCGCTCATGTGGTTCGCCGTCGTCGCGGCGCTGATGCTCGCCAACGAGATAGCCCGGGCCAGCAAGTGGGCGTCCCTCGCCATGTTCGTCGGCCTGCCGCTCGTCCTCACGATCTTCGTCTGGCCGACGACCGCCGGGCCCGACTCGAGCACCGGCACCTGGTTCCACTGGGTCAAGGTCTACTCGGCCCTCGCCGGGTGCCTCGGGTTCATGGTCCTGCGGTTCAACCGCAAGGCCGCGGCGAACAAGTACGCGCTGATGTTCCCCGCCGCGATCCTCGCGCTGAACATCCTCGAGGCGGTCATCCGCGACTTCCAGGTCCACGGCATGCACGGCCTGATCGACGGCGTCGTGATGGTCGGCGGCTCGTGGAACATCATGAACGGCATCGCGGGGCTGCTGAACCTCCTGACGATCTGCGGCTGGGCCGGGATCTTCATCAGCAAGGGCCGCCAGAAGGACATGATGTGGCCCGACATGGTCTGGTTCTGGATCATCGCCTACGACCTGTGGAACTTCGCCTACGTCTACAACTGCGTCGGTGACCACGCGTTCTACGCCGGCGCCGCGCTCCTCGTCTCGTGCACCATCCCTGCGTTCTTCATCAAGAAGGGCGCGTGGCTCCAGCACCGCGCACAGACCCTCGCGTTCTGGATGATGTTCACGATGGCCGTCCCCGGGTTCGTGACCGACTCGAAGTTCGCCGTCGCGTCGTCGCACAACACCACGGCGCTGTTCCTGGTCAGCGCGATCTCCCTGGCCGCGAACATCACCGTCGCGGTGTACCAGATCCGCACGATCGTCGTGAAGCACCGCAACCCGCTGAAGGACGAGCTGTACGTCGAGCTCGCCGACTACAAGAAGGTCGTCGCGGCCGACCGGCCCGACGCGGACGCAGCACCCGTCGCGGACGGCGTGCTCGTCAGCTGACCTGCCGCAGATCGACGAGAGCAGCACGGGCCGACCGTTACCGTTGACCCGTGCTGCTCTCCGATCGCGACATCCGTTCCGAGCTCGACTCCGAGCGGGTGCGGCTCGACCCGTACGACCCCGCGATGATCCAGCCGTCGAGCATCGACGTGCGCCTCGATCGCTACTTCCGGCTGTTCGACAACCACAAGTACCCGGTCATCGACCCGTCGATCGACCAGCCCGACCTGACCCACCTGGTCGACGTCGACAACGGCGACCCGTTCGTCCTGCACCCCGGTGAGTTCGTGCTCGGCTCCACGTACGAGGCCGTGACGCTCCCGGACGACATCGCGGCGCGGCTCGAGGGCAAGTCGTCGCTCGGCCGGCTCGGCCTCATGACGCACTCGACCGCGGGCTTCATCGACCCCGGCTTCTCGGGTCACGTCACGCTCGAGCTGTCGAACGTCGCGACGCTGCCGATCCTGCTCTGGCCAGGCATGAAGATCGGCCAGATGTGCTTCTTCCGTCTGTCCTCGGCCGCCGAGTTCCCTTACGGTTCTGACAGGTACGGGTCCCGCTACCAGGGTCAGCGAGGGCCGACCGCATCGCGTTCCTGGCAGAACTTCCACCGCTCGGAGGTGTAGGCCGCTCGTGACCCCGCCGCAGTCAGCGTTGCCCCCTCTGCCCGTCCACGACCCCGAGCTGCGGACGCGGCACCTGCTCGCGCTCCCCGACGGCATCGGCGCCGACGAGCTCGAGGTCCTGGCCGTGAGCCGGTTCCCGGCCGCCGCCTGGGAGACCCAGCCCGGCGTGCCGCAGCAGCGCACGGCAGGCGCGCGCGGCAACCGGAACCCCGGCACCTCGATCGGGGTGCTGCGCGTCTCCCGCATGTCGACCCTCACGGGTCCGTACTCCGCCACGTCCGCCGATGCCGTCAGCCTGGGGCTGCCTGCCACGACCACGACCGTCTACGACGTGCGGTGCCCGCGCGACCGGGGCGAGCCGCCCTACCCCGGCGGTGACCGGGACGGGCTCAAGCGCGCCTTCCCCGACGCGATACCCGTCCGCGAGGAGGAGCGCGTGCTGCTCTGGCTCGTCGCGGTCGCGCGGCGGCTCGGCGGGGCGATCCGCACCGGGGAGCGGGGCGTCGTCCTGCGCCCGGACCTCGACGCGACGATCGACCTCACCGTGTTCACCGACCGGTGGCTCGAGCCCGACGAGCTGCTCGCCGCCGTCCAGCAGGTCGTGCCGCGCGCCCGCCTCGCGATGGAGGGAGTGCCCTGGCGCGGTCCCGCGACCGACGCCGGACGCCGGGCGGCCGCAGGCCTCGCCGAGCTCGGCCTCCCCGAGCGTGGCGGCTCGGGCCTGCGCAAGGCCCTCGAGCGGCACGGTGTCAGCGACGAGCGCAAGCGTCGCCACCTCGCGGCCGAGGCCGACGCGTTCGACGGCGCGGTGCTTGCCGAGCCGGTCGTCCTCGAGGGCTACGGCGCGCTCGTCGACCTGGGGGTCGACGGCATGATCGCGATCGAGGTCGGCGCCGAGGACACCCTGCCGCCGCTGCTGCGCGGGCTGGCGTGGGCTGCGGGCGGGGCTCTCGCGTACCGCGTGCGGTGGGAGCCCACCGACGTCGACGAGCTCGAGCTCGAACGCCCGTCGTTCGCGCACCGGGTCGCGCGCGGCCGGGCGATGCCGCACGTGCACTCGGTCGCCCGGGCGCTGCAGGCGGTCGTCGGCGGCGAGATCGCGGACGCGGCGGAGTTCCTCGTGAACCCGGGCGACCTGTAGCCGCTGCGCGCGGAACCGGCCTGGCGAGAATCCGGTTGTGCACAACCGAATTGCCTCGGATTCAATTGCGTGCAATCGTTCTTGCATGGAGCCGGAGCTGAGACTGGACGACGAGCTGTGCTTCGCGCTCTACAGCGCGTCGCGGGCCGCGACCAACGCCTACCGGGAAGCCCTCGCGCACCTGGGTCTCACCTACACGCAGTTCGTCACGATGCTCGCGCTGTGGGAGGACGACGGCGCCACCGTGTCGGCCCTCGGCACCCGGCTGCACCTGGACAGCGGCACGCTGTCCCCGCTGCTGCGCCGCCTGGCCGACATGGGCCTGGTCGAGCGTCGTCGTGACACTGCGGACGAACGCCGGGTGACCGTCCACCTGACCCCCCGGGGCCACGAGATCCGCGCGGACGTCGCCCAGGTGCAGCACCGGCTCCATGCCTCGATCGACATGACACCCGACGAGGTGTCGACGCTGCGGTCGCTGGCCCGTCGCTTCTGCGACGTGGCCGACGCGCGCGACGCGAACGCCTGACCGACGTCCCGCACGAGACGACGGCACCCCCCTCAAGGAGCACCTGTTGAACGTTCTCTACACCGCTGAGGCTCTCGCCACGGGCAACGGTCGCAACGGCCACACCCGCACGCCCGACGGGCGCGTCGACCTCGACCTCGCCGTCCCGCGCGAGATGGGTGGATCCGGCGACGGCGCCAACCCGGAACAGCTCTTCGCCGCCGGGTATGCCGCGTGCTTCCACTCGGCGCTCCAGTCGGTCGCGCGGATCGAGAAGGTCGACCTCGGCAGCTCGAGCGTCGGCGCGCAGGTCGGCATCGGCGCCCTCGACGCCGGGGGCTTCGGGCTGCAGGTCACGCTCGAGGTCGTCATCCCCGACCTCCCGCACGACCGGGCCGTCGAGCTGGCTGAGAAGGCACACATGGTGTGCCCGTACTCGAACGCCACGCGCGGCAACATCGAGGTCACCCTCACGGTCGTCGAGGACTGATGCGCACGCCCGCACAGACCCGTCAGATCGTGCTCGCGTCCCGCCCGCAGGGGTGGCCGACGCCCGAGAACTTCCGGCTCGAGACCGTCGACCTCCCCGCGCCCGCCGAGGGTCAGGTCGTCGTGGCGAACCACGTCATGTCCGTCGACCCGTACATGCGCGGGCGGATGAACGACGTGAAGTCGTACGTCCCGCCGTTCCAGGTCGACCGGCCGCTCGACGGTTCCGCCGTCGGCGAGGTCGTCGCGTCGGCGAGCCCGGACGTCCACGTCGGCCAGATCGTGCTGCACGGGCTGGGCTGGCGCGAGCACGCCGTCGTCCCGGCGGCAGCCGTGACCGTCGTCGATGCCACCGCGGCGCCGGAGTCGGCCTACCTCGGCGTCCTCGGCATGACCGGCCTGACCGCGTACGCCGGCCTCATGGCCGCCGCGCGGTTCCGTCCCGGCGACACGGTCTTCGTGTCCGGGGCGGCCGGCGCCGTCGGCTCGCTCGTCGGGCAGATCGCGAAGCTGAGCGGCGCCGCGCGCGTCATCGGCAGCGCGGGCTCGCCCGCCAAGGTCGCCCGGCTGCGCGAGCTCGGGTTCGACGAGGCGTTCAACTACCACGACGGTCCCGTCCGCGACCTGCTGCGCGCTGCCGCCCCCGACGGCATCGACGTCTACTTCGACAACGTCGGCGGCGATCACCTCGAGGCGGCCATCGACTCGCTCACCACTGGTGGACGCGTCTGTCTGTGCGGCGCGATCTCGCAGTACAACAGCACCGAGCCGCCCGCCGCGCCGCGCAACCTGGCCCTTGCGATCGGCAAGGAGCTGACTCTCCAGGGCTTCCTCGTCGGCGGTCACCGGAAGCTGATGCCGGAGTTCCACGCGAAGGTCGTCGGCTGGCTGGCCGACGGCTCCCTGCGCTGGGACGAGACCGTCCGCGAGGGCCTCGACGCCGCCCCCCAGGCCTTCATCGACCTCCTGGCCGGGGCCAACACCGGAAAGATGGTCGTCCGGCTCTGAGCCGGCGCGGCCAACACATCCCCCTACGAGAAACGAGCGCGCCCGCGTGATTCAGACACCCTTCACCCCTGTCCGCCTCGGCAGCTGGGACCTTCCCCAGCGGTTCGTCATGGCCCCGCTGACCCGCAACCGCGCCGGCGCCGGCCAGGTGCCGACCCTGCTGAACGCCGAGTACTACGCCCAGCGCGCCGGTGCCGGCCTGCTCATCACCGAGGGCACGCAGCCCAGTGCCGTCGGCCAGGGCTACCTCGACACCCCCGGCATCCACACGGCCGACCAGGTCGAGGGGTGGCGGCTCGTCGCCGATGCCGTCCACGCCCGCGGCGGTCGGATCGTCGTGCAGCTCATGCACGTCGGGCGCGTCGCCCACCCCGACAACAAGGGCGGTCTCGAGAGCGTCGCCCCGAGCGCGATCGCAGCGCCCGGCACGGTCGTCACCGCGACCGGCGTCCACCCGATGGTGACCCCGCGCGCCCTGGAGACCGACGAGCTGCCAGGGGTCGTCGCGGAGTTCGTCGACGCAGCCACGAAGGCCGTCGAGGCCGGGCTGGACGGCGTCGAGGTCCACGCGGCCAACGGCTACCTGCTGCACCAGTTCCTCGCGCCGTCGACCAACCAGCGCGTCGACGCGTACGGCGGCACGCCCGAGAACCGTGCGCGCCTCGTCATCGAGGTCGTGCGGGCGGTCGCCGACGCGATCGGTGCCGACCGGGTCGGGATACGGATCTCCCCGTCGCACAACATCCAGGGGGTCCTCGAGGAGGACCCGGCCGAGACCCGCGCCGTCTACGAGAACCTGGTCGACGCCGTCGCCCCGCTCGGCCTGGCCTACCTGAGCATCCTGGCCGACCCGGCGTCGGACCTCGTGCGGGACCTGCGCGAGCGGTTCGGCGGCCCGATCGTCGTCAACGCCGGGTTCGGCTCCGTCACGACCCTCGAGGACGTGGCGGACATCCTCGACCGCGGCCTGGCCGACGTCGTGGCCGTCGGGCGCGAGTTCCTCGCGAACCCCGACCTCGACGTCCGGTGGCGTGCGGGCACCGACCTCAACGAGCCCAACCCGGCGACCTTCTACGGCGGCGGCGCGGTCGGGTACACCGACTACGCGGCTCTCGTCTGAGAGCTCTCGGTCAGCCCCCGAGGACCGCTGCGCGCGGGACCGGCGGGATCCAACGGAACGTGTCGAGGGCCTCGCGGGCCAGCTGGTGGGCCGCGAGGCCCTCGTCGTCGTGCGTGAGGACGCCGAAGCCGTAGACCCAGCCCTCGTGGGCGAGCTTCCACTCCTGCAGGACGGCCCCCGAGGTGAAGGTCATCGTGTAGCCGACGGCCGGGAGCCCGACCAGGCGGCACGCGGTCGGGGCGAGAGTGCAGCGGGCCGCGCCCATGGCCTGGATCGCGTCGATCGAGACCGCCGCGAGCTCCTGAGGGCTGCCCTTGACCGACACCGGGCCGAAGCAGACGGCCAGCAGGTGGCTGCGCGGCCCCAGGATCACCACGAACTCCGACCGGCTGCCGTCCTCGGTCACCACCGCGATGTAGGGCGACCGGCTCGGCGCCAGGAGCTCCCACCCGGGGCGCCCGTCCACGTCCGGCGGTGTCGTGAGCCGGTGGTCCAGCCGGCCGGTGAACTGCAGCGCGCGGCGGGTCCGCCGAGCCTGCCTCCGCGCTGCCCACGACGTCTGCCCCACCGTGACACTCTCGGCAGCACCGCGAGGGCCCTTGAGCCACCGGCGCGCGGAGCGAGCGTGGCGGGTCACAGCGCGAGCGAGCGCTGCTGGTCAGTCGGCCGGGCGCGCCCGTCGTCGGGCCGGTACCAGAGCTCGGACCGTCGGAGGTGCCGCGCCAGCCAGTCGCCGTGCGCGGGCGGCACGACCCGGTCCCGACCGCCCTGGACGACGAGGACGGGCGCGGTGACCGCCGACAGCTCGAAGCCCCACGGGGCGGCGAACGCGACGTCGTCGTCGATCAGCCCGTCGAGCCCGGCCTGGCCGGCGCGCACGGAGTCGGCGCCGAGCGACGCCCAGTCGCCCTCGAGCGCGGCGTAGTCGGCGGCGATGAAGCTGCCGGGGTCGAACTCGTCGGACTCCGCGTAGCGCGCCCGTGCGGCGCGGCCGGCAGCCGCGGCCCGCAGACCCCCGTCGGAGGCCATCCCGGCGAACCAGTCGAACCCCGTGGTGAACGGCGCGATGCCCGCGAGGCACACCACTCCGGTCACACGATCCGGGAGCAGCGCGGCACAGGCCAGCGCGTGCGGCCCGCCACCGGAGGCGCCCATCGTCGCGAACCGGGCGATGCCGAGCGCGTCCACGACCTGCGCGACGTCGCCCGCCGCGGATGCCACGTCCCGGCCGGGGAGCGGGCTCGACCCGCCGTAGCTGGGCCGCCCGGAGGACACGAGCCGGATGCCCCGCGCCGCCGCGGCGCTGAGCAGCGGCGGGAGCAGGGCGCCCGTCTGGGGTGAGCCGTGGTGCCAGACGATCGTGAGCGCGTCGGGGGTGGCGTCGGTCGCGGAGTCGTGCGTCCGCAGCGTCCGGCCGTCACTCAGGTGCAGCTCTCGTTCGGTGACCACACCGCCGAGGCTAGAGGCGCGCTCGGGGCGGCGGAAGTGGGCGAGGCGTCGAGTGTCGGGGCCGGCCGCGACAATGGACCGTGTCCTTCGTCCTCGTCTCCGGCGACCCCGAGCGCACGGTTGCGCTGCAGGACGTCTCCGACGACGGGCGGCCGCTCGCCCGGGTTGAGGTCGCCGCGCGGGACCTCGCGGCGGAGGTCGTCGGGCGCGAGGCCGCCCGTCCCCGCTGGGTGTGGGACGACACCGCCCGCTGGTACCCGTCCCTGCTCGCCGCCGGGGTGCGGGTCGAGCGGTGCCAGGACCTGCGGCTGTGCCACGCGATCCTGCGCGGCAGCATCCGGTGCGCCGACTCGGCGCTCGCGCTCGCTCCGCCGGGGCCGTGGGACGGTCCGCGTCCGGGGCTCCCGCGACCCGTCGAGGTCAGCCTGTTCGACGACCCGCGCGTGGAGCCGGTCGCGGCCGACGACGGCCCCGACGCGCTCGCCGAGCTGCAGGCCCAGCTCGCGGCGGTCGACGGGTCGCTCGAGCCCGGCCGACTGCGTCTGCTGCTCGCGGCCGAGTCGACGGGCGCGCTGATCGCTGCGGAGATGCGCCACGACGGGATGCCGTGGAGCGTCGAGGTCCACGACGAGCTCCTGACCCGGGCGCTCGGGGAGCGACCGCTCGGCGGCGGCCGTCCGAGCCGGCTCGAGGCGCTCGCCGACGAGGTCCGCGGCGCGCTCGGCCAGCCGGCGCTCAACCTCGACTCCCAGCCCGACCTGCTGCGCGCGCTGCGGTCCGCGGGGCTCGACGTCGCCACGACCCGGACCTGGGAGATCCGCGCGCTCGACCATCCGGTGACCGCGCCGCTGCTCGCGTACAAGAAGCTCGCGCGCCTGCTCAGCGCCAACGGGTGGGCGTGGATGGAGGCGTGGGTGCACGACGGCCGGTTCCGGCCCGACTACGTCCCCGGGGGCGTGGTCACCGGGCGGTGGGCGACGAGCGGCGGCGGTGCGCTGCAGCTGCCCGCGAGCATCCGCGGGGCCGTCCGGGCCGATCCCGGGTGGCGGCTGGTCGTCGCGGACGCCGCCCAGCTCGAGCCGCGCGTGCTCGCGGCGATGTCCGGCGACGGGGCGATGGCCGCCGCCGGGCGCCAGGCGGACCTCTATCAGGGCGTGGTCGACGCCGGCATCGTCGAGACCCGGCAGGAGGCCAAGTACGCGATGCTCGGCGCGATCTACGGCGCCACGACCGGTGCGAGCGCCGTGCTGATGCCACGCCTGACCCGCGCGTACCCCCGCGCTGTCGGCATGGTCGAAGCCGCGGCACGCGCGGGGGAGCGCGGCGACGTCGTCTCGACCTGGCTCGGGCGTTCCTCGCCCGTGCCCGACGAGGCGTGGCAGGCCGAGCTCCGGGCGGCGTCGGGCGAGGGTGCCGGAGCGGAGGACGTGCGCGCGGCGCGACGACGAGGGCGCGACTGGGGACGGTTCACCCGGAACTTCATCGTGCAGGGGACGGCCGCCGAGTGGGCGCTGTGCTGGATGGCCGCGCTACGACGTCGGCTCCTGGCCGTCGACGGCCGGCCGCACCTCGTCTTCTTCCTGCACGACGAGGTCATGGTGCACTCCCCGGCGAACGTGGCCGACGAGGTCGCGATGGCGATCCGGGATGCTGCGGCCGAGGCCGGGCGGCTGCTGTTCGGTGACTCTCCGGTCGACTTCGCCCTCGACGTCTCGGTCGTGGACAGCTACGACCAGGCCAAGTGACGGCTCGGGGCACCGGCGCCGCTCACCCGGCGCTCCGCGCCCGCGAAGAGGACAATCGGGACCAAGGCCGCACGTCCACCATCCGGCCGACGAGGTCCGGGTGCGTGAGGCCTCGAGGTCGTGGTTGCCATGTGGTCCGACGCTCCGGTCATGGTTCGAGCCGCCTTCGTCCTGATGATGATCTACGGGGCCTTCGCCATCGTGTGGGTCGTCGGTGAGCTGCTCACCGACCCGGGCGGGGCCGCAGGCATCTCGATCAGCCTCTCCGTCGTCGTCGCGGTCGTCGTCCTGAGCATGGTCGCCGTGCGGCTACCCCGGCTGGCACCGACCCTGATGGGGGCGGCAGTCGCCCTGCTCCTGGTGTTCGCCGTGGTCGACGCGATGGTCACCGTCATCCCGCGCGGCGCGGAGGCTGTCGCGGGTAGCCCGGGACCCGTCGTGGCGATCGCGGCTCTCGTGATCGCGGTGCCGTTGGCGTTCCTGGGCCTGCGCAGCGCGCGAGCGGGTGGCTGGCTGCTCGTCGCCGCGGGGATAGCGCCCGTCGTCGAGATCGTCGCGCGCGTGGTGCGCGGCGCCGGTGGTGGCCTCCACCTCGGTGGGTCCTCCGGGGTCGTGGCCCTGCCGCTGATCCTCGTCGGCCTGCTGTTCCTGCTCGGTGCGACCTCCGGGCGACCCCGCGGACGCGTGGGGTCCGGACCCGTCCCGGACCCGACGGGTCTGGCGGCCCCTGGCCGTCCGCCGACCACGAGGGGCGAGTCGGCCGGGCGTCGTGGATGACGGTGCCGTCCCGCAGCACGTCCCCGTACGCGCCCAGGAGAACTTCACCCGCTCGCCGAGCGCAGCGGCGAAACGGCACCTGACGTGCAGGGGGACCGGATCCGACTCGCCTCGGCGCAGTCGGCTGCTGTTGTGGGACCTTCAACCCATTGCGATGGTCGCCAGGGTGCCGATGGGCACGCGAACGTCAGCCGCGACAGGCGACGTGGTCGAGTGAGCTGACGGGAGGCCCCGATGACCGCATACGGCGGCACGGGCACAGCGCCGCTCGCTGAGGTCCTCGACCTCCTCACCGAGCGCATCGTCTGGTACCGGTTCGCCGATCAGGTCGTCGTCTACTGCAACAGGGCGTGGGCCCTGGCCAACGGTGGTGAGCCCGACGACTTCGTCGGACGGCCGCTCGACACGCTGCTCTCGTCCGGTGAACGGGACGGCCTGGTGCACCAGCTCGCGCGGCTCGGGCCGGAGACCGACTTCCTTCAGGACCACATCACCCGCACCGGTGCGGACCGGTGGACCGAGTGGACCGACCGCTACCTGCCGGGGCCCGATGGTCCGCACATCCTGGCCGTGGGTCGCGACGTGACCGAGCGTCGGGACGCCGAGCTCCGACTCGCTGCCAGCGAGAAGACCTACCGGGGGCTGGCGCTGCGTGACCCTCTGACGGGCCTCGCGAACCGGCGCCTGCTGGACGAGCTGCTCACCGCCGCCCTGGCGCGGACCCGCCGGTCCGGGGCGAGCCTGGTCGTCTCCTACCTCGACCTCGACGGGTTCAAGGCGATCAACGACGACTACGGCCACGCGGTCGGCGACGCGGTCCTCGAAGAGGTCGGTGGGCGCCTGCAGGACGCGGTGCGCGACGCCGACGTCATCGCCCGGGTCGGCGGCGACGAGTTCGTCGTCGTCCAGGAGTGCCCCCCGGACCAGGCCGGCCTCATCGCCTGCCGCCTCGACCAGCTCACGGCCGAACCGATCATGGTCGGCGGCCTCACGCTCCTGTGCGGGGCCAGCATCGGCTCGGCGGTCGCCGAGCCGGAGCGCGACGCCGCGGCTGCTGTCGCCGCTGCCGATGCCGCGATGTACGTGGTCAAGCGGGACCACCGGTCGGCGGCGACCGCGACGCCTCCGGTCAGCTGAGCGGGCGGCCTACCTCACCGGTCGCGAACGTCCCCGCTCACGGAGTGCCGACGGGGCGGTCCTGCGCAGCTCGCCGTCGGCGCGGGGCGGAGCTGCGCACGGCATCGGTCAGGAGCGCGCCGGTGAGGCCACCACCCGCGCCCGCGGCGGCTCGTTCCAGGTCGCCGTCACCAAGCACGGTGACGCCTGCTGCCACGAGCATGAGCACGACGAGGGCCAACCGCGACCGGGTGGTCGGCGCCGCTCTGCCGGTCAGGTACCAGCCGATCGCGATGCCGACGGCGACCCCGAGGAGTCCCGCCAGCACTCAGAGCCCCCCAGGTTCGGCCGAGGCCCGGACACGGTCGAGCAGCAGCAGCGAGATGTCGACGACCTCGGGCACCCCGACGCGCACCGGTGCACCGCCCTCGGCTCCCGGCGCCCCGGCGGCGCCCGTGTGCGCGGCGACCCCGTCGGAGAGCATCACCGTGCAGAACGGGCACGCCGTCGCGATGACGTCCGCGCCGGTCGCGATGGCCTCGTCGGCGCGGTTCGCGTTGATGCGGGTGCCGATCGTCTCCTCCATCCACATGCGGGCGCCGCCGGCCCCGCAGCAGAAGGAGCGGTCGCGGTTGCGGGGCATCTCGGCGAGCTCGAGGCCGGGCAGGGCGCCGAGCAGCTCGCGCGGGGGCTCGTAGACCTGGTTGTGGCGACCGATGTAGCACGGATCGTGATACGTCACGCGCTGGGCGGCTTCGCCGTCGGCCACCGGCGGGGCCACGGGGGTGAGCCGGCCCTCGACGACGAGGCGGTTGAGCAGCTCGGTGTGGTGGACGACGTCGTAGCGGCCGCCGAGCTGCGGGTACTCGCGGGCGATCGTGTTGAAGCAGTGCGCGCAGGTCACGACGATCGTCGTCGCCCCGACCTCGTTGAGCGTCTCGACGTTGCCCGCCGCGAGCATCTGGAACAGGACCTCGTTGCCCGCGCGCCGGGCGGGGTCGCCGGTGCAGGACTCCCCGTCGCCCAGCACCGCGAACGAGACGCCCGCGGTGTGCAGCAGCTCGGCAACCGCGCGGGTCGTCTTCTTGGCGCGGTCCTCGTAGGCGCCCGCGCAGCCGACCCAGAACAGGTAGTCCACGTCCGCGGCGGACTCGACGTCGGCGCCGATCACGGGCACGTCGAAGGGCAGGCCCTTGGCCCAGTCGAGCCGGGCGCGCGCGGGCAGGCCCCACGGGTTGCCCTGACGCTCGAGCTTGGTGAACGTGCCGCCGAGCTCCTTGGGGAACGCCGACTCCATGAGCACCTGGTAGCGGCGCATGTCGACGATCGCGTCGACGTGCTCGATGTCGACGGGGCACTGCTGGACGCATGCGCCGCACATCGTGCAGGCCCACAGGACGTCGGGGTCGATGACGCCCGAGGCGACGAGGTCGATGTTCGCATGCGAGTCGTCGACCATCGGGTCGAGCGTCGTGGTCGCGCCGCCCGCGGCCCGAGCCGCCTGCAGGTACGGAGCCGTCGCAGCGGCATGGTCCCGCAGCGCGAGCGTGAGCAGCTTCGGGGACAGCGGCTTGCCGGTCGCCCATGCGGGGCACTGCTCCTGGCAGCGCCCGCACTCCGTGCACGTCGAGAAGTCGAGCAGCCCCTTCCACGTGAAGTCCTCGATGGCACGCACGCCGAGGCGCGCGTCGTCGGGCAGGGCCTCGATCGTGGCCAGGTCGAGCGGCGCGCCGCCGACGAGGACCGGCTGCAGCGGCCCCAGCGCGACCTCACCGCGCGGTGAGCGCTGCGCGTAGACGTTGACGACGGCGAGGAACCGGTGCCACGCGACGCCCATCGTGGGCTGGAGCCCGACGACGACGAACCACGACATCGACACGAGGATCTTCACGGTCGCCGCGAGCACGACGGCGGTCTCGAGCGTGGCGTGCGGAGCCGAGGCCCACACCGAGCCGTACCAGGCGGTCAGCGGGAAGTGCCACATGGTCGCCAGGTGCGAGGTCGCGGGGTCCTGCGCCGCGAGCGCGTACTCGAGCCCCCGCAGCACCAGGACAGCGAGGACGACGAGCACCACGGTGGCCTCGACGAAGTACGCCTGACCGGCGTTCGAGCCGAAGAACCGCGACGCCCGGCGCGCCGGCTCGGGAGCCTTCGCGCGCGGCTGACGCGTGAGCCGGACCCGGATGAGCGCCACGATCCCGGCGAACGACAGCCACGCGATGCCCTCCGTGACCCACTCGACCGGCGGCAGGTGCCCGAGGACCGGCAGCGAGTAGGCGGGGTCAGCGACCTGCCCGTACCCGCTGACGAGGGTGAGGAAGAGGATCGGGAACGACACCATCACCGACCAGTGCGCGACCCGGATGGCGGGCCGGTGCTGGAACCGCCCGTGCCCGATCAGCTCGCGCACGACGAGCCACAGCCGCGGACCGAACGGCCGCCAGCGCTCCGGGGCCGGCGCGCCGATCTGCAGGGTCCGGACGATCGCGATGACGCCGCGCGTGAACACGGCGACGCCCACGACGGTCGAGACGACCACGAGGGCCAGGCAGGCGATCTGGAGCGCTGTCACGCGGCAACGGTAGCCGGTGCGACCGACCGCAGGTGGGCCCGGCCCGACTCAGCCGCGGGCGAGGGCCGCCGTGCTCGCCCGGACGATCAGCGAGGTCGGCAACGGCGCCGGAGGCCGGTCGTCTGTGGGTGCGCCGACGAGGTGCGCGTGGAGGCGGTCCACCGCGACGGTGCCGGCGAGCGCGAGGGGGATTCGCACGGTGGTGAGGGCCGGGGTGACCAGGGCGGACAGGGAGATGCCGTCGAACCCGACGATGCTCAGCCGGGCCGGCAGCTCGACGCCGAGGCGCGAGAGCCGACCGATCAGCCCGGCGGCCATGATGTCGTTGTAGACGAGCACGGCGGTGACGTCCGCGAGGAGCGCGTCGTCCGCGGCCGCCGCGCCGCCGTCGACCGTGGGCGGGTAGTCGCCGATGAGGGCTCCGCGGATCCCGGCCGCCGACGTCTCGGCGACGAACGCCGCGAGCCGCTCCTGGTACGACCTGCTGGCCGTGGTGCCTGAGACGTACCCGATGCGGGTGTGGCCCAGCGCGTGGAGGTGACGCACGGCCTGCCGGACGCCACCGGCGTTGTCGATGGTCACCGGAGCGGTGGCGGCCGCCGCCCCCGTGGCGTCGCGGTTGACCAGGACGAGCGGGCGGAGCAGGGCGGCCTCGTCCAGCTCGGCGTCGGTCATCCGCGGTGAGCACAGGACGAGCGCGTCGACGTTCCGGGCCAGGCTGCGCACCAGCGACAGCTCGAGGGCGGGGTCCTCGCCGCTGTCCACGAGCAGCACGGCATACCCGTGCGCCCGAGCCCGGTGCTGGGCGCCCTGGACGATGTCGGGGAAGAACGGGTTCGACAGGTCGGGGACCATGATCCCGAGCGCGCCGGTGCGGCCGGTCTTCAGCGAACGTGCCGCGCCGCTCGGCTGGTAGCCGATCTGCTCGGCGAGCGCCAGCACCCGCCGCAGGGTCACGGCATCGACCTTCTCGGGTCTCGAGAACGCGCGGGAGACGGTCGAGGCTGACACACCGGCCTGCTCCGCGACGTCGCGGATCGATGCTGCCACCGGTGGGGTCTCCTCGTGCTCGCGGCGCCGGACTGCCTGGGTTCGACGCCATCCTAGGGTCAGATCGGCCATGCAAACGTCGTCACAGCGCAGATCGCCAAACTGATCTTGGGCATCCGGCCTGGCCTTCTGGGCCACTCTGGACCAAGGTCCCGGGCGGCATCGCCCCGAGTGCAGGAGGCTGCACACGTGTGCATTCGCACTCGATCACACGGACAAAGGACGTCCCCATGGTCTCCACCGTCACGACGGCCCCGGCCCGCCTCGCGCTCCACCCGGACCGCGCACTGCCTCTCGACCCGCGCCAGCGCGAGATCGCGCGGGAGATCTACAGCCACACCGCGACCCTCCCGCTCATCTGCATGCACGGGCACGTCGAGGTGGAGGCGTTCGCGGAGAACCGCGCCTTCGCCGACCCCGCCCAGCTGCTGGTCGTCCCCGACCACTACGTGACCCGGATGATGGTGTCGCAGGGCATGACGCCCGAGTCCCTCGGCGTCCCGCGCGTCGACGGCGGCCCGGTCGAGACCGACTCGCGGGAGATCTTCCGCCGCTTCTGCTCCAGCTGGAAGCTCTACCGCGGGACCCCGTCGAGGTACTGGCTCGAGCACGAGCTCGTCGAGGTCTTCGGTGTCGACGTGGAGCCGAGCGCCGAGACCGCCGACGCGATCTTCGACCGGATCTCCCACCGGATCGCTCAGCCGGACTTCCGCCCGCGCGAGCTCCTGGACCAGTTCCGCATCGAGCTCATCTCCACCACCGACGCCGCGACCAGCCGGCTCGAGCACCACGCACGTCTCGCCGCGGAGGGCCTCGGGGCCCGCGTGATCCCGACGTTCCGTCCCGACGCGATCGTGCACCTGGACCGCCCGACGTGGCGGGCCGACATCGCCGAGCTCGCCGAGGTGGCCGGGATCGACACCGGTACCTACGCCGGGTACCTCGCCGCGCTGCGGCAGCGTCGGGCAGCGTTCGTCGCCGCCGGTGCCCTGGCGAGCGACCATGGCCACCTCAGCGCGGACACCACGCCGCTCAGCGACACCGTGGCCGCGGAGCTGTACGTGAGCGCCCTGCGCGGCGAGCCGGTGAGCCCTGCCCAGGTGCACGCGTTCGCGGCGCACATGCTCTTCCAGATGGCCGCGATGGCGGTCGAGGACGGGCTGGTGATGCAGATCCACCCCGGGGTCCTGCGCGACCACAACGACGCGGTGCTCGCCGCGCACGGCCAGGACAAGGGCTTCGACATCCCCGTCGCGACCGAGTACACCCGGGCGCTCCGTCCCCTCCTCCAGGTGTTCGGCACCCATCCTGGGTTCCGGGCGATCCTCTTCACCGTCGACGAGACGGTGTACAGCCGCGAGCTCGCACCGCTCGCCGGCGCCTACCCGTCCCTGCGCCTCGGGGCACCGTGGTGGTTCCTCGACTCGCCGGAGGGCATGCGCCGCTTCCGGGAGTCGGCCACCGAGACGGCCGGCTTCTACAACACCTCCGGGTTCGTCGACGACACCCGGGCGTACGCCTCGATCCCCGCCCGGCACGACCTGTCCCGACGGGTCGACGCCGGGTTCCTGGCCCGTCTGGTGCTGGAGCACCGGCTGCGGGTCGACGAGGCGGTCGAGACGGCCGCCGACCTCGCGTACCACCTGCCGAAGCTCGCCTACGCGGCGCGCGACCAGGCCTGACCACACCGTCCGCCCTCTCACACCCTGAGGACACCCGATGACCACCGCAGCAGAGGCAGCGCCGCCCCGGACCACCACGTTGGCCGGCCTGCAGACCAAGCTCTCCCTACGCTCCAAGATCGCCTACGGCCTCGGCGACATGGGCAACGGCTTCATGTTCGACCTCGGCCAGGCGTACCTCCTGAAGTTCTACACGGACGTCGCGGGCATACCGCCGGCCGCCGCCGCGGGCGTCTTCGTCTTCACCAAGCTCTTCGACGCCTTCATGGACCCGCTCGCCGGGATCTTCGTGGACCGCCGCAAGGGTGGCGGCAGGCACGGCCGGTTCAAGCCCGTGATGATGTACTCGGCGATCGCGCTGGGCATCCTCACCGTCGTCACGTTCCTCACCCCCGGCGCCAGCCACGGGGTCAACCTGGTCTACGCGTACGGCTCCTACATGGCGTGGGGCCTGCTGTACTCGTTCACCAACGTGCCCTACGGGTCGCTCGCCTCGGTGATGACCCAGAACCCCGCGCAGCGGGCGCAGCTCGCCTCGTTCCGCCAGGCAGGGTCCGTCTCGGCGCTGCTCATCACCGGCATCGCGTTCATGCCGATCGTCGCGGCCTTCCACAACGACCGGGTCGGGTTCGCGGGCGCTGCAGCCGCGATGGCCGTCGTCGGGGTGCTCGGGTTCTACGCGACCTTCAAGGGCACCAAGGAGATCGTCCCCGTCGTCCGGAGCACCGAGCGGATCACGCCGCTGGTGTTCATCCGGACCATCGCGCAGAACCGCGCGCTGCTCGTCCTCATCCTCATGACGGTCTTCTCGATCTCGGCCTACAACATCAAGCCGGCGATGATCGTCTACTTCACCGACTACAACCTGCACAACCAGAACCTGCTCGCGATCGTCAACTTCTTCGGCATCGGCGCCTCGATCCTGGCGATCCTGGCGATCCCGTTCCTGGTCAAGCGGTTCAGCAAGAAGAGCGTCGCCTTCTTCGGGTTTGCGCTGGCGGCGGCGGCCGACCTGCTCAACTACCTGCTGCCGACCCACACGGTCACGTTCACGATCCTCTACAGCATCTCGTTCATCGGGATCGCGCTGCCGAACGGCATCACGTGGGCGCTGGTCTCGGACGTCATCGACTACGGGCACTGGCGCACGGGCGTCCGCCGCGAGGGCATCACGTACTCGGCGTTCAACTTCAGCCGCAAGATCGCGCAGGCGGTGGCCGGTGGGGTGGCCGGGTTCGGTCTCGCGCACATCGGCTACGTCGCCCACTTCAACACGAACCCCGCGATGGCCGGCGAGGTCGGCGGGATCCTGCAGGGCATCAAGGGCCTGCAGACGCTGTACCCCGCGCTCGCCCTCGCCGTGGCCGGCGCGGTCATCTTCTTCCTGTACCCCCTCACCGACAAGCGCATCGTCGAGATGGTGGCCGAGACGCGTGAGCGCGAGGCCGGCCGTGCCGTGGCCGACGAGCCCGGCGTGAACTCATGACCGAGGAGAGCACCATGTCAGAGGCGTCGCTGGACAGCTGGACCCTGCGCCTGGCCGATGCCGACGAGGTCGTCGTGGCCATCCGCGACCTCCCGGTCGGCACCGTGCTGGCGACGCCCGACGGCCCGCTGGCGGTCCGCGCCGACGTGCCGCGCGGCCACAAGCTCGCGGTGCGGGACGTGGCTGCCGGTGGGCGCGTGCACAAGTACGGCCAGTCGATCGGTCGCGCCTCGGTCGACATCACGGCCGGCGACCACGTCCACGTCCACAACCTGGGCATGGACGAGGGCTCCGCGACGCACGAGATCGCCACCGTGCACACCGAGCTGGCGCCTCCCGTCGGCCCCGCACGGACCTTCCAGGGCTACCGCCGGGCGGACGGGTCGGTGGGCACCCGGAACTACGTCGGCATCCTCACCTCGGTGAACTGCTCGGCGTCGACCGCCCGGATGATCGCCGACCGCGTCACCCCGCTGCTGGCGGCCTACCCGCACGTCGACGGCGTCATGGCGCTGACCCACCAGAGCGGCTGCGGCCTCATCCCGGCCTCGACCGGCGGCGGCGTGCTGCAGCGCACCCTGCACGGGTACGCGCGGCACCCCAACTTCGGGGGGCTGCTCGTGCTGGGGCTCGGCTGCGAGATGGTCCAGGTGCAGTCCATCGTCGACACCCTCCCCGTCCGCTCGGACACCATCGTCGAGTCGCTGACCATCCAGGACGAGGGCGGCATCCGCGCCACCGTCGCGCGTGGGGTCGCGGCCATCGAGGCGATGCTCCCGCTGCTCGACCAGCGGCGCCGCGAGCCGGCTCCGGTCTCGGAGCTCGTCCTGGGTCTCAACTGCGGAGGCTCCGACGGGTACTCCGGCATCACGGCCAACCCCGCCCTCGGGTACGCCTCGGACCTGCTCGTCGCCGCCGGCGGCACCTCGGTGCTGGCCGAGACCCCGGAGATCTACGGCGCGGAGCACCTGCTCACGCGGCGTGCGGTCGACGGCACCGTCGCGCGAGCGCTCCTCGAGCGCATCGACTGGTGGAAGTCGTACGCGGAGGCGGGCGGCGGCAGCCTGGACAACAACCCCTCACCCGGAAACAAGGCAGGCGGCCTCACGACGATCCTGGAGAAGTCGCTGGGCGCCGTAGCCAAGGCGGGGCACGCCGACCTGTCGGCGGTGTACCAGTACGCCGAGCCGATGACGGTCCGTGGCATGGGGTTCATGGACACCCCCGGGTACGACCCGGTCTCGGTGACAGGTCTCGTCGCGGGCGGCGCGACAGTCGTCTGCTTCACCACCGGCCGTGGCTCCGTGCTGGGCACGAGGCCCGCGCCGACCCTCAAGGTCGCCACGAACACCGAGATGTACACGCGGATGCGCGACGACATGGACCTCAACGCCGGTCGGATCGTCGACGGTGACGCCACCGTCGCGCAGGTCGGCCAGGAGATCTTCGAGCGGCTCATCGCGGTCGCGTCGGGTGAGCAGACCGCGAGCGAGGAGCTGGGCCTCGGCCAGGACGAGTTCGTGCCGTGGCAGCTCGGGGTCGTGACGTGACCCCCGCACCCGCTCCCGCCCCCGTTCCCACCGACACCGCTCCCCAGGGGAGACCCGCACCGACGAGGAAGGCCGCCATGCAGCCGCTCGACAGCACCACCGTCTCCCGGACCGCGCGTCCCGTGAGCATCCTGCAGTTCGGCGGCGGGAACTTCCTGCGCGGGTTCGTCGACTGGATGGTCCAGGCGGCGAACGACGCGGGAGTCATGGACGCCGGCGTCGCCGTGGTCCACGCGACCGCTGCCCCGGACCCGGCGTTCGAGCTGCTCCGGCAGCAGGACGGCCTCTTCCACGTGTACCTCGAGGGCGTCAAGGACGGCGCCCCGATCCGCGAGGTGACGCTCGTCGAGTGCGTGCAGGAGGTCGTCGCAGCCCACACCGAGTTCGAGCGGTACCGCGCTCTGTGTCGGGGTGCCGACCTGAAGCTCATCGTGTCCAACACGACCGAGGCCGGCATCGTCTACGTGCCGGGCGACGACCTCGCCGCCACCCCGCCGGTGTCGTTCCCCGCGAAGGTCACCGCGCTGCTGCTCGACCGCTTCCGTCACTTCGACGGGGCGGCGGACAAGGGCCTGGCGATCGTGGCCTGCGAGCTGATCGAGGACAACGGCTCGACGCTGCGCCGGTTCGTGCTGCAGCATGCGGAGGCTGCGGGCCTGGGCGCGGACTTCATCACCTGGGTGCAGGAGGCGTGCAGCTTCTACGACACCCTCGTCGACCGCATCGTTCCCGGCTTCCCCCGCGACGACATCGACGCGATCCAGGCGGAGATCGGGTTCGCCGACCGCCTGGTGGTCAAGGGCGAGTACTTCCACGTCTGGGCCATCGGCGGCGACGACCGCATCCGCGACGTGCTCCCGCTGGACCGGGCCGGCCTCGACGTGCGGTTCATGGACGACATCCGGCCGTTCCGCGCGCAGAAGGTGCGCGTCCTCAACGGCGCACACACAGCCTTGAGCGCGATCGGTCTGGAGTGCGGGTTCGAGAGCGTGGGCGAGGCCTTCGCCGACCCCGAGATCCGCGACTACGTCGAGCGGCTGGTCGGCGAGGAGGTGCTGGCGACGATCGACGGTGACCCGGCCGAGCTCCGCGCGTTCGCGGCCCGGATCCTCGAGCGCTTCACCAACCCCTACCTGCACCACTGCCTGGCTGACATCGCCCTGAACGCCGTTCCCAAGTGGCGCGCCCGCAACCTGCCCGTCTACGTCGACCAGGTCCACGCGGGCCGGCCCGCACCCCTGACCGCCGTCTCGCTCGCGGCGGTGCTCCTCCTGCAGGCGGAAGCCGTCGGGGTGGAGGGCTTCACCCCGGTGGACGACGCCGAGACCCTCACGCTGCTGCGCGAGAGCTTCGACCTCGGCGACCTGGACGGCTGGGTCCGGGGTGCGGTGGCCCGGCGCGACCTCGGCGCCGGGCTGGACCCGGCCGAGGCCGAGGAGCTGGTCCGCGAGGTGGCGGACCACGCGCGGGCGATCCTGCGCGAGGGTGCGCGCGCCGCGGTGCTGGCTGCTCTCATGGTGACGTCCCGCTGAGTCCTCACCCGGCATCCGGGACTTGGTACCCTGGAGGACGTCCCCGGAGGCTCGACCTGGCGACCGTGCGTCGTCGTGCACCGGGTACCCCACGACCGCCGACCGGGCGTTCGTGCACCCTGACAACACCACACTCGCCCCTCTCGTCTAGGGCCGGGTCGACCGACCGACCGACCACCCGCCCACCACAGGACGGAGCCGGAGTTGCTGCTGCTGCTCGCCGTGCACCTGGCGGCAGCGCTGTGTGCACCGGTCCTGGTCGGCCGGCTCGGCCGCAAGGCGTTCTGGGTCCTCGCGCTCGCACCCGCGTCGGCGGCAGCCTGGGCGCTCGCGCACACGAGCCACGTCGCCGCAGGCCGCGGGCCCGTCGAGGTCGTCGAGTGGATCCCCACGCTCGGCCTCGAGCTCGCGTTCCGGCTCGACACCCTGTCGTGGCTCATGACCCTGCTCGTCGGGGCGATCGGTGCGCTCGTCCTGGTCTACTGCGCGGCGTACTTCTCGGTGAGCGCGACCGGGCTGGGCCGGTTCGGCGGCGTGCTCGTGGCGTTCGCGGGTGCGATGCTCGGGCTCGTCACGGCCGACGACACGCTCCTGCTGTTCGTGTTCTGGGAGCTCACGACGGTCCTGTCGTACCTGCTGATCGGCCACTACAACGACCGCAAGGTCGCCCGGCGTGCGTCCATGCAGGCGATCGTCATCACCACGGCCGGCGGGCTGACGATGCTCGTCGGGATCATCCTCATCGGGCATGCCGCCGGGACGCACAGCCTCTCCGCGACCCTCGCGAACCCCCCGCACGGGCCCGCGGTCACCGCCGGGGTCGTGTGCCTGCTCGTCGGCGCGGCGACCAAGTCGGCGCTCATCCCGCTGCACTTCTGGCTGCCCGCGGCGATGGCGGCGCCGACACCTGTGAGCGCGTACCTGCACGCCGCCGCGATGGTCAAGGCCGGCGTGTACCTCGTCGCGCGGTTCGCGCCCGCGTACGCGGACCTCGCCGTCTGGCAGGTCATCGTGCTCACGCTCGGCTGCGGGACGATGCTCCTCGGCGGGTACCGCGCCCTGCGCCAGCACGACCTCAAGCTCGTCCTCGCGTTCGGGACGGTCAGCCAGCTGGGCCTGCTCGTCCTGCTCGTCGGCCTCGGCACCCGCGCCGCGGCCCTCGCGGGGCTCGCGCTGCTCGGCGCGCACGCGATGTTCAAGGCGGCGCTGTTCCTCGTCGTCGGCGTGGTCGACGCCGCGACGGGGACGCGTGACCTGCGCCGGCTGTCGGGCGTCGGGCGTGCGCTGCCCGTGACCGCGACGGTCGCCGCGCTCGCGGTGGCCTCGATGATCGGGCTGCCGCCGTTCGCCGGGTACGTCGCGAAGGAGGCCGCGCTCGAGGCGATCGCGCACGCCCAGCTCATCGGGGGGCCCTGGGTCTCCACGACCGTCCTCGCGTCCGTCGTCGTCGGCTCGGTGCTCACGGTTGCGTACGGGCTGCGGCTGCTCTGGGGCGCGTTCGCGACCAAGGCGAGCGTCATCCACGCGCCGGTCGCCGACGTCGTCGAGAGCGCGGTCGTCGGAGGCGTCCGAGCCGCCGTCGCCGGCCCGCGCCCGGTCGAGCGCGAGGTCCCCGCCGAGCCCGCGACCATCTCGCGCCCCTCGCCCGTGCTGCTCGGACCGCCCCTGGCCCTCGCGGTCCTCGGGGTGGTCGTCGCCCTGCTGCCCGGCGTCGGCCAGAACCTGCTCGAGCCGCACGCCGACGCGTACCCCGGCGAGCCCGGCCACCTCACGCTCTGGGCGGGCGTGACGCCGACGCTCCTGCTCACGCTGCTGGTCCTGACGGCGGGCCTCGCGGCGTTCTGGGGGCGGCGGCCCATCGAGCGGCTCCAGGCCGCGGTGTCCCGCGCGCCCGACGCCGACCGCATCTACCGCCGGATGATGCGCCGCCTCGACGACGTGGCCGGTGACGTCACCGCGTTCACGCAGCGCGGCTCGCTGCCCGTCTACCTCGGACTCATCCTCGTGGTGTTCGCCGCGGCGGTCGGGCTGCCGCTGCTCGCGACCACGTCCCTGCCGGCCCCCGTGCGCGCCTGGGACGGCCCCGCGCAGGCGGTGTTCGGCGTCATGATCGTCGCCGCCGCGATCCTCGCCGCACGCTCGCGCCGTCGCCTCAAGGCCGTCATCCTGCTCGGCGTCTCGGGGTACGGGGTCGCCGCGTTGTTCCTGCTGCACGGCGCGCCCGACCTCGCGCTCACGCAGGTCCTCGCCGAGACCGTGACGCTCGTCGTGTTCGTCCTCGTGCTGCGCCGACTCCCGCCGTACTTCTCCGACCGGCCGCTCGCCGCGAGCCGGTGGGTGCGCCTCGCCGTGGGTCTCGCGGTCGGGCTGACGGTCGGCGGGCTCGCTCTCGTGGTGCCCGGCGCCCGGGTGCACACGCCCGTGTCCGTCGACTTCGCGGCGGAGGCGCTGCAGTTCGGCGGCGGCAAGAACATCGTCAACGTGACCCTCGTGGACATCCGGGCGTGGGACACGATGGGCGAGATCTCGGTCCTGCTCGTGGCCGCGACCGGCGTCGCGTCGCTCGTGTTCCTCCGGCGTCGCGGCGCGGCCATCCAGCGCGTCGACGACGCCCACGTCGGGGGTCGCGTCTGGGCGACCGACAGCGATCCGATGGCCCTGCTGCGCAGGCCGCCCGGCCAGCCGGCGCCCAGCGCCACAAGCACCCGCTCGGCCGAGTGGCTGCGGGCTGTCAGCACCCTGGCGCCGCACCGGCGGTCGGTGATCTTCGAGGTCACGACCCGGCTGCTGTTCCACACGATGATCGTGTACTCGGTGTACCTGCTGTTCTCGGGTCACAACGGCCCCGGCGGCGGGTTCGCGGCCGGGCTGGTGACGGGCATCGCGCTCGCGGTCCGGTACCTCGCGGGTGGCCGCTACGAGCTGGGGGAGGCCGCACCGGTCCAGCCGGGCGTGCTGCTCGGCCTCGGGCTGTTCATGTCGGTCGGGGTCGGGATCGTCGGGCTGCTCGCGGGCGGGTCGGTGCTGCAGTCGTGGATCGTGGACGTCTCGGTGCCGGTGCTCGGGACCGTGCACCTCGTGACGTCGCTGTTCTTCGACGTCGGGGTGTACCTCGTCGTCGTCGGCCTGGTGCTCGACATCCTGCGGACCCTCGGCGCCGAGCTCGACCGTCGGTCCGAGGTCGACGACGAGGTCGAGGACGTGGCCGTCCGATGATCGACATGAGCCCGAACCTCGTCCTGGTCGTCGTCATCGCGGCGCTGTTCACCGTGGGCGTGTACCTGCTGCTCGAGCGCAGCCTGTCGCGCGTGCTCGTCGGCGTGATCCTGCTCGGCAACGGCGCGAACCTGCTGTTCCTCGTCGCGGGCGGTGCAGCGGGCCGGCCACCGATCCTGGGCCAGGCGGCCGTCGAGGACATGAGCGACCCGCTGCCGCAGGCCATGGTCCTGACCGCGATCGTCATCACGCTGGGGATGACCGCGTTCCTGCTCGCCATGGCGTACCGCTCGTGGCAGCTGCACGGGCACGACGAGGTCCAGGACGACGTCGAGGACCGACGCATCGCCCGGCTCGCCGCCCGCGACGAGCGGGCCTTCCTCGACACCGACACCGAGGAGAGCATGGCGTCGCTCGACGAGGAGGCGGCCGAGACCCGCGACGAGACGGGCGAGCCCGTACCGGTCGCGCCGGACGGGGGTGCCACGCCGTGAGCGATCCCCTCTGGCTCGTCCCGCTGCCCGTCGTCGTCCCGCTGCTTGCCGCGGGGCTGACGCTCGCGCTCTACCGCAAGCCGCGGGCGCAGCGCACGATCAGCGTCGTCGCCCTGTCGATCGTGCTCGCGGTGTCCGCGACCCTGCTCGTGCTCACCGACTCGGGACCGCTCGTCATCGACGTCGGGGGATGGGCCGCGCCCGTCGGCATCGACCTCGTCGCCGACCGGCTGTCCGCGCTCATGCTCACGGTGTCGAGCGCGGTCACGCTGTGCGTCCTGCTGTACTCGCTGGCCCAGGGCGAGGCGGACGGCGACGAGGCCGCGCCCGTGTCGATCTACCACCCGACGTACCTCGTCCTGGTGGCGGGCGTCGCGAACGCGTTCCTCTCGGGCGACCTGTTCAACCTCTACGTCGGCTTCGAGATCCTGCTCGCGGCGTCCTACGTGCTCCTCACCCTCGGCGGCACGGGCGAGCGGATCCGCGCGGGCAGCATCTACGTCGTCGTCGCGCTGCTGTCCTCGGTGCTGTTCCTCGTCGCGATCGCGCTCGTCTACGCGTCGACGGGGACGGTCAACCTCGCCCAGCTCGCGGTCCGGCTGCCGCAGATCGACCCGGACGTGCGCCTGCTGCTGCAGGTCATGCTGCTGCTCGCGTTCGGGATCAAGGCCGCGATCTTCCCGCTCTCGGCGTGGCTCCCGGACTCCTACCCGACGGCTCCCGCGCCGGTGACCGCGGTGTTCGCCGGGCTGCTCACCAAGGTCGGCGTGTACGCGATCATCCGCACGCAGACCCTGCTGTTCCCCGACGGGCGCCTTGACGACGTGCTGATGTGGGCCGCGCTCGCGACGATGGTCGTCGGCATCCTCGGGGCGGTCGCGCAGGACGACATCAAGCGACTGCTCTCGTTCACGCTCGTGAGCCACATCGGTTTCATGATCTTCGGGATCGCGCTGTCGACACACCTGGGCTGGACCGCGTCGATCTACTACGTCGTCCACCACATCACGGTGCAGACCGCGCTGTTCCTCGTCGCGGGGCTCATCGAGCGCTGGGGCGGGACGACGTCGCTCGACCGCCTGGGTGGGCTCGCGAAGCTCGCGCCGGTCCTCGCGATCCTGTTCTTCGTCCCCGCGATGAACCTCGCCGGCGTCCCGCCGATGTCCGGGTTCCTGGGCAAGGTCGGGCTGCTGCAGGCCGGCGTCGCGGTCGGGACCCCGCTCGCGACCGCGCTCGTCGTCGGCAGCGTGCTCACGTCGCTGCTCACGCTGTACGCGCTCATCAAGGCGTGGAACAAGGCGTTCTGGCAGACGCCCCCGGCCGAGCTGCCCGCGACGCGCATCCCGTTCGGCATGGTGGGCCCGACGGCGGCGCTCGTGGCGTTCGGCCTGGCCCTGACGGTGTTCGCCGGGCCGCTGTACGCGTACACCGGGCGCGCGGCCACCGCCCTGCAGGAGCGCACGCCGTACATCGACGCCGTCCTGCCCGACGGGCTGCGCGGCGAGGGCGTGTCCGCCGACCTCGCCGAGGTGCACCCGTGAGCCCGACCCCGCGGCGCCGGCCGGGCTCCGCGCAGTGGCCGAACGTCCTGTGGCTCGTCGTCGTCTGGGTGCTGCTGTGGGGCGACCTGTCCGTCGCGAACGTGCTCGCCGGGCTCGCGATCTCGCTGCTCATCACCCGCGGGCTGCGGATGAGCCCGATCGACTTCCAGGGCACCGTCCACCCGTTCGGGCTGCTCGTCCTCGTCGCACGGTTCCTCGTCGACCTCGTGCACGCGTCGTTCCAGGTCAGCCTGCTCGCGCTGCGCCCGCGCCGGCTCCCGCACGGCGCGGTCATCGCCGTGCAGCTGCGCAGCCACTCCGACCTGTACCTCACGCTCACCGCCGAGCTGTGCTCGCTCGTGCCCGGCTCGCTCGTCGTCGAGGCCCACCGCCTCACCGGTCGGCTCTACCTGCACGTGCTCGACGTCGAGCAGGTCGGCGGCATCGAGCGGGCGCGGCAGATCGTGCTCGACCAGGAGGAGCGCGTGCTGCGCGCGTTCGCGTCCGACCCCGAGCTGCTCGAGGCGGGGCTCACCCCGGTCGGTCTCCTCCGCCGCCTGCGCCGGCGCGGCTCGGAGGTGGGCGCATGACCGTCGTCATCGTGGTGTGCGGGGTCCTCCTGGCCGTCGGTGCCGTGTGCGCGGTCATCCGCGCCGAACGTGGTCCCTCGATGCTCGACCGGACCGTCGCGCTCGACATCGTCGTGACCACGCTGACCGCGGCGGGGGCGCTGTTCGCGGCGGTCGAGCGGCGCACCGACATCGTGCCGATCCTCGTCGTGCTCTCGCTCGTGGGCTTCGTCGGGTCGGTGACCATCGCGCGGTTCGCCTCGGTCGAGCCCGAGGGCGAGGGTCGTGTGCGGACCCCCGAGGAGGTCGCGGCCGACAGCGCCGAGGCGCTGCGCCTCGAGGAGCTCGCCGAGGCGGCCGCGCACCCGCGACCGGGAGAGCCCGCAGAGCCTGCACTGCCCGCACCGCCTGCCCCGCCCCAGCCCGACGACGCGACAGGAGACGTCCGATGAGCATCCCCTGGGACCAGATCGCCGACGTGGCGGCGGCCGTGTGCCTGCTCGGCGGGGTGTTCCTCGCGTTCGCCGCCGGGGTCGGCGTGTTGCGCTTCCCCGACCTGCTCGCACGCATGCACGCCGGGACCAAGCCGCAGGTGCTCGGCCTCATGCTCGTCCTGACCGGGCTCGCGCTCCGGCTGCGCTCCGGGTCGGCCGTGTGGGCGCTCCTGCTCGTGGTGCTCTTCCAGATGCTCACCGCGCCGGTCGCCGCGCACATGGTCGGCCGCGCGGGCTACCGGACGGGGAAGGTCCGCGGAGACCTGCTCGTGGTCGACGAGCTCACCGAGGACCTGCGCCGGGCCCAGGAGCAGCCCCGGGACTGACGCGGGACGCGGGACGCGCGCCGTGCCCGCCCGCGAGCGGGTCCGAGCGGGTCAGGCAGCGGCCGAGCGCCGGCCCTCGTCGATGCGTGCACTGAACCGCGCCGTGCCCCGCATCGTCAGCACGCGGGACAGCGCGACGAGCGCCCCGGTGATCGCCGCCGCGGCGACCACCTCGGCCAGACCGGCATCGCCCTGGTCGTCGGCCTTCGGCGGCTTGTGCCCGCTCGCAGCCTTCCACGAGGCGTTGACGGCCTTCTGGACGGCCCAGGCGGCGGCGATCGCGACGACCGCGCCGGCGATCTTGGCGACGATGGACGGTGTCGGCTGGTCGGCCACGAAAACCTCCGGTGCTCGGGCGCCCCGCGGGCGCGACAGGACTCGTGCAGACCCACGCTAGTGCCCGGTGTAGTGTCACCGCTGAACGACAGGGGAGCGCCAGGACCCCGAGGCATGCCGACGGGTCCCGGGCGCTGAGAGTGCGGACAACCGCAGACCCTCGAACCTGATCCGGGTCACACCGGCGTAGGGAGTCGGGCTTCTCAGTCCTCGCTGTCGTCGTCGCGCAGGGCTTCTATCACCGGCGTGGCGGCAGCGGCGTGGGCTCCCTCCTGCATCCACGAGGAGGAGCACCAGCATGACCACCACCCACACCGGCCGCCGCAGACGCGCGCTCGCGCTCGGCGCCGTGACCGTCGTCGCACTCGCGCTCGCGGGCTGCTCGGGGACGGCCTCGGGCACCGGCACGACGACCGGAGCGGCGTCGACCGCCGCGCCGACTGACGCCACCCCCGGCACCGTCACGCTCGTCACGCACGACTCGTTCGCGCTCAGCGACGGGCTGCTCGCGTCGTTCGAGTCCGCGACCGGGATCACCGTCAAGCAGGTCGCCCCGGGCGACGGCGGCACGCTCGTCAACCAGCTGATCCTCACGAAGGACGCCCCGCTGGGCGACCTCGCGTACGGGGTCGACAACTCGTTCGCGTCCCGCGCGATCGCCGAGGGGGTCTTCGCGCCGACGACGCCGACGGCACCTGCCGCAGCGGACGCCGCGAAGTACGCGGTCGACGACTCCGGGTCGCTCACCGCGATCGACTACGGGGACGTCTGCCTCAACGTCGACCACTCCTGGTTCACGGCGCACAGCCTCGCCGAGCCGACGACCCTCGAGGACCTCACGAAGCCCGAGTACAAGGACCTGCTCGTCGTCCCGAACGCCGCGACGTCCTCGCCGGGACTGGCGTTCCTGCTCGCGACGATCGGCAAGTTCGGCGCCGACGGCTGGCAGGCGTACTGGAAGGCCCTGCAGGCCAACGGCCTCCAGGTCGCCGACGGCTGGTCGGACGCCTACTACACCGACTTCACCGGTGGTGGGGGCGAGGGGACCCGGCCCGTCGTGCTCTCCTACGCGTCGTCCCCGCCCGACACGATCCCCGACGGCGGCGACACCCCGACCACCGGGGCGCTGCTCGGCACGTGCTTCCGCCAGGTCGAGTACGCCGGTGTCCTCGCGGGCGCCAAGAACCCGCAGGCCGCCGCGAAGCTCCTCGACTTCCTCCTGTCCGACGCCGTCCAGGCGGACATCCCCGGCTCGATGTACATGTACCCCGTGAGCACCGCCGTCACGCTGCCGCCCGTGTGGGCGCAGTGGGCGCCGCTGGCCGACCACCCGTACACGGTGGAGCCCGCCGACATCTCGGCGCACCGTGACGACTGGATCAAGCAGTGGACCGACCTCGTGACCGGGTGAGCGCGGCGCGGCGGCTCGTCGGCGGGCGCGGGGCAACCCTCGCGCTCGCCGCCGCGCTGCCGCTCGCGTTCCTGGGTGTCTTCTTCGCGTGGCCCGTCGCGACCCTCGTCGCGCGGGGCTTCGTGACGGACGGCGCCCTCGACCTGACGGGGTTCGCCGACGTGTTCGCCCGCCCCCGGACGTGGCGGATCATCGGGCTCACGCTGCTGCAGGCGTCGAGCGCGACCGTTCTCGCGGTCGCGCTCGGCGTGCCCGGCGCCTACGTGCTGTTCCGCTGCCGGTTCCGCGGCCGCGCGGCGGTGCGGGCGTTCGTGACGGTGCCGTTCGTCCTGCCGACGGTCGTCGTCGGGGTCGCGTTCCGAGCCCTGCTGGCCGACGGCGGGCCGCTCGGTGGGCTGCACCTCGACGGGACGCTCGCGGCGATCGTGCTGGCTTTTGTCTTCTTCAACTACGCCGTCGTCGTCCGTACGGTCGGCGGCCTCTGGGAGCACCTCGACCCGCGCGCCGAGCAGGCCGCCCGGGCGCTCGGCGCGTCCCCGGCGCGCGCGTTCGTCGAGGTCCCGCTGCCGTCGTTGACGCCCGCGATCGCGTCGGCCGCGGCGCTCGTGTTCCTGTTCTGCTCGACGGCGTTCGGCACCGTCCTGATCCTCGGCGGACTGAGGTTCGGCACGATCGAGACCGAGATCTGGATCCAGACGACCCAGTTCCTCGACCTGCGCGCGGCGTCGGTGCTGTCCGTCGTGCAGCTCGTCGTCGTCGCCGTGGTGCTCGCGCTCGCGGGCGGGGCGCGCGGCCGACGCGACCGTGCGCTGCGGCTCGCCGCGACCGAGGGCGCCGCGCACCCGTTGCGGCTGGGACGCGGGCACGGTGCGGACACGGCCGCCGCCGCGGTGACCGCCGTCGTCGTCGCGCTGCTGGCGCTGCCGCTCGTGACCCTCGTGGTGCGCTCGTTGCGGACGCCGTCGGGCTGGGGGATCGACCACTACGTCGCGCTCGGGACCACCGGGGGCCGCAACGCGCTCAGCGTGACGGTCTGGACCGCGGCCGCCAACTCGCTGCGCACCGCGCTCGCCGCGACGGTCCTCGCGGTCGTCGTGGGCGGGCTCGTCGCGTTCGTGGTGTCACGTCGGCCGCGCAGCCGCGTCGGACGGCGGACCGTGTCGGTGCTCGACGCCGTGTTCATGCTGCCGCTCGGCGTCTCGGCGGTGACCGTCGGGTTCGGGTTCCTCATCACCCTCGACCGCCCGCTCGGCATCCCCGTCGACCTGCGTACCAGCGGGCTGCTCGTGCCCATCGCCCAGGCGGTCGTGGCCGTGCCCGTCGTCGTACGAACCGTGCTCCCCGTGCTGCGTGCGATCGACCCGCGGCTGCGCGAGGCCGCCGCGACGCTCGGCGCCGGACCCGCGCGCGTGCTCGCTGCCGTCGACATGCCGATCGCGGCCCGGGCGCTCGGGCTGGCCGTCGGGTTCGCGTTCGCGGTGTCGCTCGGCGAGTTCGGTGCGACGTCCTTCCTGGCGCGCCCGGACGCGGCGACCCTGCCGGTCGTCATCTACCGGCTCATCGGGCGACCCGGGGCGCAGAACTACGGCATGGCGCTCGCGGCGTCGGTGGTGCTCGCGGTGATCACGGCGGGCATCATGGCGGTCGCCGAGCGTCTGCGCGGCTCGGCGGACGGATCGGAGTTCTGATGGCGCAGGGACCGCTCGCGGATCGCGGGCCGGGCATTGGGGCGTCGCTCGGGCAGTCGTCGCGCGGGCAGGCGTCGGGCGCGCGCGGGCTCAGCGTCCGTGGCCTCGTCGTGCGGTACCCCGCGGCGCGCGGCACCGAGGCCGTGACCGCGGTCGACGACGTGACCCTCGACATCGCACCGGGCGAGGTCCTCGCGCTCCTCGGGCCGTCCGGCTGCGGCAAGTCGTCGCTGCTGCGCGCGGTCGCGGGCCTCGAGCCGGCCGCCGCGGGCACCGTCGCGTGGGACGGCGCCGACCTCGCGGGTGTGCCGGTGCACCGGCGCGGGTTCGGGCTGATGTTCCAGGACGGCCAGCTGTTCCCGCACCGTGACGTCGCGGGGAACGTCGAGTTCGGGCTGCGCATGGCGGGTCTCGACCGGCCCGCGCGCGAGGCCCGGGTGCGCGAGCTCTTGGAGGTCGTCGGGCTCGCGGGCTACGAGCGGCGACCGGTCGCGACGCTGTCCGGCGGTGAGCAGCAGCGCGTCGCCCTGGCGCGGTCGCTCGCCCCGTCCCCGCGCCTGCTCCTGCTCGACGAGCCGCTGTCCGCGCTCGACCGCGCGCTGCGCGAGCGCCTCGCCGAGGACCTCCGCACCGCCCTCACCGCGACGGGCACGACGGCGCTGCTCGTCACCCACGACCATGACGAGGCGTTCGCGGTCGCCGACCGCATCGCGGTCATGGAGGCCGGCCGGCTGCTCCAGGTCGCCGAGCCCGCCGAGCTGTGGCAGCGGCCCCTGACGCGCCAGGTCGCGGAGTTCCTCGGGTACGAGGCGTTCGTGCCGCTCGGCTCTCCCGCGGCGGCGGCCCTGCACCGGGGTCTGGTCGGGCCGGGCTCCGACCCGGCGGGGGACCTCGCGCGCTCGATGGGCGGCTCGGGCGCCGGACCCGCCGCCGGTGCGTTCGCGCTCGCCCCGGGAGCGTTGCTGGTGACCGGGGACAGCGCCGCGCCGCCACCGCTCGGCCGCGACGACGACCCGGGCCTGCGGGGGACGGTCGTGGGCGTCGGATTCCAGCGCGGACGGGTCGAGCTGACGGTCGAGGTCGCGGGGGTCGGTCGCGTCACGGTGCACCCGCCCGCGAGCACCCGGCTCGTCGTGGGGTCGGTCGTCGAGCTGACCGTTGACGCGGCCGCCGTCGCGCGGGTGGACTAGCACTGCCGCTGGGCTCGGGTGCACAGGCCCGGGCTGCTGCGCGTACCCGCCGGATCAGGACGGACGGTGCTGCGATGACCGACACGACCCGCCAGACGACGGCTGACGCGATCACCGTCGTCCCCGCGAACGAGGCGACCTGGGACGACCTGCAGGCGATCTTCGGCACGCGGGGCGCCCCCGCGCAGTGCCGGTGCCAGTGGTTCAAGTTCCGGGACAGGGAGTACCAGACCGTCTCCGTCGAGGAACGCGCCGAGCGCCTGCGCGCCGAGACCGGCTGCGACCATCCCGAGGACGGCGCCACGAGCGGCCTCGTCGCCTACCTGGACGGTGAGCCCGTCGGCTGGTGTGCCGTCGAGCCCCGCACCGCCTACGTGCGCCTGCTCCGCACCCGCATCCCGTGGCTCGGGCGCTCCGAGGACAAGGCCGACGACGGCGTCTGGTCGGTGACGTGCTTCGTCACGCGCGTGGGCTTCCGTCGACGCGGCGTCAGCTACGCGCTCGCCCGGGCGGCAGTCGACTTCGCCCGCGAGCGCGGCGCCCGGGCCCTGGAGGGCTACGCGATGATCACGACGCCCGGCAAGGAGATCACCTGGGGCGAGCTGTACGTCGGCAGTCGCGGCGTGTTCGCCGCCGCCGGGTTCACCGAGGTCAGCCGTCCCAGCCTCCGGCGGGTCGTCATGCGGATCGACTTCGCGGCCGACGAGCGCTAGACGATCCGCGCCTGCCACTCGCCCGAGCCGCCGGCCGGGCGGAACCCGAGTGCCACGTTGATGCCGAGCATGTGGGCGTTCTCCTCGGCGTTCCAGGTGCCGATGCGTCGGGCACCCGGCTGCTCGACGGCGAGCCGTTGCAGGTTCGCGGTCTTGACCAGCATCCCGAGGCGGCGCCCACGGTGCTCGGCGAGGACGAGCGTGTCGTGCTGGTGCACGAACTCGTCGGTCCACGCCGGCCGCTTGAACGCGCTGAACGCGGCGAGGGTGCCCGTGGGGACGTGCACGGCGGCGGCCACGCTGTGGCGCATGCCCCGCTCACGGAGCTCGGCCTCGGTGGCGCGGACCCGGTCGGCGTCCCAGCGGTCCTCGTGGAGGTCGAGCCCGCCGCCCGGCGCGTCGGTGCTCATCCGCGTCTCGAGTTCGGCGAGCTGGTCGACCCACTCGTCCGGGCACGGGTCGTCCCAGGTCACGATGCGGTAGGCGTTGCCGGCGGCGGCCTGGGCCGACGCGTGCTGCCCGGCCAGGAAGGACGGATCGAGCGGGACGTCGAGCACCGAGAAGCGCGTGACCTGCTCGAGTGAGAACCCGTGGGCGAGCGCGAAGCGGACGCCGTCGTCGGTGGAACGGACCAGCCCGCTGCCGGTCGACGGTGCGATCGAGGCGGGCCCGGGCGCCGGCTCGGAGCGCTGGTCGGTCGACGTCGTCAGGGTGGTGCGACCGGCGGCCCGGGCGACGGCGACCGCGGCGTCGTGCAGAGCCGAGCCGATGCCGTGGCGCCGGGCGCCGGGACGCACCGAGATCTCGAGGTGGGCGGAGTGGGTGTTGTTGTCGACCGGGAGGGAGAGCGCCGCGCTGCCGACGACCCGCGCGGGGTCGGGCGCGCCGTCCGTCGCAGGTCCGGTGACGGCGACGAACCGCTCGCGGCGCAGGTAGCGCTGGTGGCGCAGGATCGCGAGGACCTCGTGCTCGGTGCGGGCCAGGTCCAGGTTGCCCCACGCGTCGCGGTGGGCCGCGTGCTCGACCGCGACGGCGCCGCGCAGCAGCCAGCTGTCGGGCGCATCGAGGCTCGCGGGCACAGTCAGCCTGCGCAGCGTCCAGGGGGTCATGGCGTCACCCAACCACCCTCGCGGGCGCATGGTCCACGGGTTTGTCCGGTCCGGTGTCGCGCGGCGAGCGGCGAGCGGCTCACCCGGTGTCGGGTCGGCGCTTCTGGGGGAAGGGTGTCTCGCCGCGGGACAGCGCGGCGACGAACCCCGCGATCCGGCGCGCTCGCGTCTCGGGCCGGATCGCGTCCTGCACGCGGTAGATCACCGCGAACCGGTTGCTGGCCGTCAGGGCGTCGAACCAGGCCTGGGCGGCCGGGTCGGCGGACAGTGCCGCGGCGAGGTCCTCGGGGACGACCGCGTCGGACTGCGCCGAGTAGGCCCGGTCCCAGCGGCCGTCCGTCTGCGCGGCCCGGACCTGAGCGCGACCGGCGTCGTGCATCCGACCCTCCTGCTCGAGCCGCCCGACGCGCGCGACGTTGGTCGCCGACCACACGCTGCGCGGTCGCCGCGGTGTCATGCGCTGGAACGAGCTCTCGGCGTCGCGTGACCGGGTCTGGCCGTCGATCCAGCCGAAGCAGAGCGCCTCCTGGACCGCCTGCTCGTAGGTCAGCTCGGTCGTGGCGCCGCCCTTCTTGTGCAGCACGAGCCACACGCCGGGCGAGGACGCGTGGTGCTCGAGGAGCCATGCGCGCCAGGTCGCGGCGTCGGGGAGGAGCAGCTCGTCGAGCTCGATGGCCATCGCCCCATCATGCCGAGCGCCACCGACAGGGGTCCGGTTCGCGACCGTCGACGGGGCGGCGCCCGTGCGCGGGGGGTGTGCGGGCGAGGGTGCCGGGGGCTACGGTCGAGGTGTCCGTTCTCGCAGAGGAGGCGTGACATGGCACCGCACCCGGACCGCCGCGAGATCGTGTCGGTGGTGATCGCCGCCGACTCTGACACGGTGTGGGCGCACGTGCGTGAGCCCGCCAAGATCCGCCGCTGGTTCGGCTGGCACGACGACGGCATCGACGACGAGATCCGTCGGGTGTTCGTCGAGGACGCCCGCGTCATGGAGTCGGACGAGCTCGCGTCCCGGGGCGGCCCGGTGCGCTCCCTGCTCTGGAGGGGCGGCGACGTCCTGACGGTCTGGCCGGCGACGACGCCCACGGTGGCGCACTCGGTCCTGACGGTGAGCCGCCGCGCCTACGAGTCGTTCGACGTGTTCTCCGGGTTGTACGACGACGTGGACGAGCGCTGGATCGCCTCGGCGCAACAGCTGCGGTTCGCCCTCGAGCTGCACCCGGGTGCCGACCGCCGCACGCTGCGGGCGGCAGGCCTCGACGCGGGCCCCCCGGGACGGCGCCTGCTCGACCGCGTCGGTCTGCACGGGGTCCGCGGCGTGCCCGTCGGGTGCCACTTCGAGGCGTGCCGACCGGACGGCACCATGCTCGGCGGGACGATCTGGCACCGCACCGAGTACCAGGTCGGCCTCCGGCTGCATGGCGCGAACGAGCCGTTGCTGATCATCGACCACAACCCCACGCCGTTGCGGACGTCGAACGGTCGGGTCACGGCCGTGCTGTCGACGTTCGGCACCGACGACGAGACGTTCGCAGCGATCGGTCAGCACTGGGCCCGCTGGTGGGGGCTGCGCGCTCCGGCGTACGGGACCGACCCACCGCCGGCCCCGGACCGTGCTCGCCTGCACCGGATGCTCCACCGGACCCGATCCGGCGTCCTCGTGTAGGAGCGTCGGTCAGAACCCCGCAGGAGCGTGCGGGCGGTACGGCTGCTCGAGCCGGCGGACCTCGTCGTCGGTCAGCGTGATCTCCAGGGCGGCCACCGCGTCGGTCAGGTGGCTCGCCGTGGTCGCCCCGATGATCGGCGCGGTGACGACCGGGTTGCGCGCGACCCACGCGAGCGCCACCTGCGCACGGGGGACCCCGCGCTCGGCAGCGACCTGCCCGACGGCGTCGACGATCGCCCGGTCACCCTCCTCGTACAGGCTCGCGCCGAACTCGTCCTTGCCGCTGCGGTTCGTCTCGGCGCCCCACTCGCGGGCGAGGCGGCCGCGCGCGAGCGGGCTCCACGGGATGACGCCGATGCCCTCGTCCGCGCACAACGGGTACATCTCGCGCTCCTCCTCGCGGTTGAGGAGGTTGTAGTGGTCCTGCATCGACACGAACGGCGTCCAGCCGTGCGCCCGCGCGAGGTGCTGGGCCTTCGACAGCTGCCAGGCGTACATGGACGACGCCCCGAGGTAGCGGGCCTTGCCGGCCTTGACGACGTCGTGCAGCGCCTCGAGGGTCTCCTCGATGGGGACCGTCGGGTCCCAGCGGTGGATCTGGTACAGGTCGACGTAGTCGGTGCCGAGGCGCCGCAGGCTGTGGTCGATCTCCGCGAGGATCGCCTTGCGCGAGAGCCCGGCGCCGTTCGGCCCGTCATGCATCCGGCCGTGCACCTTGGTCGCGAGGACGATCTCGTCGCGGCGGGTGAAGTCGGCCAGCGCGCGTCCGACGATCTCCTCGCTCGTGCCGCCCGAGTAGACGTTCGCGGTGTCGAAGAACGTGATCCCTGCCTCGACGGCCTGCCGGATGAGCGGGCGGCTGGTGTCCTCGTCGAGCGTCCACGGGTGCGCGCCGCTCGAGGGGTCGCCGAAGCTCATGCAGCCGAGCGCGAGCCGCGACACCTCAAGGCCGGTCGAACCGAGCTTCACGTAGTCCATGGGCGACAGTCTGCCCCCGCACGCGTCCGCCGCGCGGGCAGGTGGCGCGGCCCGGTATCCATCGGTAGTGGCACTACCACCAGATATTGGTAGTGTCGCTGCAACATGGTTCAGCCTCACGCACCGGCCCGGCTCGACGGCCGCTCCGAGCGCTCGCGCGCGACGCGGTCCCGCATCGTCGCGGCGGCCTCCGACCTGTTCGTCCGCGAGGGCTACTCCGCGACGAGCATCGAGACCCTGGCCCGCGCGGCCGGCGTCGGCGCCCAGACGGTCTACTACGGGTTCGGCACCAAGAAGGGCGTGCTCGCCGCATGCCTCGGTGCGGCGATCGGCGACGAGGGGCTCCGCGCCGTCCCGGTGCTCGAGCGTCCGACGGTGCGCGCGACCCTCGCCGAGCCCGACCCGGACCTGCGCCTCTTCCGTCAGGTCAGGGCCACGGCTGACGTGCTCGGTCGCGCGGCGGGGCTGCTCGACGTCGCGCGCGCCGCGGCCGCCGTCGACCCTGACCTCGCGGCCCTGTGGGAGGACTACGACGCCGAGCGGCGCGTGGTCCTGCGGGCCCTGGTCGGCTCGCTCGCGCGGGAGGGGTCGCTCCGACCGGGCCTCGCGCCTGTCGCGGCGACCGACGCGGCGGCCGTCGTGCTCGGTCCCGAGACCTGGAGCGCGCTCGTCACCCAGCGCGGCTGGCGTGCGCTCGAGTGGGCGCGCTGGGCGCACCGGCAGCTCGCCGCGGAACTGTTAGGCCGGCTGCCCGACGACGTGCGCCCCTGACCTCGGGCGCGGGTGATCTATCGGTAGCGACGCTACCGAATGGTTCCTGTAGCAACGCTACGGGTTGCTGCCGGCGGACGCCGGGACCGCGACGCGGCCCTCGGCACGAGCAGCCGCCGCAGCACGAGCCCGGTCGTGACCGCCATGGTGACGGCCATGGCCGCCCCGCCGAGAAGCCCGATCACGATGATCAGGGCCGTCGACTGACCGGGCTGCCACAGCGGTGTGCTGACGGCGCTGAACGCTCCGAGGCCGAGCGCCCACGCGAGCGCCGAGGCCCCGACCCAGCGCCCGGCGTGCTGCACGTGCCGACGCAGCTCGAGCCACTGCGCCGTGCCGATCGACGTGAGGAGCACGCCGCCGAGCACCAGTCCGAGCGCGATCTGCACCGGCACGGGCCAGTGGCGCCACGTCTCGAACGTGGTCGGCGCGAGCATCCCGCAGAACCAGGCGAGGGCGGCCGCGGCGGCAGTCAGCGTAACCCAGCGGTGACCGGAGGCCGCCGGGACCGCCTCGCGCAGCACCCGAGCCTGCGTCCAGCCGAGCACCGTGCCCTCGACCGCGCCGGCGACGACCATGACACCCAGCAGCGCAACGGGCGGCAGGTCGGTCAGCAGAGACGCGGCGGCGGTCGGCACGCAGAACCCGGCAAGCTCCCCGACACTGACCCAACAGATCCACCGCCGGAGCAACGCTGCCATGAGCCCATCGTGGCCCGGGGAGCCCCGTCGAGCACGCCGACCGGGTCACCGGCCCGGGTGACATCCGGGACCCCCGGGAGAAGACTGGGACGTACGGACTCTCACGTTGCGAGATGGCTCTCATGCCCCAGCACTGCCCCGACCTGGCTGGTATCCGGGCTCGACCTTGAGCGTGCCGCTGCTCCGCTTCTGGGACGGGGCGCGGTGGACGCCCCAGACCCGGCTGGTGGACAGCGACCCGGGCGGCGGAGGCGCGAAGCCGCCGCGCAAGAGGCGGTGGTGGCAGGCCGTCAAGTGGGGGGCCGTCGGCGCCTTCGTGCTCGCGGCAGCCGTCATCGGCGTCGCGCTCGCGAGGGGGCAGCAGGTCTGCAGCGTCAACACCCAGGGCGAGTTCGTCTTCGTCACCAAGGACGAGCAGTGCGTGCCCAAGGCGGAGCTCGCCAAGGCTCAGGAGGGCCTGAACGGCGAGCTGGCAGCCCCCAAGGCCGAGGCCGCCGCATTGCCGGTGCCCTCGACCCTGCCGGACCTCAACGGACGGTGGGCTGCGCTGGGCGGCATCACGTACGTGATCACCCAGGGCGGGAGCAACGCGACGATCGAGGAGTTCGTCCCCGGCTTTGGCTTCACCGCGAACGGCGTCGGCACCGTGACCGAGCAGGGGGCGCAGTTTGCGTTCCAGGCCTTCAACGGCAGCACGGGCTACGGCGACTACATGCTCCGAGAGCCGGGAGTCCTCGTCGGCACCGTCACGAACGTGACCCTGAACGCCGTGACGTCGGTCGTCCTGACGCGCGTGGGCTGACGGGCCTCAGAGCTCGCGCAGCAGGGTGTCGGAGCCGCCGTTGCGCCCGACGGCTGAGAACCCGTGCCGTGCGTAGAGGGCGCGCGCTGCGTCGTTCCCGTCCTCGACGCTGAGGCTCAGGGCGCGCCACCCCAGGGTGCGGGCCTGCTCGATGCAGCCGGCCAGCAGGGCTGAGCCCACCCCCTGTCCGCGCCGACCGCGGCTGACCCCCATGCCGATCTCCGGGATGTCGTCCGCGACATAGCCGTAGCCGGGCGCGGCAGCCGGCAGTGCCCGGGCCCAGATCGCACCGAGCGGCGTCTCGCCCTCGACGGCGACGAGGCCGAAGTCGCCCGGGCGCCGCCAGCCGCCGAGGTAGCGCGCGGTGTGGACGTCAGCGACGACCTGGTCCCGCGTGAGACGGGCTGTGCCGTCCCAGTTGAACGCCTCGAGGAGCATGTCGTCGAGCAGCTCGAGATCTTCGCTGGTCGCCTCCCTGAGCTGCATGCCGGCGATCGTCGCACGAGCCGTCCTGAGTCGAGGGTGATTCCGTCTCCGTCGTCCGGCACGCGCGGGCCTCTGACGGGAGCTGCTCGACGCCGACCGACGCGGCACCGAACGACGTTGCTGCGCACCTGCTCTGCGGGGATCCTGGCCGGATGATCGGTCGTCTGCACCACCTGGTCATCGACTGCCCTGACCCCGAGCTGCTGGCTGCCTTCTACAGCCGACTCCTCGGGCACCCGGTCACCTACCGTTCGCCGGACTTCGTCGTCGTGGCCGCGGCCGAGGACACCTCCGGTCTCGCGTTCCAACGGGCGCCTGACCACGAGCCGCCCGACTGGCCGGACCCCCACCGCCCGCAGCAGATGCACCTGGACGTCATGGTCGAGGACCCCGAGGTCGCCGACGCCGCGGTGCGCGCGATCGGCGCACGCCGCCTCGCTGCCGGGGACCACGTCTACGCCGACCCCGCCGGGCACCCGTTCTGCCTCATCCGGCGACCGTCGTGGGCGGCGCCGCTGGTCGACGCGGCCGGGCGTGCGGCCCCGCGGCCGGCGCCTCGTGCGTAGGAGGTCATCGGAGCTGCCCTCAATCCGGCGCGCTGACCCGCCAGGCGCCGCCTGGCGCCGGACACCTGTCCGCGGTTCTGTCAGCGACACTAGGTGACAGCAACATTCGTTCGACAAGGAGTCAACCGTGCCCCAGGGGACTGTCCGCTGGTTCGACGCCGAGCGTGGGTTCGGCTTCCTCGACCTCGGGGACGAGACCGAAGACCTGTTCGTGCATGCGTCCGAGGTCATGAACGACGACGGGACGAACCTGCTCCGCGAGGGCCAGGTCGTCGAGTTCGAGGTGGGCGAGGGGTCCCGCGGCCCGCAGGCGCGTCGCGTCCGGGTCACGGGCGACCACGCCCCGGATGCGCCCGTGGGCGTGCTCGGCACCGTCTCCTGGTACGAGCCGGGCAAGGGATACGGCTTCATCACGCCCGACGGCGGTGGCGCTGAGATCTTCGTGCACAGCTCGGCCATCGTGGTGGGCGGCGTGATCTCGGAGGGGCAGCGGGTCGCGTTCCTGGTCGTCGACGGGGAGAAGGGGCCGCAGGCGGACCACCTGCTGCCGCTCGGGGCCGAGGCCGCCCGGCCGGCTGTGGCGTCCGACGGGGCGGACGGCACCGTGACCTGGTACGACGCGGGCAAGGGCTTCGGGTTCGTCACGCCCGACTCCGGCGGCGAGGACGCCTTCGTCCACGTCCGGGCGCTGGCCGGGGGGCTGACCGAGCTGTCCGAGGGGGATCGCGTGACCTTCGACGTCGCCGAGAGCGAGCGGGGGCCACAGGCCCGCAACGTCCGGCTCGTGCGCGGCACGGCACATCGGGGTGCCCCCGCGGCATCGGCCCGCGGTCGGTCGGTCCCTCCGACGGCATCGGCGTCCCCGAGGGCATCGGACGGCCCTGTGCGCGGCGGCGAGGGCGTCGTCACGCGCTACGACGCAGAGCGTGGCTTCGGCTTCATCGCCCCGGACGCGGGGGGTGCGGACCTCTTCGTGCACGTGTCGGTCGTGAGGGGCTCCGCAGCGCTGCAGGAGGGCGATCGGGTCCGGTACAAGGTGCGACAGAGTGATCGGGGACCGCAGGCCGACAGCGTCGAACTGGCGTGAACTAGGCCTCGCCCTGCCACATCGAGTGCGTACCCACACGCAACAAGCACCTGGACAGGGCGTACGTCCAGCGGAATGTCATCGACCTGCCGAGAGTTGAGTCAGGCAGGCTCATGTTTGGGTCGAGCAACTTGCGCACGACGCAGCCTCGGCGCAGACTTGAGCCAGCAGGACTCAACACGCGCCCGGCGGGTAGTCGTCGGGCATCGGTAGACGAAGGACGAGGCAGCACACATGGCACGAGCAGTCGGGATCGACCTGGGCACGACCAACTCGGTGGTCTCCGTCCTCGAGGGCGGCGAGCCCACGGTTATCGCCAACGCTGAGGGCGCTCGCACGACCCCGTCGGTCGTCGCGTTCTCCAAGACCGGTGAGGTGCTCGTCGGCGAGGTCGCCAAGCGCCAGGCCGTGACCAACGTCGAGCGGACGATCACCTCGGTGAAGCGCCACATGGGCACCGACTGGCACGTCGCGATCGACGAGAAGAGCTACAACGCGCAGGAGATCTCCGCGCGCATCCTCGGCAAGCTCAAGCGCGACGCCGAGCAGTACCTGGGCGAGCCGGTGACCGACGCGGTCATCACGGTCCCCGCGTACTTCAACGACGCCGAGCGCCAGGCCACCAAGGACGCCGGGCAGATCGCCGGCCTCAACGTGCTGCGCATCGTCAACGAGCCGACCGCGGCCGCGCTCGCGTACGGCCTCGACAAGGGCAAGGAGGACGAGCTCATCCTCGTCTTCGACCTCGGCGGCGGCACGTTCGACGTGTCCCTCCTCGAGGTGGGCAAGGACGACGACTTCTCGACCATCGAGGTCCGCGCGACCTCCGGTGACAACCGCCTCGGCGGCGACGACTGGGACCAGCGCGTCGTCGAGTACCTGATCAAGCAGGTGAAGAACTCGACCGGCGTCGACCTGTCCAAGGACAAGATCGCGCTGCAGCGCCTGCGTGAGGCGTCGGAGCAGGCCAAGAAGGAGCTCTCGTCCGCGACGAGCACCAACATCTCGATGCAGTACCTGTCGATGAGCGAGAACGGCCCGATCCACCTCGACGAGAAGCTCACCCGCGCGCAGTTCCAGCAGATGACCACGGACCTGCTCGAGCGGACCAAGGCGCCGTTCCGGGCCGTCATCCGTGACGCCGGCATCAGCGTCGACGACATCGACCACATCGTGCTGGTCGGCGGCTCGACCCGTATGCCCGCCGTCGCCGACGTCGTGCGCGAGCTGACCGGTGGCAAGGAGCCCAACAAGGGCGTCAACCCGGACGAGGTCGTCGCTGTCGGCGCCGCGCTCCAGGCCGGCGTCATCAAGGGCGAGCGCAAGGACGTCCTGCTCATCGACGTCACCCCCCTGAGCCTCGGCATCGAGACCAAGGGCGGCGTCATGACCAAGCTCATCGAGCGCAACACTGCCATCCCGACCAAGCGCAGCGAGATCTTCTCGACGGCCGACGACAACCAGCCGTCCGTCCTCATCCAGGTGTTCCAGGGTGAGCGCGAGTTCGCCCGCGACAACAAGCCGCTCGGCACGTTCGAGCTCACCGGCATCGCGCCGGCCCCTCGCGGCGTCCCGCAGATCGAGGTCACGTTCGACATCGACGCCAACGGCATCGTGCACGTGTCCGCGAAGGACCGCGGCACCGGCAAGGAGCAGTCGATGACGATCACCGGCGGCTCCGCGCTGCCGAAGGACGAGATCGACCGGATGGTCAAGGAGGCCGAGGCCCACGCGGCCGAGGACAAGGCGCGCCGCGAGGAGGCCGAGACCCGCAACACCGCCGAGCAGCTCGTCTACTCGACGGAGAAGGTCCTCGCCGACAACGCGGACAAGGTGCCCGACGAGGTCAAGACCGAGGTCAACACCGCGATCGCCGAGCTCAAGACGGCCCTGGAGGGCTCGGAGGTCGAGGCGGTCAAGGCCAAGCAGACGCACCTCGCGACCGTCAGCCAGAAGATCGGCGAGGCCATCTACGCCTCCGAGCAGTCGGCAGCGGCCTCCGCCCCGGCCGACGGCGGCACCGAGACCCCCGCAGCCTCGGACGAGGACGTCGTCGACGCCGAGATCGTGGACGAGGACGAGGCCAAGTGAGCGACGCCGAGACCCCGAACCCGGAGGAGAACCCCCGGTTCACGGACAAGCGACGCATCGACCCGGAGACGGGTGCCGTGCGGGAGCCGACCGCGCCGGAGGGCGCGGAGGTCGACCCGCTCGCGGACCTCGACTTCGAGACGCCCCACACGGCGGGCGAGCTCGTGCCGAGCCACCAGCTCGAGGCCGCCGAGGCGCTCGCAGCCGAACGGCTCGACGATCTGCAGCGCCGCAACGCGGCCTACTTCAACCTCGAGACGCAGTACTCCAACTACGTCAAGCGGTCGAAGGCGGACGGGGCGATCCAGCGCGAGGAGGGCGTGGTGTCGGTCGTGGAGGCGCTCATCGGCGTCCTCGACGACATCGACCTCGCGCGTCAGCACGGTGACCTGGTCGGGCCGTTCGCCTCGATCGCCGAGAAGCTCGAGCAGACGCTCCAGCGGTTCGGCATCGAGAAGTACGGCGCGGTGGGTGAGGCGTTCGACCCGAACGTCCACGAGGCGCTCATGCACGGGCACTCACCGGACGTCACCGAGCCGACCGTCCAGGCGGTGCTGCAGCCCGGATACCGGGTAGGTGACAGGATCGTGCGCGCTGTCCGCGTCGCCGTCGTCGACCCCGAGGCCTGAGCCGCGGACGCAAGGAAAGAGGCGCCGTGAGCGGCCAGGACTGGCTCGAGAAGGACTTCTACGCCGTGCTCGGCGTCCCCAAGGACGCCGATGCACCGACGATCAAGAAGGCCTACCGCAAGCTCGCGCGCAACATGCACCCGGACCACAACCCGGGTGACGCCAAGGCCGAGGCGAAGTTCAAAGAGGTCGGCGAGGCCTACGCGGTCCTCTCCGACCCCGAGCAGCGGCAGCAGTACGACCAGCTGCGCGCCATGGCCGGGGGCCCGCGGTTCGCCGCGGGTCCCGGCGGCGCGGGCGGTGGCGCCGGGTTCGAGGACCTGTTCGGCGGGCTGTTCGGCGGCGGGCAGGGCCAGGGTCCGCGCGTCCGGTACCAGCAGACCGGTGGCGGCCAGGCGGGCGGCTTCGACGACATCCTCGGCGGGCTGTTCGGCGGTGGTGGCGGTGGCGGGTTCGGTCAGCAGCGCGGGCCGCGTCCCGGCGCGGACCTGTCGGCCGTCACGACGCTGCCGTTCCGGCAGGCCGCCGAGGGCTCGACGATCACGCTCGGCGTCGAGGGGCGCTCGGTCACGGCACGCATCCCCGCGGGGGTGCGCGACGGGCAGAAGATCCGGCTGCGCGGCAAGGGCCGTCCCGGCGACCCCGGGGCGCCCGCGGGCGACCTGGAGATCACGGTGCGGGTCACGCCGCACCCGGTCTTCACGCTCGAGGGGACCAACCTGCGCGTGACCGTCCCGGTGGCGTTCGACGAGGCTGCGCTCGGCGCCCAGATCGACGTCCCGACGCTCGACGGCGGAACCGTCCGGGTCAAGGTGCCCGAGGGCACGCCGTCGGGTCGGACCCTGCGCGTCAAGGGCAAGGGCGTGACGACACCGAAGGGCGCGGGCGATTTGCTCGTGACCGTGCAGGTCGTCGTGCCGCAGCGGCTGACCCCGGCCGCGCGTGAGGCCGTGCAGGCGTTCGGGATCGCGACGTCGGGCGAGGACGTCCGCGCCGACCTGCTCGCGCGGGCGAAGGTCTGAGCGGGAGCGTGCGAGGCATGGTGTCCGACGACGCGCCGGTCTACGTGATCTCGGTCGCGGCCGAGCTCGCCGGCATGCACCCGCAGACCCTGCGGCAGTACGACCGGTTGGGCATCGTCTCGCCCGGTCGTGCCCGCGGGCGCGGGCGGCGCTACTCGTTGCGGGACATCGCGAACCTGCGCGAGGTCCAGCGGCTGTCGCACGACGAGGGCATCAACCTCGCGGGCATCAAGCGCATCCTCGCGCTCGAGGGCGAGGTCGAGCAGCTGATGCGGCAGGTCGAGTACCTGCGCGCGTTCGCCGAGCCGGGCCGCCGCATCTTCACGGCCGACCCCACGGGTGACGTCGTGGCGGTCCGGCGTTCCGAGCGGCGCACCGTGCGGCCCGTGCGGGGTGAGCTGCCGTCCCACCGTGGCTCCCTCATCCTGTGGCGGCCCACCCCCCGCTGAACGACCTGCCGCTGACCCACCGCGCGATGCCGTGTCGGTGGCGTGTCGACGGGTGCCTGCATCGTCGAGGCATGACACACGACCTGGTGATCGAGGCTCACGGCCTCGTCAAGCACTTCGGCCGGACGAAGGCCCTGCAGGGCGTCGACCTGGCTGTCCGTCGCGGGACCGTTCTCGGCGTGCTCGGCCCCAACGGGGCGGGCAAGACGACCGCGGTCCGCATCCTCGCGACGCTCCTGACCCCCGATGCGGGCAGCGCGCGCGTCGCGGGCTTCGACGTCGCCAAGAACCCCGAGAAGGTCCGGCAGCGGATCGGCCTGACCGGGCAGTACGCCTCGGTCGACGAGGACCTTACGGGCCGGCAGAACCTCGCGCTCATCGGCGCGCTGCTCGACCTGTCCCGCCCGGCGGCGCGTGCTCGGGCCGCCGAGCTGCTCGAGTGGTTCGACCTGACCGAGGCCGCCGACCGCCCCGCCAAGACGTTCTCGGGCGGCATGCGCCGGCGCCTCGACCTCGCGGCGAGCCTCGTCGGGCACCCCGAGATCATCTTCCTCGACGAGCCGACGACCGGGCTCGACCCGGCCAAGCGCGAGGGCATGTGGGACGTCGTCCGGTCGCTCGTGGCCGAGGGCTCGACCGTCCTCCTCACGACCCAGTACCTCGAGGAGGCCGACGCGCTCGCGGACGAGATCACGGTGATCGACCACGGCCGCGTCATCGCGCACGACACCCCCGACGGGCTCAAGCGCATCGTCGGCGGCCAGACGCTCGAGGTCCGACCCACGGACCCGGCACGTCTTGCCGAGACCGCGGCCATCCTCGGCCGGGTCTCGACCGCCGGTGCCGCCGACGAGCCTCGGCGCGGCGTGCTCGCCGTCCCCGTGTCCGACGACACCGCGCTGGGAGCCACCGTCGAGCGCCTCGCGTCCGCGGGGATCGGCGTGACCGAGCTCGCGCTGCACCTGCCCAGCCTCGACGACGTCTTCTTCAGCCTCACGGGCCGTCCTCAGCACGACGACGAGTCCGCCACCCCGACCACGAAGGAGGCCGCGTGATGTCCACCGTCACCCGCGCACCCGCACCCGTCCCATCCGTCCCCGCTCACCCGCTGCCGACCGTCCCGATGCGGGAGCACGCCCTGGGTGCGTCACCGCGCCCGTTCCCGCTCGTCCGGCACTCGCTCTCGCTCGCCAAGCGGAGCCTGATCAAGACGTGGCGCACGCCCGAGGCGCTCATCGACGTCACGCTGCAGCCGGCGATCTTCCTCGTGATCTTCGTCTACATCTTCGGCGGCGCCGTCGCCGGCTCGACCCACGACTACCTGCAGTTCCTGCTCCCCGGGATCCTCGGCCAGACGATCGCCCAGGCGGCGATCATGATCGGCGTCAACCTCAACACCGACCTGGAGAAGGGGATCTTCGACCGGTTCCGGTCGCTGCCGATCCCGCGGTCGGCGCCGCTCGTCGGCGCGGTGCTCGGTGACGTCGTGCGGTACGTCATCGTCACGATGTCGACGCTCCTCGTGGGGTACGCGATGGGCTTCCGCATCGGCACCAACGTCCTGAGCATGGTCGGCGGGTGCCTGCTCGCCGTGGCCTTCGCGCTCAGCCTGAGCTGGGTGTCGGTCTTCGTCGGGATGAAGGCCCGCACGTCAGGCGCCGTCCAGGGGATCATGTTCCTGCTGATCATGCCGCTGAGCTTCGCCTCGAGCGTGTTCGTCGGCACCGGGTCGCTGCCCGGCTGGATGCAGGGGTTCGTCCGCGTCAACCCGCTGACCCACCTCGTCGACGCGATGCGCGGGCTGTTCCTCGGCGGCCCCGTGGCAGGTCCCGTGCTGTGGACGCTCACGTGGTGCGCGGGGCTCCTGGTGGTCTTCGTGCCGCTCGCGATGCGCGCCTACCGCCGCCGCGTCTAGGTGCCCGACGACGGCGCCGAGGTGACCGTGCCGTGCTCGCCGCTCAGCATCGCGGTGAGCCGGGCGGTCACCTCGGCGCTCGTCAGCGCCTCGGCCCGCGTGCGAAGCCCGGCCCGCGACGCGTCGTCGCCCAGCGCGATCGCGAGCGCACCCTCGGAGCTCCCGAAGAGCATCGCGTTGTGCGACCCGAGGCGCATCGCGAGCGACCAGAGCTCTCTGGCCCGCTCGTCGTCGCCGAGGTACGCGGCCAGCTCGGCGTACCCGAGCGCGATGGTGCTCGCGACAGGCACGTCGTGCGTCGCGAGCGCGTCGGGCAGGGCGCCGGCGAGCAGCGCGATGCCCTCGCGCACCGCGGCCGGGCGCCCCGAGCGGATCCGCATCCGGGCGGCAGCACCCTGGTACACGACCCGGGCCTGCGGGGCGCCCGGCCGCGAGTCGGTGGTCATCGCGACTGCCTCGTCGGCGCGTGCAATGGCGTCGTCCCACCGTCCGCCCGCGGCATCGAGCGCGGCGAGACCGCTGAGCGCCTGCGCGCGCGTGCTCACGTCGTGCGCGCCGGACACGACGACCTCCTCGAGGGCGGGACGTGCGTCGATGTCGCCCCTGACAGCGGCGTTGACGACCCGGGCGACGGCGATCGACCGGGCGTCCTGCGCGGCCCCGATGAGCTCGAAGTTCTCCTGCGCGACGACGAGCCAGGGATCGGGATCCGTCCCACCCGGGCCGCTCTTCCAGAGCCCGAGCCCCTGCGCCGCGATCGCCATGCCCCAGTGGTTGCCGGTCTCCTCGAACTGGTCGAACGCGGCGCGCGCGTCCTCGAGGGCTCCGGCGATCTCGCCCAGGTTCTCCCGCGAGCCTGACCGCAGGAGGAATCCGAGGCCGCGGAGGCGGGGGTCGTCGTCGTCGATCAGCTTCGCGGTTGCGGGCGTGAGTGACGAGGGGTCGAGCGAGACGGAGGCGCGCAGCACGTCGTTCAGTGCGAGCAGCAGCGACCTGACGCCGTGCGAGAGCCGGTCAGGGTGCTGGGTCAGGACGCGTGCCGCGGCCCGGCGGCCGAGCACGAGTGTGCGCAGGTCGCCCGCGATGCCGCCGCTGAGCACCGCCAGGAGAGCGACCGTCGCGATGTCGTCGGGTGCCGGCGTGTCGTCGTCGCGGGTTCCTTGTCCCGTCGCAGAGCGCGTGCGTACCGCAGCCGACGCGCCCCGCGCCGCCGAGTCGCCCTGGAGCACGAGGCGGGCCCAGGTCAATGCCTCGGCGTGGAGCCCCCGCGCGCTCCAGGAGAGCAGCAGCGCCGCACCGATCGCGTACGCCTCACGCTCGTGGTCCTCGGCGACCGCCCAGCGCAGCGCCTCCATGAGCGTCTCCTGGTCGGCCGTGAGGCCGGCGAGCGCGTCGAGCTGCCCCGCGCCCGCGAGCCGTCGGCCGTGAGCGCTCGCCGTGGCCGCCGCCCAGGACGCGAGCCGCGCCATCACCGCGGTGCGGCCCGCGTCGGTGCCGAGCCGGGCCGCGCCGTACTCGCGCACGGTCTCGAGCATCCGGTAGCGAGCACCGCCGGTCTGGGGGCCGGAGTCCTCGAGCGTGAGGAGCGAGTGCTCGACGAGCGTCGCGAGGCCTCGTCGCACGTCCGAGCCCGGGCCCGCCGGGTCGACGGCGACCGCCTCGGCTGCGTCGGCGGTGAACGGCGCGGGGAAGACCGACAGGGTCGCGAGGAGGGCGCGGTCGTCGGCTGCGAGCAGCGTCCAGCTCCAGTCGACCATCGCCCAGAGCCCGGCGTGCTGGTCGGGGAGGCCCCGCAGCGCGTCGTCGAGCAGGCCGAACCGGTCGACGACGCCCGCGAGCACGTCGTCGAGCGGCATGGTGCGCAGGCGCGCGGCGGCGAGCTCGATCGCGAGCGGGAGGTGGTCCAGGCGTCGGCACAGCTCGAGCGCGGTCTCCGGGTCCCAGGCGAGCGTGGGTCGCCCGGCGCGCGCCCGGGTCTCGAGGAGCCCCACGGCGACGTCGTCCGGCAGCGCGAGCACCGGGTGGACCCGCTCGCCCGCGACGCCGAGCGCGGACCGGCTCGTCGCCAGGACGTGCAGGTCGGCCGGTGCGGCAGCGAGCAGACCGGCGACGGCCGTCGCTGCGCCGTCGAGCACCTGCTCGCAGTTGTCCAGGACGAGCAGCCCGTGCACGTCGGCGACCGCACGGCGCAGCCGGTCCTCGGGGGTCAGCATGCGGCGCACCTGCGGTCGCTCGGCGTCCGACGTCGACTCGGAGGCGCCGAGCGCGGTCAGCAGTGCCGGGAGGACCTCGTCGGAGTCCCGCAGCCCGGCGAGCTCGACCGCGTGGACGTCCTCGCCGCGGGCGCCCGCACGCCTCGCGAGCTCGAGCGCGAGCCGGGTCTTGCCGGCGCCACCGACGGCGACGAGCGTGACGAGCGGCTCGCGCGCGAGCTCGTCCTCGATCTGCTGGAGGTCGCCCTCCCGCCCGACGAGCGTCGTCAGCGCGCGGCGCCACGCGGCGGGGGTGCGCGCCTGGTGCGGCTCGGGTACGGCCGGGGTGGCCGACGGGTTCGCGGCCGGCCCAGGGGAGGCCAGCTCCCCCCGCAGGAGCGCGAGGTGCACCGCAGCGACGACGGGCGACGGGTCCGTCCCGTACTGCTCGGCGAGCTCGGACCGGAGCTGGTCGATGACGTGGAGCGCCTCGGCGTCCCGCCCCTGGGCGGCGAGCGCCCGGACGAGCAGCGCGACGAGCGGCTCGTCGGGCGGGGTCCGCAGCGCGAGCGCGCGCAGGTCGTCGAGCGCGCCGACCTCGCCCGTCGCGAGCTCGGCCTCGGTCCGCAGCGCGACGACGTCGGCGAGCAGCCGGGCGGTCCGCGCCGCGACCTGGCCGTCCGCGAGGGAGCCCACCGTGGCGTTGCTCGCCCAGGCCGAGGCGGCTGCGGCGGGGTCGTCGAAGAGCGCCCGTGCGGCACGCGCGGCGTCAAGGGCTGTGCTCGGGGAGCCCGCGCCGAGATCACGTCGTCCGCGCGAGAGGAGCGCCTCCGCCTCGAGGACGTCGACCGTGAGGCCGTCGAGCGGCAGGCGGTAGCCCTCGGTCGCTGTGACGACCGCAAGCCCGGCGCGACGCGCGCGCGCGACGAGGGCCTGCAGCGCGCCGACCCCGTCGTCGGGCGGTGAGCCGTGCCACACCGACTCCACGAGCGACGCGTGCGGGACGACCCGCCCCCGCGCGTCGACGAGCGCGCGCACGAGGTCGGAGAGCCGTTGCCCGCGCACGGCCGTGCCGTCCACCGCGAGGCTCCCCAGGACCGTGATCTGCACGCGCCCAGCATCGCGTACGCGCACCGGATGCGGATCCGACGCGGCGCGCCGGGGCGTCGGACGGACGACGCGCGGGACGAATCGGACGGGCAGCCGCGACCCGGCTGTGGAGGGTGTTGTGGACGGTGGTGTGAACCGCCTGTGGACGGCCATGAACGTCCAGGTCCGGGGCTCTGTCAGTGCCTCGAGATACGCTCGGTTATCCACAGAGGGTGAAAAACGACACTGCTGTAACACTAGGAGTTGTGGTGAGGTGCATGTCCGACCACTAGGTGTAGTGTCATCTCTCATCCGCAGCGGGGGCATGCGGACCTGAACATGGATGACTGACACCACGAAGAACCACCATCAACTCACTGACTCGGGGGAGCCACGATGACGATCACGGTCTACAGCAAGCCGTCCTGCGTGCAGTGCAGCGCGACGTACCGCGCCATGGACAAGCTGGGCTTCGACTACGAGGTCGTCGACATCAGCCAGGACTCCGACGCCCGTGACTACGTCATGTCGCTCGGTCACCTGCAGGCTCCCGTCGTCGTCGCCGACGGTCACCACTGGTCGGGCTACCGGCCGGACCAGATCAAGGCGCTCGCCGAGCGCATGGCCGTCGCCGTCGCCTGACCGTCGCCGGCGCCCGGCCGCACCCGCGGCCCGGCGCCGCACAGCCCGACCCGCTCCCACGGCGTCACCTGGGCCCGAGAACCACTGAACCGTCCGAGACTCGGGGGCAGCAACATGAGCTCACTTGTCTACTTCTCCAGCGTCTCGGAGAACACGCGCCGGTTCGTCGAGCGGCTCGGGTTCGACGCGCACCGGATCCCGCTGACCCCCAAGCAGCCCTTCCTGAAGGTCCATGAGCCGTACGTCCTGGTGGTCCCCACCTACGGCGGCGGCAACGAAGGCGGCGCCGTCCCGCGGCAGGTCGTCAAGTTCCTCAACGACGAGGACAACAGATCACACCTCCGCGGCGTCATCGCGGCAGGCAACACCAACTTCGGAGCGGCGTACTGCATCGCGGGAGACATCGTCGCCGCGAAGTGCCAGGTCCCGTACCTGTACGCCTTCGAGCTCCTGGGAACGAACGAGGACGTCATCCGCGTCCGCGAAGGATTGAGGACATTTTGGCAGCGACAGTGACCGACCCCGGCGTGACGACGCAGATGGACTACCACTCGCTCAACGCGATGCTCAACCTCTACGGCCCGGACGGCAAGATCCAGTTCGACAAGGACCGTGAGGCCGCGCGGCAGTACTTCCTGCAGCACGTCAACCAGAACACCGTCTTCTTCCACGACCTCGCGGAGAAGCTCGAGTACCTGGTCGAGAACAAGTACTACGAGCCCGCGATCCTCGCCAAGTACGACGCCGCGTTCATCAAGAGCCTGTTCGAGCACGCGTACTCGAAGAAGTTCCGGTTCCAGACGTTCCTCGGCGCGTTCAAGTACTACACGTCGTACACGCTCAAGACGTTCGACGGGAAGCGCTACCTCGAGCGCTTCGAGGACCGCGTCTGCATGGTCGCCCTCACGCTTGCCGACGGCGACCAGGACGTCGCGATCTCGATCGTCGACGAGATCATCTCGGGCCGGTTCCAGCCCGCGACCCCGACCTTCCTCAACTCGGGCAAGGCGCAGCGCGGCGAGGCCGTCTCCTGCTTCCTGCTCCGCATCGAGGACAACATGGAGTCCATCGCGCGCGGCATCAACTCCGCGCTGCAGCTCTCCAAGCGCGGCGGCGGCGTCGCGCTGCTCCTGAGCAACATCCGCGAGCACGGTGCGCCGATCAAGCACATCGAGAACCAGTCGTCCGGCGTCATCCCCGTGATGAAGCTCCTCGAAGACTCCTTCTCGTACGCGAACCAGCTCGGCGCGCGTCAGGGCGCCGGCGCGGTGTACCTGCACGCGCACCACCCCGACATCATGCGGTTCCTCGACACGAAGCGTGAGAACGCCGACGAGAAGATCCGCATCAAGACGCTGTCCCTCGGCGTCGTCATCCCCGACATCACGTTCGAGCTCGCCCGCAAGAACGAGCCGATGTACCTGTTCTCGCCGTACGACGTCGAGCGGGTCTACGGCGTGTCGTTCGCGGACATCTCGGTGTCCGAGAAGTACCACGAGATGGTCGACGACGCGCGGATCCACAAGACGCGGATCGACGCGCGCGAGTTCTTCCAGACGCTCGCCGAGCTGCAGTTCGAGTCCGGCTACCCGTACCTCATGTTCGAGGACACGGTGAACAAGGCCAACCCCATCAAGGGGAAGATCACGCACTCGAACCTGTGCTCCGAGATCCTCCAGGTCTCGACGCCGTCGACGTACAACGAGGACCTGTCGTACAGCCACGTCGGCCGCGACATCTCCTGCAACCTCGGCTCGATGAACATCGCGCTCGCGATGGACTCGCCCGACTTCGGCCGCACCGTCGAGGTCGCGATCCGTGCCCTCACCGCGGTCTCGGACCAGACGAGCATCGAGTCGGTCCCGTCCGTCAAGCGGGCCAACGCCGGCGGCCACGCGATCGGCCTCGGGCAGATGAACCTGCACGGCTACCTGGCGCGCGAGCGCGTGCACTACGGGTCCGCCGAGGGCCTCGACTTCACGAACATGTACTTCTACACGGTCGCGTACCACGCGATCCGTGCGTCGAACCGGCTCGCGATCGAGCGGAACAAGGCGTTCGACGGCTTCGAGGACTCGACGTACGCGACGGGTGCCTACTTCGAGAAGTACGTGTCCCGGACCTGGGAGCCCAAGACGGCGAAGGTGCGTGAGCTGTTCGAGAAGGCCGGTGTCGCGATCCCGACGCAGGACGACTGGACGGCGCTGTCGGCGTCCGTCCAGGCGCATGGCCTGTACAACCAGAACCTCCAGGCCGTCCCCCCGACGGGCTCGATCTCCTACATCAACCACTCGACGTCGTCGATCCACCCGGTCGCCTCGAAGATCGAGATCCGCAAGGAGGGCAAGATCGGGCGTGTCTACTACCCGGCGCCCTTCCTGACGAACGACAACCTCGAGTACTACGACGACGCGTACGAGATCGGCTACGAGAAGATCATCGACACGTACGCCGAGGCCACCCAGCACGTCGACCAGGGCCTGTCCCTGACGCTGTTCTTCAAGGACACCGTGACGACGCGCGACATCAACAAGGCGCAGATCTACGCGTGGCGCAAGGGCATCAAGACGCTCTACTACATCCGCCTGCGCCAGCAGGCGCTCGAGGGCACCGAGGTGGAGGGCTGCGTCTCGTGCATGCTCTGAGCGGAGCGCATGCTGGGTGCAGGACCGCGGTGCGGTGGGCCACGACGACGACGGAGAAGTGATGCACGAGAAGCTCAAGCTGGTCAGCAGTGTCCAGGCCATCAACTGGAACCGTCTCGAGGACGACAAGGACGCCGAGGTCTGGGACCGCCTGGTCGGCAACTTCTGGATCCCCGAGAAGATCCCGCTGTCCAACGACATCCAGTCGTGGGGGACGCTGACCCCGCAGGAGCAGCAGCTCACGACGCGGGTGTTCACGGGTCTGACGCTCCTGGACACCATCCAGGGGACGGTCGGCGCGGTGAGCCTGATCCCCGACGCGATCACGCCTCACGAGGAGGCGGTGTACACCAACATCGCGTTCATGGAGTCGGTGCACGCGAAGTCGTACTCGTCGATCTTCTCGACGCTCAACACGACGCCCGAGATCGACGACGCGTTCCGCTGGTCGGAGGAGAACCCCAACCTCCAGCGCAAGGCTGAGATCGTCATGCAGTACTACCGCGGCGACGACCCGCTCAAGCGCAAGGTCGCGTCGACCCTGCTCGAGTCGTTCCTGTTCTACTCGGGCTTCTACCTGCCCATGTACTGGTCGAGCCGCGCAAAGCTCACCAACACGGCCGACCTCATCCGCCTGATCATCCGCGACGAGGCCGTGCACGGGTACTACATCGGCTACAAGTTCCAGAAGGGCCTCGAGAAGGTCTCCGAGGCCGAGCGAGCCTCGATCAAGGAGTACACGTTCGAGCTGCTCTTCGAGCTGTACGACAACGAGGTGGAGTACACCCAGGACCTCTACGACGGTGTCGGCCTGACCGAGGACGTCAAGAAGTTCCTGCGCTACAACGCCAACAAGGCGCTCATGAACCTCGGCTACGAGGCGCTGTTCCCGCGCGACGAGACGGACGTCAACCCGGCGATCCTCTCGGCGCTGAGCCCCAACGCCGACGAGAACCACGACTTCTTCTCGGGGTCCGGCTCGTCGTACGTCATCGGCAAGGCCGTCAACACCGAGGACGAGGACTGGGACTTCTGACGCCCTGACCTTCTGACCACGGAGAGCCGGACTGTGCAGCTGCGGTCCGGCTCTCTGGTTCAGGTGTGCCGGACCGACTCGGCGAAGTGCTGCACGAGCTCGGCCGCGACGGGCACGAGGTCCCGCTCACCGATCACCAGGCTCGGGTCGCACGACCGCATCCTCGACGCCTCGGCGAGGGCCGGCAGCGGATCGACGCCGGCGTCCGCCAGGAAGGCCGCGAGCACAGCCCGCGCTGCCTCCGAGTACTCCCCGCCGGCGTCGGCCGCCACCTCCGCGATGACCAGAGCGGTCATGGCGACGTCGAGGGCCGCACTGCCCGCGCGGGCGTTCACCCAGTCCACGACGGAAGGGCCGTGGGCCTCGGTGAGCACGACGTTCGCCGGGTGGAGGTCCAGGTGGACGACCACCTCACCGAGCCGGGCGGGCCGTCCTGGTAGGTCGATCGCCGGGATCGCGTGGAGCCGCGCGTGGAGCTCCGCGAGGATCCGGGCCGCCTCGCGCACGCTGGTCTGGTCGGCTGCGAGCGACTGGAGCAGGGTCGGGCCGTGGAGCCACTCCATCTCGAGGTCGGGACCCTCGGCGCGGTACACGAGCGGAGCCGGGAACCCGTGCGCCGTGACGTGCCGGACGATGCTCGCCTCGATCGCTGTGCTCCGCCCCGAGCGGTTACGCCGCAGGACGCGCTGCTCGTCGAGAGCGAAGACGTCGGCGTCACGACCGGACGCGACCGAAGGGCCATGGACGACGAGCGGCCAGAGTTCAGCAGCCGGTTCGTCGCGCGACCCGGCCGCCGAGTGATCGCCGCGACCACCGTTGCGATGGGCGAGTCCCCTGATCCCCATGAACAGACGTTAACCGCGTTCGCGGCATATGTCCCGCCGTCGGCGGATGTCCTTGTCGCCTCAGGATCGGCTGCTGTCGTGCAGAACAGCTGCGCCCCAGGTCGGGGCCGCGAGCGTCAGCGGGAGAGCTCGGTCAGCAGCTGGACGGCGCGCTCGTGCGTGCCCGGGAGGGCCTCGACCCAGAGCCGCGGCGGCTGACGCAGGAGGTCCTCGACCTGGAGCAGCCGGGCCTGGTGGGCGACGTGGACCTGGACGGCTCTGACCTGTGCGCCGAGACTCGGGCCGCGTTCGGTGAGGATGGCGAACAGTCCGCCGCCCAAGGTCGCCATCGGGTGGCCGACCCCGTACGCGTCCCGCAGCGCCGAGCCGACGGCGGCCGAGCGAGCCATGCGGGTCCACGGCGAGACCTCCGCGGCGGCCACGTCGACGAGCAGGAGGCAGTGCGTCAGGTCCGCGGCGGACCGTGCGCGTCCGGCCACGCCGTACGTCTCGGCCAGGCGGGTGCCGAGGAAGTCCCTGGTCGGAAGGCCGGACTCGGGATCGACGCACGAGCCGGAGGACGGAACGCCGGCCTGCGCCTCGGCCCAGCCCTCGCAGAGCGCGCGGACGACGGCGAGCGGCGGCTCGGTGGGGCCGGTCGACCGGTACAGGCACGCGAGGTCGTCGATGGTCTCGGAGATGCCGACGCCGTCGAACCCGCGGACCGCGCCGAGGCGTTCGGCGGCGCTCGACGCGTCGGCGCCTGTGAGCACGGCCTCGACGAGAGCGTCGACGGCAGGGTGATACCAGTCGGACGGCCGGAGCCACACCGACTGCTCACTCTGGTGCCGCCAGCTCTCGCGAAGACTCGGCGGGAGCGCGGGGATGCCCGGTCGCAGTGTGTCCACGACAGATGAGAGGGGCGTTCGACCAGATCGTGACGCGTGTTTGGACACTTCATTGCACGAATGCTTCGCGCCGGGTACATGCGGGGAATCGTCCGGATGTGGCACCCTGAGGGCGACGGCGACCGATTCGTCGGAATGCGTGCCGCATCCCCGGCTCGGATGCTGTGCGCCGCACAGCGGTCGAGCGCTGGCGAGGAGGGGTGAGTGTCGAGCAACGCGCAGGTCGCCGGTGCGATCCTCAGCGACGCCGAGCTGATCACGGCCGCCCGCTCCGGTGACTCCAGCGCGTTCGGCCAGCTCTACGAGCGGCACGCCGGTGCGGCGTGGGCCGTCGCCCGGCAGTACACGAACTCGCAGGCGGACGCCGAGGACGTCGTCGCCGACGCGTTCACGAAGGTGTGGACGGTGGTCTCGGGCGGGGGCGGCCCCGACGTCGCGTTCCGTGCCTACCTGTTCACCGTCATCCGCCGCCTCGGGATGCTCCGCGTCGAAGGCGGCCGCCGCGTCACCCCGACCGACGACGCCGCGACGTTCGAGGCCGCGTTCGGCGACCAGGAGTCGACCGAGAACCCCGCCCTGGCCGGGTTCGAGCGGGGCCTCGTCGCCCGGGCGTTCCGCACGCTTCCCGAACGCTGGCAGGCCGCGCTCTGGTACACCGAGGTCGAGTCGCTCACCCCGGCGCAGATCGCCCCGCTCCTCGGGCTGACCGCCAACGGCGTCGCGGCGCTGGCCTACCGTGCGCGCGAGGGTCTGCGGCAGGCGTACCTCCAGATGCACCTGCAGCAGCCGCTCGACCTGGGCTGTCGCGACGTCGCGGGCAAGCTCGGGTCCTACGTGCGCGGCGGGCTCGCCCGTCGCGAGATCGCGCAGGTCGACGAGCACCTCGAGTCGTGCGGCCGTTGCCGCGCCCTCGTTCTCGAGCTCGGCGACGTCAGCCACGGCATGCGCGGCGTCATCGCACCGCTCGTCCTCGGCGTCCTCGGCCTCGGCGCGCTCACCCATCCGCTGCCCGTCGGTGGCGGGATCGCTGCAGGTCTCGCTGCGCTCGGCCACGGCTCCTCGGCCGGCGGCGGTGCGGGAGCCGGTGCCGGGGCGGGTGCTGGAGCTGGAGCTGGTGCGCAAGGCGTGGGTTCCGGTGCGGCTGCCGGGGGTGGTGCGGGGGCCTCCGGTGCAGCGAGCACGGGCGCCGTCGCCACCGTCGGTCCGGGCGCAACGGTCGGCGCAGGGGCCAGCGCAGGGGCAGGTGCGGCCGCCGGCACCGGCGCCCTGGCCGCCGTCGGTTCGACCGCTGCGACCGGCGGCCTCGCGGCATTCCTGGGATCGCTGCCGATCGGGATCGTCGCGGCTGCGGCTGCTGTGGTCGTCGCCGGGGCCGCCGGAGTCGCGGGTCTCCTCGGGGTGTTCTCCGCCGGGGTGCCCGACGCCGCACCGCCACCCGAGGCCGTCGCCATGAGCACGCAGTCGCCCGAGCCAACCGGGACGGCGTCGGACCTCGCGCCGACGACGACGCCGACCGACGGGCCGACCGACAGCCCCACGGTCAACCCCACCGACGCCGCCGTCCTCGCCCCGGCCGGCATCCCGACCGACGCCGCCACGCCGCTCCCGACCTCCATCCCGTCCGGCACCACAGGCACTGGCACCGGGTCGGTCGTGGTTCCCCAGCCGACCTCCGACGCGACGGCGCCCGCGGTCGTCGACCCGGTCGTACCGGCACCGGTCGTGCCCGACCCGGTCGCGACGTCGACGCCGGCGCCGACCACGGATCCCGTCGTCCCCGGGGCTCCGGCCTTCCAGCTCGTGACGGCGCCGCTCGCCCTCTCTGCGCAGGCCGCCGCGCAGTCCGTGAGCCTGACGGTGACGAACTCCGGCACCGCTAACGCCATCGATCTCACCGCCGACGTGACCCTCCCGGCCGGGGCGGTCGTCACGGGAGCGACGACGACGACGCTCATGTCCTTCGTGCTGGCGGGACGGTTCGAGGCGGCCGCACCCGCGACGGACTGGACGTGCACGCCCGAAGCCGACCCGCAGCACGCGACGTGCCGACTTGCCCTGCTCGCGAGCGGCGCGACGTCGCGACTGACGCTGACGGTCATGGTCGGCGAGGACCTGGACCTGAGCCCGGACGACTCGAGCGCCATCTCCGTCGTCATCCGCGGCCCCGGGATCGAGCCGAGGACGCTCACGGCTCCGGTGACCATGAAGCCGTCGGTCGCGCGCCTACGTCTCGACGCCACCACCGTCGACCCCCTGGTCGCGGCGAACGTCCCGGGCGCGGCACCCGTGAGCCGCGGCAACCTGCACCTCGCGCTGTCGAACGCCGGGCAGCTCGCCGCCGCGACCCCGACCGTCACTCTGCAGCTCCCGTCGAGGGTCCATGTCGCCGGCGTGTCCGGGTCGTGGACCTGCACACCGGTGTGGCCGGGCGGGTTCGACGCGTCTGCCGGCACGGACGGCGAGGTCGTGACGTGCACGCGGCCGCAGCTCGCCGGGCGGGGGGCCGACGGGCTCGACATCGAGCTCTACGCTCTGGCCGGCGCGGTGCAGACCGGGTCGCCCGCGGTGCTGGTCAGCTTGTCGCCCGACGCGCCGCAGGTCAGCCAGGGCGTGCGGGTCGCGCTCGACATCCGGACCCCGGCCGATCTGCGCGTCACGGTGCCCACGTCGTCGGCGGCGATCGACCTGGTCGCCGGAACACCGGCACGCGTTCCGGTGACGGTGACGAACGTCGGTCAGACCCACGCGTCGAACGCCCGCGTGCTCCTCACCCTGCCTGCCGGTGCGAGGTGGACCGCCCCCGCCGTCGCTGCCCCCGACTGGGCGTGCGTGGGCGCAGGCACGTCGCGGGACGTGCTGCCGACGGACGCGACGATCGAGTGCACGACGCCGACCATCGCACGCGGCGCGGCGGTCGTGCTCACGGCCGGGCTCACGTCCGACGGGTCGGTGCGTGGCCCGCTCTCCGTCTTCCGCGCGCGGGTCGTGCCGCTCGGCGGTCCCGACGGCTCGACCGTCGACGTCGTCGTGACCGTGCACGCCGCGGCGCTCGAGCTCTCGGCACCGACCGCGCTCGTGACGGACGGCACGTTCGCCGTCGGCGACCTGGCGTCGCTGACGTTCACGGTCCTCAACAACGGCAACCTGGCAGCCACCTCGTCGAGCGCGACCGTGACCCTGCCGGCCCAGGTCGTCGCGGCGCTCGACCCCGGCTCGACGCCGGGGTGCGCCGCGGCCAAGGACGGACCCACCGTCACGTGCGACCTCGGACCGCTCACGCCCGCCCAGTCCGTGAAGGTGCAGCTCGGCGTGCGTGCGGTCAGCGCCGGCTCGGGCGACGTCGCCGTCGCGCTGTCGGGCGGGAACGGTCCGGCCGCGAAGGACTCCGAGGGGGTCGTCGTCGCACCCGGCGGGCTCATGCCGAGGTTCAGCACGGCGGGGCTGACGGGCACGTGGAACGTGACGGAGATCGGCGCGCCGCTCCTGACGTGCACGCCGAGCGTGAAGTGCACCGCGGCGCTCACCGGCAAGGGCCCGACGCTCAACAACAACGACCTGCCGATGGTGGCGCTCCTCGAGAACGGGATCGCCGACGCGAAGGTCGCCTCGACCTCGCAGCTCCAGCTCCCGGCCGGGCGTGAGATCGCCTTCGCCGGTCTGTACTGGGCGGCCTCGGGCGGAGCGCCGACGACGCAGCCCGTGAGCGCTCGGCTCGCCGGACCGAAGCAGGTTCTGACTGCCGTCACCGGCGCGCTGCTCGCCCACTCGGGCGGCACCGCCGGCACCCACGAGTACCAGGCGTTCGCCGACGTGACGGCCCAGGTGCGCCAGGGCGGTGGGGGGTCCTGGACGTTCGCCGACCCGTCCAACGGGGTCGGCTCGGGCGAGGGTGCCTACGCCGGTTGGGCACTCGTCGTGGTCTACGCCGACAGCTCCGCCGGGGCCGGGACGGTCGTCGTACACGACGGCGCGATGACCGTGAACATGGGGTCGTCAGCAAGCCTGGTCGTCGCCACGGACCCCGGGCAGTCCGCGCGGATCGGCGCCGTCGTCTGGGAGGGTGACCGCGGCGGTTCGGGCGACACGCTGACGCTCGACGGCACCGCGCTCGTCCCGGTCCGGTGGAACGGGTCAGGTAAAGACCCGGGCGACGCCACGAACGCCTTCGACTCGACCGCGGTCGGCTCGGACTACGCCAACTCGCTCGGTGTCGACGCGAAGGGCTTCCTCGAGACGCGGATCGCCGCTCAGGCCGTCGCGGGGACGAGCGTCCTGACAGCGGACGCGCCGAACGAGGGGTTCGTCGTCGGCGTCGTGACGGTCCGCACCGCTGAGCGGGCGACTCAGGTCTCCCGCTCGATCACCGCCGCCACGGCGGCTTCGACGGGCACGTCCCCCGAGGTGAGCTCGAGCACCAGCCCCGCAGTCAGTGGTTCGTGGAGCAGCGAGACGATGACCTCCGCGACGTCGTCACGCGACACGGTCCCCGCCGGCACCGCCTCGTCCAGCCGGACGCGTCCGGAGCCCGCGGCGTCGGTCAGAGCGCCCGGGCGCACGATGGTCCAGTCGAGATCCCTGCCGGCAAGGTCCGCCTCGCTCGCGCTCTTGGCGCGCAGGTAGCTGGCGAACACCGCGTCGGTCCCGGGTGCCGGCTCGCTGCCTGCGCCCATCGAGGACACGAGCACGTAGCGGCGGACCCCGGCCAGCGTCGCGCCGTCGGCCACGAGCGACGCGCCGCCCCGGTCGACCGTGTCCTTGCGCTCCGCACCGCTGCCCGGTCCCGCTCCGGCCGCGAACACGACCGCGTCGGCACCGGACAGAGCGCCCGCGACCTCGTGCACGGTCGCGGTCTCGAGGTCGAGCACGACGGCGCCCGATCCGTCGGACTGCACGTCGGCGACGTGGTCCGGGTTGCGGACGAGCCCGACGGGCGTGTCCCCGCGTGCGACGAGCGCCCGGGCCAGGCGCCGAGCGATCCGACCATGCCCCCAGCGATGACGATGCGCATGGATCCACCGTAGGACGGGTCCGCCCATCCCGCCGTGCGCGCGCCTGCGTCCCGCTCTGTGGACACATCTCACCCTCGCGTCTCAGTGTGTGGTCAAATTCAGCCATGTCAGGCCTGAGCACCCGTGGTTCGTCGTGCGACGTCGTCGCGCGCCGAATGTGCTGCCTGGCCGTCCGCTCCTGCTGTTGAGCTGAGAGCACCGCGCCCCTGGGGCGCCTGACGGAGCCGTGCCTCCGTCTCCCTGATCTTCCGGCCCTGTGCCGTTCCGCGCCGTCGCGATCCGACGTGCCGCACTGTCGTCTGCTGCCATCCGCAAGGAGCCCCGTGAGCACCGCACCCCGCATCCAGGTCATCGGCCTGCGCAAGGTCTACCCCGGCGCGGGCCGTGACGTCGTGGCGCTGGACGGCATCGACGTGAGCGTGCAGCCGGGGGAGATCCACGGGATCGTGGGCCGCTCGGGCGCCGGGAAGTCGACGCTCATCCGATGCCTCACGGTGCTCGAGCGTCCGACGTCGGGCAGCGTCGTGGTCGACGGCGAAGAGCTGTCGGCGCTCCCCGAGGCGCGGTTGCGGGCCGCCCGGCGCCGCATCGGGCTCGTCTTCCAGCACGTCAACCTGCTCGACTCCCGGACCGTCGCCGGCAACGTCGCGTACCCGCTCGAGGTCGCGGGCGTCCCCCGGGCCGCCCGGGCAGCGCGCGTCGCCGAGCTGCTGGACCTCGTCGGGCTCGGTGAGCGCGCCGACGCGTACCCCGCGCAGCTGTCCGGCGGGCAGAAGCAGCGCGTCGGGATCGCCCGGGCGCTCGCGACGGAGCCGGCCGTGCTCCTGTGCGACGAGCCCACGTCGGCGCTCGACTCGGCGACGACCCGCCAGATCCTCGGGCTGATCCGCGACCTCCGGGACCGCCTCGGCATCACCGTCCTGATCATCACGCACGAGATGGCCGTGGTCCGCGAGATCTGCGACACCGTGACGCTGCTCGACCACGGCCGCGTCGCCGAGCACGGACCGGTCGGCGAGGTCGTCGCCGCGTACGGCTCGCGGCTGGCGCGAGAGCTCATCCCGGTTCCCACTCAGCCGCTCGGGGACGAGCGCACGCTCGTCGAGGTCGCGTACACGACCGGCGACGTCCCCACGCACCAGGTCCTCGCCGCGGTGGCCTCGCTCGGGACGGGCGTCGAGCTCGCCGCGGGGACTATTGAGACCCTCGCCGGTCGACGCGTCGGGCGCCTGCGTCTCGACGTGCCCGCCGGCGAGGTCGACCGCGCCCTCGAGGCGCTGCGGGCCGCGGGCGTGCACGCGGAGGTCGCGGCGGGGCCCGACGTCGAACCCGACGACGACGCGGCCGACGACGAGGAGGTGGCCTCATGAGCTGGTTCGCCGAGCTGTGGAACCACCCGGTCATCCAGCACAAGCTGCCGACCGCGACGCTCGAGACCCTCCAGATGGTGGGTCTGTCGTCCCTGCTCACTCTGCTGCTGGGCCTGCCGCTCGGGCTGCTGCTCGTCTCGACGGCCCGCGGCGGCCTGACGGCGAGCACGACGGTCAACCGCGTCGTCGGGTTCGTCGCGAACATCGTGCGGTCGCTGCCGTTCCTCATCCTGATGATCTCGGTCATCCCGTTCACCCGGCTCGTCGTGGGGACGTCGCTCGGGTGGAAGGCCGCCGTCGTCCCCCTGACGATCGGCGCCATCCCGTTCTACGCGCGGCTCGTCGAGACCGCGGTGCGTGATGTGAACCCCGGCAAGGTCGAGGCCGCGCGGGTCATCGGCGCGACCCGTCGGGGCATCGTCGTCCAGGTGCTCGTCCGCGAGGCGCTCCCGGCGCTCGTCGCGAGCTTCACCGTGACGGTCATCGCGCTCGTCGGGTACTCCGCGATGGCCGGCGTCATCGGCGGCGGCGGCCTCGGCGCGCTCGCCATCTCCTACGGCTACCAGCGGTTCGACCCGATCGTGATGGTCGCGTGCGTCGTCGTGATCGTCGTGATCGTCGCCGTCGTGCAGGCGGTCGGAGATGCCGTCGCCCGGCGGCTCGACCACCGCTAGCCCCCAGATCTCCGTCCGCACGGACGGATCACTACCCACCATGCCCGTTCAGGGCCGATGTCCGAGGAGGACACATGAGGAAGACCTGGGGCGCCATCGCCCTTGCTGCCGCTGCGACCCTGGCGCTCGCGGCATGCGGCTCTGCCACGGCCTCGGGCACGGAATCGAGCACCACCTCGGCGAGCGGCGCGGCGAGCGGCGACGCGGTCACGAAGCTCACGATCGGCGCGAGCCCCGTCCCGCAGGCGCAGATCCTGCAGTTCGTCCAGGACAACCTGGCGAAGGACGCCGGTCTCGACCTGAACATCGTCACGTTCGACGACTACGTCCTGCCGAACACCTCGCTCGCCGAGGGTGAGCTCGACGCCAACTACTTCCAGCACCTGCCGTACTACGAGTCGCAGGTCAAGGACCAGGGCTTCAAGTTCGACCACTTCGCGGGCATCCACATCGAGCCGTTGGCCGTGTACTCGTCGAAGTACAAGACGATCGAGGACGTGCCCGACGGCGCCAAGCTGGGCATCACGAACGACCCGGGCAACCAGGCGCGCGCGCTCGACCTGCTCGTGAAGAACGACCTGCTCACGTTGAAGGACACCGGCGACACCCTGCCGACGCTCCTCGACGTCGCGTCCAACCCGAAGAACCTTCAGTTCGTCGAGGCTGCACCTGAGCAGCTCGTCCGTTCGCTCGAGGACGTCGACCTGGCCATCATCAACGGCAACTTCGCGCTCGAGGGGGGCTGAACCCCACCAAGGACTCGCTGCTGATCGAGTCCGGGGTCGACAACCCGTACGCGAACTTCCTCGCGGTGCGCGCGGAGGACAAGACGAACCCGGCGATCGTCAAGCTCGACGGTCTGCTCCACTCGCCGGAGGTCAAGGCCTTCATCGAGAAGCAGTGGCCCGACGGCGGGGTGCTCGCCGCCTTCTGATCGGAACCATGACAAGACCCCCGGCGCGAGGTGCGCCGGGGGTCTCGTCGTCTGTCGTTGGGGTGCGCCCTCAGAGGGCGTCGCCGGAGCCGTGCAGGACGATGCGGGGGGTCGGGTCGAACCGATACCCGATGCCCCGGACGGTCACGACGGCTGCGCCCGTGACCTTCGCCCGGAGCCGCCGCACGTGCACGTCGAGCGTGCGGCTGCCCGGCCTCGACGTCCCGCCCCACACCGCATGGAGCAGCTCGTCGCGTCCGACGACCCGGTGCGGGGCCCGGACGAGGTGCGCGAGCAGTGCGAACTCCGTGCGGGTGAGGCACACCGGCCGGCCGTCGACGTGGACCTGATGCGCCTCGAGGTCGATCCGCACGCCGGACGCGGTGTCCGCGAGGGCGTCGTGCTCGAGCGGGTGCAGGTGCGAGAGCCGGTCGCGCAGCGTCTGCACGTCGTCGGGGCCGGCCCGCTGCGGGACGAGCGACAGCGCGGTGAACGTCTCCGCGGTGGGCATGAGCTCGCGGGCCAGGTCGCGCAGGGTCTCGGCGACCTCGGCGAGCTCGCGCGCGCCGGTCGGTCCGCCATCAGGGTCGTCGTGCAGGCCGACGTACAGGACGAAGCCGGCGCGCAGGGGTGGGGTGGGAGCAAGAAGCTCCACGGACGTGGTCATGGGGTGTCTCCGGGTGCGCGGTGCCCGTCCGTGGAGGACGAGCGGTGGTCGGTGGCCTGAGCTGAGTCAGGACCGACAGCACGTGCGCAGCGGGGAGGTCACCCGTCGATGCTCTCAGGGCGAACGGCGATGACCCAGCCTCCCGGCCAGTCATCTCACCCAGTGAGAACCGCGAGACGTCAGACGATGCCGTACAGGCGGTCGCCGGCGTCGCCCAGCCCCGGGACGATGTACGCCTTCTCGTTGAGGCGCTCGTCGACCGCCGCGACGACGATCTTCACGTCGACCCGGTCGCCGATGGCCTTCTCGAGGAGCGCGAGCCCCTCGGGGGCAGCGAGCAGGCACACGCACGTGACGTCGCTCGCGCCGCGCTCGAGGAGATAGTCGATCGCCGCGACGAGCGTCCCGCCGGTCGCGAGCATCGGGTCGAGCAGGAAGCACTGCCGGCCCGACAGGTCCTCGGGCAGCCGGTTCGCGTACGTGATGGCCTCGAGGGTCGTCTCGTCGCGCCGCATGCCGAGGAACCCGACCTCGGCCGTCGGCAGCAGGCGCGTCATGCCCTCGAGCATGCCGAGCCCCGCGCGCAGGATGGGAACGACGAGGGGCCGCGGGTCGGCCAGCTTGGTGCCGGTCGTGGTCGCGACGGGGGTCTCGATGGTGTGCGGGACGACCCGGACGTCGCGGGTCGCCTCGTACGCGAGCAGCGTCACGAGCTCGTCGACGAGCAGGCGGAACGTGGGGGAGGCCGTGTCCTTGTTCCGCAGGACCGTCAGCTTGTGGGCGACGAGCGGGTGGTCGGCAACGTGCAGGCGCATGGCTCGACCTTACCGGCTGGCGCCTGCTCCGCCCCCGTCCCTTCGTCCCGCCGCCGGGCGTGCGGGAGGATGGCCGGATGGTGGCCGGGGCAGACGACGTGCGGTGGATGACGGTCGCCATCGAGGAGGCCCGGGTCGCGCTCGGCAGCGGGGACGTGCCCGTGGGGGCGGTCGTCGTCGGGGCTGACGGCGAGGTCGTCGGACGCGGTCACAACGCACGCGAGCGCGACCACGACCCGACCGCGCACGCCGAGGTCGTGGCCCTGCGCGAGGCCTCGGTCCGGCTCGGGCGCTGGCGGCTCGACGACTGCACGCTCGTCGTCACCCTCGAACCGTGCCTCATGTGCGCCGGCGCGACGGTGCTCGCGCGCGTGCCGCGGCTCGTGCTCGGCGCGTGGGACCCCAAGGCCGGGGCGTGTGGGTCGCAGTGGGACGTGGTCCGCGACCGGCGGCTCAACCACCGCGTCGAGGTGGTCGGCGGCGTGCTCGAGGACGAGTGCGGGGCGCTGCTGCGCGAGTTCTTCGAGGAGCGGCGCGCGGACTGACGCGCGCGGCACGCCGACTTACCTGCGCTCCGACCGACGCGGGCGCGCGCCGCTGACTCCGCGTCAGAGGCGGTCGGCCAGCGCCGCGAGCGTCTCGGACGTACCCGCGTCGAGCGTGAGCGTCGCGAGGTCGTCGCCGCGCGTCGCCCCGCGGTTGACGATGACGACCGGGACCTGGGCCTTGGCGGCGTGCCGCACGAACCGCAGGCCCGACATGACCGTGAGCGACGACCCGGCGACGAGCAGCGCGTCGGCCGAGTCCACCAGCGCGAACGCGCGCGCAACCCGTTCCTTGGGCACGTTCTCCCCGAAGTAGACGATCTCCGGCTTGAGGATCCCGCCGCACGGACCCGGGCCGCCGTCCGGGTCGGGCGCCCAGCACGACGCGACCTGGAAGTGCGCGGTGGCCGAGATGACGGCGTCGGCGTCGGGCGCGATCTCGATGTCCCCGACGGCGCCGATCGACTCGACGAACCCGGGGTTGAGCGCCTCGAGCCGCACGGCCAGCTCCGTGCGTGAGACGACCGTGCCGCAGCGCAGGCAGACGACCCGGTCGTAGCGCCCGTGCAGGTCGATGACGTTCCTGCTGCCCGCCGCCTCGTGCAGCAGGTCGACGTTCTGGGTGATCACCCCGACGACGACGCCGCGGTCCTCGAGCTCGGCGAGCGCGTGGTGCCCGGCGTTCGGCAGGGTGCGGTGCACGTGACGCCAACCGACGTGGTTGCGGGCCCAGTAGTGCCGCCGGAACGCGTCGTCGGCCACGAACTGCTGGTACGTCATGGGGGTGCGCGGCGGCGAGTCGGGCCCGCGGTAGTCGGGGATGCCGGAGTCCGTCGAGAGCCCCGCACCCGTCAGGACGGCCAGGCGACGACCGGCGAGCGCCGCGATGACGTCGTCGATCGCGCCCGCGGCCGGGCGCACGGCGAGCCGGGAGTCGGTCGGAGCCGGGTGAGTCACGGTCCCACGGTACGACGGCGTCCTGAGGGCCGGGTCCGGGCGGGTGCGGCCCGATTTCGGCGTGCGGCCCCCGACCAGGTAGCCTTCGGGGCGAGGTAGCGTGTCCGAGCGGCCTAAGGAGCACGCCTCGAAAGCGTGTGTGGGTGAAAGTCCACCGTGGGTTCAAATCCCACCGCTACCGCCACGGGTTTCGCACACAACTGAAACCCTCGAAGTGACAGAACCCCTCGCGGGGAGCCCGGAAGGGCTTCTGGCGGGGGGTTTCGTCGTTCGTGGCTGCTTGTTCGCCCGGTCAGCGCGCCCGGATGCTGGGTTGCCGGTCGCGTAGGTGCGTCGCTGGGCTGCGCCGGTCCCGGCCGTGCGGAACGTGGGTACGCCGAGGGGCCCGCGGCCGGTGGCCGCGGGCTGAAGGTAGGCGAGAAGTTGTCGAGCCTGGTTGGTCAGGCAGCGAGGGGCGGGTCGATCGCTCCGTGGGGACTCTCGTCCACGGGCACGGCTTCGTAGCCTTCGGTCTTCGAGGCCGTCACGGACGAAATCCTGACGGGCGGGGTCGCTGCGGACCGGGCTTGGGAGGACGAGGTGCGCTGGCGGGTGAGTTCGGTCGCCAGGTGGCTCGACAGCGAGGCCGGCCTCAAGGAGGACGGGCTCTTGACTGCCGCGGCCCGGCGAATCGTCCGCAAGCTTGGCGTACCCGAGCGTGTCGAGGGGCTCAAGCTGCAGCGCGAGCCGATCGTCGTCGAGCTGCTGCTGGACCTGTCTGCCCGGATCGGGCTGGCCGTCGACGCGGAGCGCGCTCGCGACGGGTCATGGGAGTACAACGCAGCAGGTCTCGACCGCGACGTGCTCAACGAGCACGTCCTGAACTTGGGGGTCGTCGTTGTCGACACGTGGACCGACGCGGTCATGAGGCAGCAGGCGGGCCTCGTCAGCGTGGACCAGTCCCCCCGCCTGAGTGCGGAGCACTTCCACGAGAGGCTTCCGAAGCCGCCCGCCGTCGGCAAGTACGTGCAGCTGTTCGAATACCTGGACGAACAGACCGGCGTGCGCCTGCTGACGCTGGCCGCGATCAGCGAGCACATCCCCAACGGCCGGGTCCCGGGGAGTCGCGGCCCGGCCAGCTCCGGACTGCCCGCCGGGGCACGCCGGCCAGCATTCTGGGCCAACCCGCGCCCAGGTCAGGACTCGGCTGTGATGTCTCAGGACGTCGGTGACAGTTCTGCGTCGGGACATCGGTGACGGTTGGTGTGTCAGGACATCGGTGAAGGTTCGGGGGTCTTGGGTCGTCGGCCGCGGGGCCGACCGTTGCCGACGTACCTGATGCCGGGCGCCGGGCGGGTGTGCTCGATGAGGATGGTGCCCTGCAGGTCGGTGACCAGGATCTTGTCGCCGTCCTGGACGACGAGGACTTCCTCGCCGGCGCGTTGTCCGTCGACCATGTAGGTGACCTTGCGCAGGCGGATGGCGCCGTTTGGGCGTAGTCGCGTCACGCGGGTGTCGTCGCCGAGCGTCTGCGGGCGTCGTGAGGGTGCGTGCGCGTGCTCGTGTCGCGGCCGGGGTCGGTCGGGCTTGGGGCGGGGCGCGTCGACCGTCGGGGTCGCTTCCCAGGCCGTGCGCGGCGTGATGCGGCCCGGTAGCCCCTGGTGGGGCCGTTCGGTGTTGTAGATGCGGTCGAACTCATCGACCTGGGCCTGTAGCTCGGCGAGCGTGCCGGCCATCGGCTGCTTGTCGAGGTAGCGGAACAAGGTCTGGTGGAAGCGTTCGTTCTTACCCTGCGTGGTCGGCTTGTAGGGCTTGCCGGTGATCGCCTGGACGCCGAGCGCGGACACGTGCGCGACGAGCTGACCGACGTACCCGCGCCGGGACGGGTTCAGCGCGACCCCGTTGTCCGAGAGCAGGCGTTGGGGCACCCCGTGGGCGGCGATGGCCTTGTCCACCACGGTGATGGCGGCGTCCGCGGTCTCGCCCCACGCGACGTGGGACGCGACGGCGAAGCGGGAGTGGTCGTCGATGAGCTGGAAGATCACGCACTTGCGACCGCCGGTCAGTACGTACTCGGTCGCGTCCAACTGCCAGCACGCGTTGGGTGCCGGATACACGAAACGGCGATAGGACACCCTCGGCTTCTTCTTCGGCTCCACCCGCGCGACACCGGCCTCGCGGAAGATCCGGGCCAGCGACGCCGTGGACGGCACCTGCGCGAGGCCCATCGTGTGCATCTTCTCGTGCACGCTGATCGGGCCGTGATCCAGTCCGGAAGCCTCCAGCGCAGCCCTGACGCCGATCGCCTGCGACTTGACCTCGTCGGTCAGCCTCGACGGACTCGACTTCGGACGCCGGGACCGCGGCTCGAGCACCGCAGCCGGCCCCTCGAGCTCGCCGCGCTTGCGCAGCTCGTAGAACGACTTGCGCGATATGCCATGCTCGACGCAGAACGTCGAGACCGCACCCCTGGGCGCGTCATCCGGCCACCGGGCGATCGCGAGACGGACACGGGGATCGATGGGTTCACTGGCAGCCATCCGCCCACCCTCAGGGCAGAAGTGTCACCCCGCAGACCACCAGAACCGTCACCGATGTCCTGACGCAGAACCGTCACCGATGTCCTGGGAGATGACAGACCTCCCGACGGGTCCGTACCCCTCGGCGGCCAGTTTCCTGGCACGGCTGAGCCCGCGACCCGACACGAGAGCGCCGATCAGGGACGCGAACCAGATGCCCGTGAGCACACCGACCGGGATCGCGGCGAGACTGATCACGAAGCCCACGATCGCCGGGGTGTTCCCGACGACCGTCTGCGACGGCGGGAAGGTGGGGACCGTGCCGTACGACGGCGTCCAGGGTGCTGCCGGCGCGTTCGGCACGAAGGTCGGCTCGGCGGTCGCAACGGCAGCCTGTGGCTGCTGCGTGTGCTCGGTCCACCCCTGTCCGTCCCACCACCGGGTGCCGGCACCCTGCGGGTCGGTGTACCAGCCCGGCTCCGGGGCCGGGCGCCCCACGCTCTCGCCCTGAGCTGTCGACATGCGGGCCCCCGGTCCTGTCAGCGGTCGGAACCCGTCGTCGCGCGGGCGCCGGTCTGAACCTACGGCGCCAGTCGCCCGACGCGGGCCGAAATCGCCTGCCTGGGACTCTCGGATCCGACGGCGGGACAGGCCGCGATCAGACGACGGTGATCCGCAGCTGGGCGGCGAGCGCGCCGGCGAGGTCGAGGAGCTGCTCGTTGCTGATCGTCGCCCCGGCGAGCCCCGCGACCCCGTCGAGCCCGGAGAGGTCGGCGCCGCGCAGGTCGACGTCCATGAGCGTCGCGTGCGTGAGGTCGAGCCGTCCGATGCGGCAGTCGGTGATCACGAGCCGGCTGACGCGGGCGTCGGCGAGGTCCAGGTCGCCGAGGACGCACCCCTCGAGCCGGACGTCGGTCAGCCGGGCGCCGCGCAGGTTGAGGTAGTCGATCTTGCCGCCGCGGATCGTCACGCGCGTGAGGATGCCGCTGTACGCGGTGACCGCGCCGAGCCGGCAGTCGGTCACCGTGACGTCCCGCCAGGTCGCGTCGGGCAGGTCGAGCGCGCCCGCACGGACCTCGGTGAGCGTCGTGTCGAGGAGCTGGACGTGGTCGAGGTTCGTGCCGTCGAGCGTGCACCCCGTGAGCGCGCAGTCCATGAACCGGGCGTGCTCGGCGTCCTGACCTGCGAGGTCGAGGTCGTCGAACGCGAGCCCCTCGTAGTCGCCGTCGGGTTCGAGGCGGCCGTCGAACGGCTCCAGGTGCACCATCGGACCAGCCTCGCACGCGGTGCGCGCCGGTCAGGAGCGCTCCGAGGCATCGAGCGGGACAAGCCGGACGGTCCACGTGGCTGGGGACGCGTACAGCTCGTACTGAGGCAGGACGCCCGGTCCGCACGACGCGCTCCCGAGGCCGGTCTGCGCCAGGTCGAGATTGACGTACACCCGGTCCCGCGGCACGAGGTCGGTCGGGTGCGCGGCGGCGTCGAGGTCCTCGCTCGTCCACCGGCGGACCGTGAGCTCGACCGTGGGTCTGCCCTCGACGCGCACGCCGCCCGAGCTGCCGCGGAGCTCGGCCCAGCGGACCCCTGCCCGGTTCCCGTTCTCCTGCGGGCGCAGGTACGGGGTCTGGAGGTCGTCGACGCTGCTGCGGTACCTGCCGACGACCGCCGATCGCGCGCTGTCCGCGTAGGCCTCGCCGGGTCCGCCGCCGAACCACTCGACCTCGGAGATCTCCGCGGGCAACGCCATCCGCAGCCCCAGGCGGGGGATCGGATCGGTCCACGGGCCCTCGGGCACCACCTCGACGGTCAGGACGAGCGCGTCGCCGTCCGCGGACCACCGGTAGGTGGCGAGCAGGCCGAGGTCGGTGGCTGCGGGGGCCACGCGCGTGCGCAGGGTGAACCCGTCCGCGTCCCAGCGCTGCTCGACGACGCGGTGCGTGACGCGGTCCAGCCCGAGCTCACGCCACCGCGGCGCGACGGGCGTCCCGGCCATCCCGAGGTCGTTGTCCGTCGGGGCGCGCCACAGGTCCAGCCGTGGTCCGTCGACGGGCAGGCCGCCCAGGCGGGTCAGGAGCCCGGCGTGCGGGTCGAACAGGTCGCGGCTGAGGGTGCCGCCGGTCACGGACCATGCCGGACCTGTACCGACCTGGTACTGGCCGACGGCGACCTCGTGCCCGGCAGGGGCCCACGCCGCTGCCTGGCCCAGGACGGCCCGCACGGTCAGCCACGACTCGGCCGCGGTGGCCGCCGGGGTCGGGAGCGGGACGGTGGTGGTGCCGTGCGCGGGAACCGGGGGAACGACGAGCTCACCGCTCTGGGTCGCGACGCCCTCGACCTCGTGCGACCAGGTGAACCGCAGGGCAGAGGTGTCGGCGAAGTCCTGCAGGTTCGCGACCGTGACCCGACCGCGCTCGACGGTGATCCGGACGGGCGCGATCACCGCCTTGTACTCGACCAGCCCCGGCGACGGCCTGCGGTCGGGGAACAGCAGTCCGTCAGCGACGAAGTTGCCGTCGTGGAGAGGCTCCCCGAAGTCCCCGCCGTAGGCGAAGAACTCACGGCCGTCCGCGGTCCGCTGGCGGATCCCGTGGTCGATCCACTCCCAGATGAAGCCGCCCTGGCACCGCGGGTACCGCTCGAAGAGCTCCTGGTACTCCAGCAGCCCACCAGGGCCGGTGCCCATCGCGTGCCCGTACTCGCACAGGACGAACGGGAGGCCGCGCCGATGGGCGTCCAGCTCCGGGTCCGCGGTGAGGGGCTCGGCGTGACGGCCGATCTCGTCGACCTCGTCGTGCGTCGGGTACATCCGGCTGTACACGTCGACGTAGCTGGACTCCCAGTCGCCCTCGTAGTGCACCGGACGACCGGGGTCGCGCTCGTGGGCGACGGCGGACATCGCGGGGAGGTTCTGCCCCGAGCCTGCCTCGTTGCCGAGCGACCACATGATGACGCTCGGGTGGTTCTTGTCCCGTTCGACGGTGCGGCGCATGCGGTCCAGCAGGGCCGGGCGCCACCGGAGGTCGTCGCTCGGGTTTCCCATCCAGTCGGCGAACAGGAAGCCGTGGGTCTCGTAGTCGCACTCGTCGATCACGTACAGGCCGTACTCGTCGCACAGGTCCAGGAAGTCCGGGTGCGGCGGGTAGTGGCTGGTCCGCACCGCGTTGATGTTGTGCTGCTTCATGAGCGTGACGTCCGCGAGCATGTCCTGGGCAGTGACGGCACGGCCACGGTCCGGGTTCCACTCGTGCCGGTTCACGCCGCGGAACAGGATCCGCCGCCCGTTCACGGTCAGGAGGCCGTCGGCCACGACCACCGTGCGGAAGCCGATCCGGAGCGTGATCGTCTCGCCGCCCGCGGTGAGGGTGGCGTCGTACAGCCGGGGCTGCTCCGCCGACCACGGTTCGACCGCCGGCACGACGTACGGCCCGGGGGTCGCGACCCCCTCGAGGCCGAGCTCCGGGACCGTGAGGAGCGCGGGCACGTCGGTGTCGACCCGCAGCGTGCCCGTGCCGGTCGTGTGGTCGTAGTCGGCGTGGACGAAGACGTCGTCGACCGACCCCGCCGGCCGCGAGATCACGCTGACGGAGCGGAACAGCCCGGACAGCCACCACATGTCCTGGTCCTCGAGGTAGCTCGCCGGCGACCACTGGTGCACCCGAACCGCCAGGACGTTGGCGCCCGCCCGCAGGTGCGGCCCGACGTCGAGCTCGGCGGTCAGGCGGCTGCCGGTCGACCAACCGAGCTCGACCCCGTTGAGCCACACCGTGAACGCCGAGTCGACCCCGAGGAACCGGAGCACGGCGTCGCCGTCGGGCCAGTCGCCGGGGAGCTCGAAGGTGCGCCGGTACTCGCCCGTGGGGTTCTCGTCCGGCACGAACGGCGGATCCACCGGGAACGGGTACCGGACGTTGGTGTAGGCGGGGCGCCCGTGCCCCTGGAGCTGCCAGTGCCCGGGGACCTCGATCGTCCCCCAGCCGTCGTCGTCGAAGCCAGGCGCCTCGAAGCCGTCGGTCGCGTCGTCGGCCCGCGGGGCGAGGCTGAACCTCCACGAACCGTCCAGCTGGATCCGCGGGGCGTCGGACCGCACGTGCGCCCGGGGCGCGCGTCGGTTCTCGCCGGGCGACATGCTGGTCAGCAGGGGCGGCGGTGTACTCATGGGACGTCTCCTGGACGTGGACGGGTCTGCTGCGAGCGGTTGGGGGGCGGAGCGTGGCGAGCGGGGCTGGTCAGGGCACAGCGGTCACCACCAGGACGATCGCCTGCCCGGGCGAGAGCACCGGCATAGACAGCCCGACGAGCGTGAGGACGGTTCCGGGAACCTCCAGGCCGGACGCCGTGCGCGCGGTGGCCATCCACTCGGGCTCGACCACGTGGATGGTCTGCGGCGCCGGGATCCCCCGGGCAGGGTCACCCGGTACCGGCGCGCGGGGTCGAGGCCGGGGAGCGGGCGCAGCCCGGGGCGCGCCGATCGCCCAGTCTCCAGCTGGACGAACGCGAACACCCCCGCACCGGCATCCCGGGCCACGACGCCGTGCAGTCGCTCGCCCGGCTCGTCCGAGTCCGCCCGGACCACGTCACCGCTGTGCAGGAGCGGCCGGAGCTCCTTGTACAGCGAGATCCAGTCGCGCAGCTGGTCGAGCTCGGCGGGCGGGCACGTCGTGATGTCCCACTCGAGACCGGCATGGCCGAACAGGGCGGTCGCGCATCGCATCCCGAGGTCGACGTGCCGGTGGGTCGTGTGCGCGACGGGTGGGCCGACGTGCGCCCCGACGAGCTCAGGGGGCAGCAGGAGTGTGGTCCAGAGCTGGATGTCGGTCCGCTCGACCGCGTCGTTGCAGTCGGACGTCCACACGCGGTGGGTCCGCTCGAGGACGCCGAGATCGACCCGGGCGCCGCCGCTCGCGCAGCTCTCGATCTCGAGCCCCGGGTGCCGGGCGAGCAGCTCGTCGAGCAGGGCGTACACCGCGGCAGTCTGCCGGTGGACGGCCGGGCGCCCGCCGCTGACCGCCTCGAGCAGGTCCCGGTTGTGGTCCCACTTGAGGAAGTCGATCCGGTTCTCGGTGACGATCGCGTCCAGGCGCTCGAGGATGTGCGCCCACGCGTCGGGGTTGACCAGGTCGAGCACATGCTGGTGCCGCCACGGGCGCCCGTCCGCCGGGCCGAGCACCCAGTCCGGGTGCGCGCGCGCCAGGTCCGAGTCGAGGTTCACCATCTCCGGCTCGACCCAGAGCCCCGCCTGCATGCCCAGCTCGTGGACGCGGTCGACCAGAGGGAGCAGGCCGTCGGGCCAGACCTCGTCGCTGACCACCCAGTCGCCGAGGCCCGCCGAGTCGTCCCGGCGCCCCCCGAACCAGCCGTCGTCGAGCACGAACCGCTCCACGCCGATCGACGCGGCGGTCTGGGCGAGCTCGAGCAACCGCCCGAGGTCGTGGTCGAAGTACACGGCCTCCCAGGTGTTCAGGACCACCGGCCGGGGCGAGCTCGGGTGCTGGGCCCGCGCCCGGATCCGGCGGTGCAGCCGCGCCGAGATGCCGTCCAGGCCGTCCGTCGAGTGGACGAACATGACGAGCGGGGACGTGTGCTGCTCGCCCGGGCCGAGCCGGATCTCGGCGGGGCCGAGGAGCTCGCCGCCGCCGAGCGCGCTGCCGTGCGGGCCCGTGCCCTCGGGGAGCCGCTCGACCAGGTGGGTGTGGTTGCCGCTCCACGCGACGTGCGTGCTCCAGACCTCTCCTCGCCGGAACCCGAACCCGGACGTGCCCGCGCTCATCAGCAGGGTCGCGTCGTGACCGGACCGGCCCCGCCGGCTCGACCGGAGGTGCGTGCCCTGCTGCACCTCGAACCGCTGCGGAGCGCGCTCGCGGGTCCAGCGTCCCGTGAGGTCGAGACCGTCCACGGCGCGCTCGGGGATCGGCATCAGGTGCTGCAGGGAGACGATGTCGAGGGTGTCGTGACCGAGGTTGCCCACGGTCACCTGCTCGGTCAGCACCCCGTGGTCGTCGAGCGTCAGGACGATGACGACCTCGACCTGGGCGGCGTCGTCGTGCGCGCGGACGGTGACCTGGCCACCGTCCGTGACGACCGGTCCGGACAGCCGGAGGCGGAGCGGTCGGCTCGTGCCCGAGCGCGCGACCTCGAGCCCCGGCGTCCCGCCCCAGCCGTCCGACTCGGAGGGCAGGAGCGTGAACGGGATCGGGTCGTCCGCGGTGCTGTGCGGGGTCGGCGCCGTGGAGACGCGCACGAGGGAGCCGACGTCGTCGCCGAGGTCGCGACCCCAGTGCAGGACGCGGGGGATGAGCGGTCCGGAGACGTCCAGGACCAGCGCCGCGCCTGCGGCGCGGAGGTTGACGAAGGGGGTGTCGGCCGGCACGGTCACGGTCCTCCAGGTGTGATGACGGATGACGGCGGTGGTGGCTGCGCCCGCGGCGCCGGTCGGGCGTCAGCCCTTCGTCGACCCCATGGTCAACCCGGAGACGAACTGCCTCTGGAGGAGGAAGAACACGATCAGGGTGGGCAGCGCCACGATGATCGACCCCGCCGAGAGCAGGTTGAAGTCGGTGAAGAACTGCCCCTGGAGGTTGTTGAGCGAGCTCGTGATCGGGAACTTGTCACCGCTCTGCAGCAGGACGGTAGCCCAGAAGAACTCGTTGTAGATCCAGGTGACCTCGAGGGTGGCGAGGGCAGCCAGCGGTGGCCGGCACAGCGGGAGCGTGAGCTGCCACCACTGCCGCAGGACGCTCGCGCCGTCGACGTCGGCGGCCTCGTAGAGCTCCATCGGGATCGTCTTCATGTAGTTGCTGAGGACGAACGCGCAGAACCCCGTCTGGAACGCGGTGTTGATCGCGATCAGGCCCCACAGGCTGTTGAGGAGCGTGCCCGAGTCGTTGATCCACGCAGGCACCGGGACGGCGCGGAACATCCGGTAGATCGGGATGAGCAGGGCCTGCGGGGGGAGCAGGTTGGCTGCGGTGAACATCCCGAGCAGGGCCAGGTTGAACCGGTAGCTGAACCGGGCCACCACGAACGCCACCATCGACGAGAGCAGGAGCGTCAGGAACACCGCGGGAATGGTGATCATCGCGGAGTTCAGGAAGTGCTTGGTGAAGTCACCCTGTTTCCACGCGTTCGTGAAGTTCCCCACGGTGAAGCCGCCGAACGACGCGTAGCCGTGCAGCGCGGTGTAGTGGTAGTCGCGGAAGCTGTTGTAGAGCGCCCACAGGACCGGGAACAGCCAGGCTGCCGCGACCACGACGAGGAAGACGTGCAGCAGTCGACGACCGGGGGTCGTCGCCTTGTGCCGGACTGCCGGTGCGGGGCCGGTGGCCCGCGACGGGTCGAGTGCGACGGTGCTCATCGGTCCACCCTCATGACGACGCGCAGGTAGATGGTGATGAAGACCGAGCTGATCAGCAGCATCACGGTCGCGAGCGCCGAGCCGAAGCCGATCCGGCTCGCCTCCCCGACGACGTTCTGCGTCACGAGCGTCGAGATGAGCTCGAGGCCGTTGCGTCCCTTGTTGATGATCCAGACGAGGTCGAACGCGCGGAGCGACTCGATGAACGTGACCACCAGGATGATGATGTTGATGGGCCGCATGACCGGGAAGATCACGCGGAAGAAGGCCTTCGACTCGGAGCAGCCGTCGATCGCCGCAGCCTCGCGGAGCGACTGGTCCACGGCCTTCAGACCCGCCAGGTACAGCAGCATGATGTAGCCGACCTGGCGCCACGAGGTGGCCACGAGAGCGGCCCACAGGTTGTACCTCTGGTCACCGAACCAGTCGATGCCGCTGCCCGTGACGGCGTTGAGCAGCCCGTTGTCCTTCGAGAAGATCAGCTGCCAGATGAAGCCGATCAGGGCGAGGGAGAGGACCACCGGCATGTACAGGGCCATCTGGTAGACGCGAGTGGCGCGGATCTCCTTGTCGAGGAGCACGGCCAGGAACATCCCGAACGGCGTCGCCACCAGGAACATGACCGTGAGCCAGATGAGGTTGTGGGTCATGGCCGGCCAGAACGGCGGGTAGTTGGTCGCGACGTTCCGGTAGTTGGTCGGCCCGATGAAGTCGTCGGCGCTGATGTTCCCGATCCCGTTCCACTTCGTGAACGAGAGAATGACCGACGAGATCGCCGGCAACCAGATCAACCCGACCACCACGATGCTCGGGATCGCGACCATCAGGACGATGGTGATCCGGTCGGCGGTGCTGCGTCTCCGCCCGCGCGGGCCGCGCCGCGCGGGCAGAACAGCTCTGCCCGCGCGACGCGCCGTGGTCGGGGAGGGAACCTGTACGGACCTCTCAGACATGGTGACCCTCGTCTCGGCGCCTCGTCACGAGGCGAAGATCGACTTCTTCTGGCTCTCGATGCTGTTCACGAGTCCATCGACGTCGGACGGGTTGCCGATGAAGGTCTGGATCGCGGGGATCATCACGGTCGACGCGAAGTCGGGGCGCGTGTCGCGGTCCATGAACTGCGAGATGTTCTTGGCACTGCCGATGAAGTCGACCGCCTTCTTCTGCAGGCTCGTGTACGTCGAGGTGTCCGCACCGCTGTTGGTGGCGATGACGGTCGGGTCGCCCTTGACGTACACCTCCTGCGCCTTGGCGCTCGAGAGGTAGGTCAGGAGGTCCTTCGCGCCAGCCGGGTTCTTGGGCTTGCTCGCCATCATGAAGCCGTCGATCGGGGCCTCGATCGCGCCGGTCCCGATGTTCGAGTCCATCTCGGGGAACGTGAAGAAGTCCAGGTCCTCACGGTCGGCGCCGGCGGTGAACTGCTGGCCCACGAACATGCCGAGCACGTAGGTCGCGGACTCGCCCTTCTGCAGCGACTGCGCCGCCTCCTGCCAGGTGCGGCCGAGCGAGTCGGGCTGCGACACCTCGAGGAGCTTGCGCCACGCGTCGAAGACGTTCTTGACCTTCTGGTCCGTCCACGACTCCTTGCCCGCCATCAGGCTCACGTGGAAGTCGTAGCCGTTGAGGCGCAGGTTGAGCTGGTCGAACGTGCCCATGGCGGGCCAGCCGTCCTTGTCCGCGAAGGCGAGCGGCACCAGACCGTCCTTCTTGATCTGGGCCGACAGCGTGTAGAAGTCGTCCATGGTCTTCGGGACCGTGTAGCCCTTCGCCGTGAAGACGCTCGGGCGGTAGAAGACGGCCCACGGGTACGTGGTGAACGGCACGAAGTACTGCTTGCCGTCGCTCCCCGTGGATGCGCCCTTCATCGCGTCGGACTGCCCGGAGATGTTGCCCCACACGTCGCTGATGTCACCGGCGAGGCCCTGCTCGGCGAAGAAGCGCATCCGGTACCCGGCGAACCACGTGAACACGTCGTCCGGAGAGCCCTGGAGGTAGTTGTTGATGTTCTCCTGGAAGGTGTTGTGGTCGACCGTGTTCGTGGTGACGGTGACGCCGTTGCTCTGCGCCTGGTAGGCCGAGATGATGTCGGCGTACGCCTGCTTCGGCACCGCGTCCGACTGGTTCGAGCCGAAGGTGACGACGCCGCTCGCCTTCGAGCCGGCGCTGGCACCTCCGGTGGAGCTCGACGTGGAACCCGAACCGCACGCGGCGAGCGCGGCGAATGCCGCGGCGCCCATCGTGCCCATGAGCATCGTTCGCCTGCTGATGGGGCTCGATGCGAATGACGAGATGAAGGCTGAGGGGACAGAGCCTGAGATCGGCTCGGAATTCTGGTTGGACACGACTCCTCCTGGGAATCCATACGCGTCGACATTGACGGGTGACGGACGGTGCTGCACGGAGCTCGCCAGCGAGGCCGTGGAGTGCGCGCGTCGTTGCTACGCGCTCCATGAAACCGTTGATCAGGCGACTGCGCAAGGGGTACGGTCGTCCTGACTGATAGCGGTTTCATAACGGCGCGAAGGCCACCGAGCTGCGCTCTGTCATGCCCGACCAGCGGGGAGGTCCGTGGTCGTCGGGGTCGTGCGCGTCGTGGTCCGGCGCCTCGCACAACCGAAAGTAGGGTCGTCCTGTGAACAACCCGGTCGAGCGTCGACCCGTCATCGCTGACGTCGCGCGCGTCGCCGGTGTGTCGGTCCCGACGGTCTCCCGTGTGCTGACCGGATCGGTCCCGGTGAGCGAGGAGAAGCGCGCGCTCGTGCACGCGGCGATCGAGGCGCTGCGCTACCGACCCAACGCCGCAGCCCGCGCGCTCGTGAGCGGGCATCGGTCGATGATCGCCATCGTCGCGGTCGACACCACGCGCTACGGGTACGCCCAGACGATGAAGGGCATCGAGGCATCCGCCCGCGATGCCGGGTACATCGTGGTGGTCGTCGTCGTGGAGTCAGCCGACCCGGCCGCGCAGCAGGCCGCGATCGACAAGGTCCTCGGCCAGTCGGTCGCCGGCGTGGTCGTTCTCGAGTTCGACCAGGTCGGCGTCGCGGTGTCCGAGGCGTTGCCCCTGAGCATCCCCACCGTCTCGGTCGGGAGCGCGCGCCGCCGGTCGAACCGGCACCCACGCGCGTACCTCGACGACCAGGCGGCGGCGACCGCGGCGACCAACTACCTGCTGGAGCTCGGCCATCGGACCGTGCATCACCTCGCGATCCCGCCGATGTCGGGCCGGGTCGGCCGCGAGCTCGGCTGGCAGCGCGCCCTCGTGGCCGCGGGCGCGCCCGTGCCCGCGCGGCTGGACGCGGGCTACGACCCGGCGTCCGGGTACGACGTCGGTAGACAGCTGGCTGCCGACCCCGAGGTCACGGCGGTGCTGTGCGGGAACGACGAGCTGGCGATCGGACTCATGCGCGCGCTCGGCGAGGCCGGCCGCGCGGTACCCGACGACGTCAGCGTGGTCGGCTTCGACGACCAGCCCTACGCAGCGATGTGGACGCCGTCGCTCACGACCGTCGTTCAGGACTTCGACCATCTGGGCCGCCGCGCGTTCGCCCAGCTCGAGTCCTTGATACGGACGGGGTCTGCGCCACGTGTCTGGCGCGCGACCCCGCACCTGGTCATCCGGGAGAGCTCAGGGCCGCCCCCCGGAGCCGAGGTGCTCACAGCAGCGGTGTGACGCGCCCGTCGACACGCGGGGTGCGCGACCGAGCGCCGCACACCGTCGCCGTGAGCGCGGACACCGCGACGACGACCCACAGCCCCTGCAGCACCCCGACAGCGAGGACGCCGAGCGAGAGCACCAGGGCCCGACGGGCGAGCCCATGTCCTCGGGGCGCCCCGAGCTCCCAGTATCCGATCCAGACCAGACCCGCGCCGGCGACGAACGCCACCGTGCTGCGAGCGCCCGCGAGCCGGCCGTGCTCGACGAGGTCGCCCGGTGTGGTGCCCGCGTCGGCCAGGTCCAGGCCGCCGGCGGCCCGCAGGGCGACGGCGACAAGGACGAGCCCAGCGCCGGCAACCAGGAGCGCGACCGCGACGGTGCGCGCCGGGGCCGCGCTGGCCTCCGGGCTGTCGACGCTCACCCGTGCACGGTACCGGGCTCGCGCGTCACGCGAGTGGCGTCACCCGGCCGGTGAGGTGGGGCTTCCGCGAGCTCGCGTTCCAGCCCGCCACGTCGTACGCACCCGTCCCGTCGGGCGCGATCCGCACGGTCACGGTCCCCGGCAGCAGCACCGGCTTGGCGAACTCGACGGACCAGGTGAACGCGTCGCCGCGGGCGGCGCCGACGACGGCGAGCGCGCGCGACGCCGTGTACATCCCGTGCGCGATCGCCCGCGGGAACCCGAGCGCCTTCGCCGTGAGCGCCGACAGGTGGATCGGGTTGCGGTCGCCGGAGACGGCGGCGTACCGGCGACCGGTGTCGGCGGCGAGCCGCCACTGACCTGTGGGGACCGGCGGGACGAATGGAGCACGATCGTCGGCGCCGTCGTCGTCGGCCACGCGGTCGGACCCGAGCCGCACGCCCTTCGCGAGGTACGTCGAGACCCCGCGCCACGCGACCGGCCCGGCCGACACGTCGTGGCCGGGCCCCGCGACCCGCACCTCGGTCACGAGCTCGACCTGCGTGCCCCGCCGGTGCGGCGCCAGGTTCTGCGCGAACGCCCGGACGTCGAGGACCTCGCCGAGCGAGACGGGCCGCAGCTGCGTCACGTGGTTGGCCAGGTGGATCATGCCGGCGGGGGGCAGCGGGAAGTCGGGCCGGACCATGATCGCCGTCGCGACGGGGAAAGCCAGGGCGTGCACGAACCCCGCGGGCAGCACGTCGGACGCGCTCTCGCCGAGCAGGTGCTGGTACGCCGTCAGGTGGTCGGCCTCCCCGCGGACGCCCGCGACGACGTACGCGACGTCGGGCAGCGTGCGCGGCGCGCGACCCGCCCGAGCCGCCGCGGCGAGCCGGGCGGAGGTCGCGACCCCGCGCGCGTACAGCCCGCCGAGCCCGGGGACGCCGGGCAGGACGACCTCGACGAGCGCGCGGTCCGCCGCCGCGGGGGCGGAGGTCACTGACCGACCAGGTTCTGCCCGCAGACCCGCAGCACGTGCCCGACGACGCCGCCGGCCTGCGGCGACGCGAGGAACGCGACCGTCTCGGCGACGTCGATCGGCTGCCCGCCCTGCTGGAGCGAGTTGGCGCGCCGCGCGATCTGACGCATCACCGGCGGGATCTTCGCGGTCATGTCGGTCTCGATGAACCCGGGGGCGACGGCGTTGGCCGTCCCGCCGAACGCCGTGAGCAGCGGTGCCGTCGCGCGGACCATGCCGATGACGCCACCCTTGGAGGCCGCGTAGTTGGTCTGGCCGCGGTTGCCCGCGATGCCCGACGTCGAGGCCAGGGCCACGATCCGGGGCTCGTTCGTGAAGTCGCCCGACGTGAGCAGCTGTTCGTTGATCCGCAGCTGCGCGGCGATGTTCACGGCGATGATCGAGTCCCACCGGTCGGGGGTCATGTTCGCGAGGAGCTTGTCCCGCAGGATCCCCGCGTTGTGCACGACGATGTCGAGCCGCCCGTGCCGCGCGAGGGCGTGCTCGAGGATGCGCGTCCCGGCGTCGGGCGCGGTGACGTCGAGCTGCAGGGCCGTCCCGCGGACGCGGTTGGCGACGGCCGCAAGCTGCTCGCCCGCGGCGGGGACGTCGACGGCGACGACCGTCGCACCGTCCCGCGCGAGGGTCGCCGCGATCGCAGCGCCGATGCCCCGGGCCGCGCCGGTCACGACCGCGACCCGGCCGTCGAGCGGACGCTCCCAGTCGAGCGGGAGCGCGCCGCCGTCGGTGTCGACGTCGAGGAGCTGCCCGTCGACGAACGCCGAGCGCGTCGACAGGAAGAACCGCAGCGCGCCGAGCACGCTCGGAGCCGTCACCGGGACACCGTCGGCCACGACGACGCCGTTGCCGGTCGCGCCGGCGCGCAGCTCCTTGGCGACCGAGCGCAGGATCCCGTCGATGCCCTGCCGGGCGGCAGCGGTCGCGGGGCCCTCGTCGGCCGTCGCGGGCCGCGAGATCGTCACGATGCGCGCGTGCGCGGGCAGCGCCTTGAGGACCGAGCCGAGCGCGAGCACCGGCCCGGCGAGGTCGTCGGGGTGCGCGACCTCGGTGAGCACGAGCACCACGGCGGCGTACCGGTCACCCGCCGCGGGGTCGCGGCGGACGTCGAGGTCCCAGCCGGGGATGGTCGACGCCAGGTCGATGACGCCGTCGGCGCCGCGGGTCCCGGTCGGCGTGCTGGCCGTCGCGCCGGTCGAGCCCGGGCCCGAGGTGCCGGACAGGATGCGCGCGACCGTGTCGGCGTCGGCACCCGTACCGAGCACGAGCACGGGACCGTCGAGGAGCGGCTGCCCCGGTCGGTACCGGCGCAGGACCGCGGGCCGCGGGAGCCCGAGCTGCTGGGCGATCTTCTTCGTGAACCCCGAGTTGACGAGGTTCAGGTAGGTGTCGGTCACGCTGCCTCCAGGATCGCTGTCACGCCGATGCCGCCCGCTGCGCAGACGGAGATGAGGGCGCGGACCGGGCGGTCGTCGCCGTTGGCCGCCTTGCGCCGCGCGAGCTCCTTGGAGATCGTCGCAACGATGCGTCCGCCCGTCGCGGCGAACGGGTGGCCGGCCGCGAGCGAGCCGCCGTGCACGTTGAGCTTGGCGCGGTCGATCGTGCCGAGCGCGCCGTCGAGCCCGAGCCGGGTCCGGCAGAACTCGTCGGACTCCCAGGCGGCGAGCGACACGAGGACGGTCGACGCGAACGCCTCGTGGATCTCGAAGTAGTCGATGTCGTCGAGCGTCAGGTCGTTGCGGGCCAGCAGGCGCGGGACGGCGAAGACCGGCGCGGTGAGCAGCCCGTCGACCCCGTGGACGAAGTCGACGGCTGCAGCCTCGGCGTCGACGACGACCGCGAGCGGGGTCAGGTCGTGGGCGGCGGCCCACTCGTCGGACGCGACGAGGACCGCCGAGGCACCGTCGGTCAGCGGGGTCGAGTTGCCGGCCGTCATCGTCGCGGGCTTGTCGAGCTTGAGGCCGAACGTCGGCTTGAGCTTGGCGAGCTTCTCGAGCGAGGAGTCGGCCCGCAGGTTCGAGTCGCGCACGAGGCCGCGGAACGGGGTGACCAGGTCGTCGAAGAACCCGGTGTCGTAGGACTTCGCGAGGTTCTGGTGGCTCGCGAGCGCGAGCTCGTCCTGCGCCTCGCGGGTGATGTCCCACTGCGCGGTCGTGATCGCCTGGTGCTCGCCCATGGACAGGCCGGTGCGGGGCTCGGACGTGTTGGGGGCCGACGGCGCGAGGTCCTGCGGCCGGATGCGCGCGACGGCCGCGAGCTTCTGCACCGTGGTCTTGGCGCGCGAGAGGTCGAGCAGCACGCCGCGGAGCCGGTCGCTCACGGCGATGGGCGCGTCGGACGTCGAGTCGACGCCGCCCGCGATCGCCGACTCGAGCTGGCCGAGGCGGATCTTGTTCGCGAGCCCGACGACCGTCTCGAGGCCGGTCGCGCACGCCTGCTGCAGGTCGTAGGCCGGGGTCTCGTTGGCGAGCGCCGAGCCGAGCACGCACTCGCGCGTGAGGTTGAAGTCGCGGCTGTGCTTGAGCACCGCGCCGGCGGCGACCTCTCCGATGACATCGCCCTGCAGGCCGAACCGCGCGACGAGGCCGTCGAGCGCCGCGGTGAGCATGTCCTTGTTGCTGGCGCGCGTGTACGCGCCGCCCGAGCGGGCGAACGGGATGCGGTTCCCGCCGAGGACGACGGCGCGCCGGGGCAGCCGTGGGGCTCCCGGGGAGGCCTCGGTGGAGCCTGCGGTCGGGGTGACTGCCATGGTGTTCCTCTCGCGTCGTTGCGCAGCGGTTCACGGATCTCGCCGTGATCACGATCGCAGAACGGGACTTCGGTCCCGGGTTGCGGCTCTCGATCTCTGGTATACCCGAAACCCACAGTACCTGATACCTTCGGTTTCGTGAGCCCCGTCACACCCGGACCGTCGACGCCGACGGACAACCTGCCGCCGCGGTCGACCGCGAGCGGTGCTGTCGCCATGGGTGCGGCCGCCAGCCCGTCCTCCACCTCATCCCCCCGCTCGCCGAGCGACGCGTTCGGGCTGACCACGCACCGGGACGACGCCGTCGACGGCCGCGCCACCCGGTGGGCCGACCACCGCGAGAGCCGCCGGGCCGAGTTCGTGCGGATCGCGCGCCGGACGGTCCACCACCACGGACCGGACGTGTCCATGGAGGAGATCGCGGCCGCGGCGGGCACCTCGAAGTCGATCGTCTACCGCTACTTCGCCGACAAGACCGGGCTGCAGATCGCGGTCGCCGAGGCCGTCGTGCTGCAGATCCGGGGCGCCCTCGAGGGTGTGCTGCGCGTCGCCCCGACCCCGCGGGACGGCCTGCGCGCCATGGTCGCGGTGTACCTCGAGATGATCGAGTCCTCGCCCAACGTCTACGCGTTCGTGACCCGCGACGGCTCGGTCGAGTCGGGCGGCCCGCTCGGGCACTTCCTCGACTCGGTGACCGCGCTCGTCGCGGCGCCGTTCGCACGCGGCCTCACCCACGACGACGGCACGGCGCTGCGGGTCGACGTCGGCGACGCGTCCGTCCAGCCCCCAGCCGGCGACTCCGGCCACACCGCGCTCGCCGAGGTCTGGGCAGCCGGAGCGGTCGGGTTCGTGCGGGGGGCCGGCGAGTGGTGGCTGGCCCACCGCGACGCCCCGGGCGCTCCGACCCGTGAGGCCCTCACCGCGCAGGTCGCCGCCTGGCTCTGGGCCGGACCCGTCGGGCTGCTCGCCCGCGACCGGGGCCGGGCGCCCACCGACGAGCCGCTCGGCGGTCCGTTGTCCGCCTCGGCCTTCACCGCCGACGCCGGGCTCCCGGACCTCGCACCCCCCGACCACCCCTGACCCGATCCGATCCAACCCCCCGCCCCGCCGACGATCGCTGCGACGAAGCTCCGACCACCCGACCGAGGAGACCCGATGACCACCACGACCGAACGTCCGACGCACAGCCGCCCGGCCGCCCGCACCCCTGAGCCGCGGGTCGACGTGGAGGCCCTCGCGCGGACCCTGCTGGGCCCGTACGCCGAGATGCGCCGCGGCGCTCGCGCCCTCGCGGGCGACCCCCGCTTCCAGCGCATCGAGGGCCAGCCGGTCGCCGAGCACCGGGCCCGCGTCCTCGAGCAGCTGCGACTCCTGGCGTCCGAGGGCGACGTGCTGCGCGCGTTCCCGACGGCGCTCGGTGGCCGGGACGACCACGGCGGCAGCATCTCGCGCTTCGAGGAGCTGATCGTCGCGGACCCCTCGCTGCAGATCAAGGCGGGTGTCCAGTGGGGGCTGTTCGCGTCGGCGATCCTGCACCTCGGCACGGCCGACCACCACGAGCGCCTGCTGCCCGACGCGATGTCCGTCGCGGTCCCGGGTGCCTTCGCGATGACCGAGACGGGGCACGGCTCGGACGTCGCGTCCGTCTCGACGACCGCGACCTATGACGCCGCGACGCAGGAGATCGTCATCCACACGCCGTTCCGCGCGGCGTGGAAGGAGTACCTCGGCAACGCGGCCCTGCACGGCACGGCGGCGGTCGTGTTCGCCCAGCTCATCACCCCCGACGGCCCCGGTGGGCGCTCGGTCAACCGCGGCGTCCACGCCGTCTACGTGCCCCTCCGCGACGCGGCGACGGGCGAGTTCCTGCCCGGCGTCGGCGGCGAGGACGACGGCCTCAAGGGCGGGCTCAACGGCATCGACAACGGCCGCCTGCACTTCGACCACGTCCGCGTGCCGCGCGCCAACCTGCTCAACCGCTACGGCGACGTCGCGCCCGACGGCACGTACTCGTCGCCCATCGCGAGCCCGGGCCGACGCTTCTTCACGATGCTCGGCACGCTCGTCCAGGGCCGCGTCTCGCTCGACGGCGCGGCGGTCAACGTCAGCAAGGTCGCGCTCGCCATCGCGGTCACCTACGGGAACCAGCGCCGGCAGTTCACCGGCGCCTCGGACACCGACGAGGTCGTCCTCATGGACTACGCCGAGCACCGCCGGCGCCTGCTGCCCCTGCTCGCCGAGACCTACGCCTCGGCGTTCGCGCACGAGGGGTTGCTCGCCCAGTTCGACACCGTCTTCTCGGGGCGTGACGACACCGAGGGGTCCCGCGCGGACCTCGAGACCATCGCCGCGGCGCTCAAGCCGAAGTCGACGTGGCTCGCGCTCGACGCCCTGCAGACAGCGCGCGAGGCGTGCGGCGGCGCGGGGTTCATCGCCGAGAACCGGCTCGTCGGGCTGCGTGCCGACCTCGACGTGTTCGTCACGTTCGAGGGCGACAACACCGTCCTGCTCCAGCTCGTCGCGAAGCGCCTGCTCGCCGACTACTCGCGGGAGTTCAAGGACGTCGACGCGGGTGGGGTCGCGCGCTACGTCGCGGGCCGGGCCGCCGACGCCGCCCTGCACCGCACGCCCCTGCTGCGCGCCGTGCAGACCCTGTCCGACGGCGGGCGCGTGCGCCGGTCCGCCGGCCAGCTGCGGGAGGCCGACACCCAGCGGGCGCTCCTGCACGAGCGCGTCGACGCGATGGTCGCCGAGGTCGCCCAGGCGCTGCGCCCCGCGACACGGTCGACCCGCGAGACGGCCGCCGCCCTGTTCGACGTGCACCAGCACGAGCTCATCGAGACCGCCCGTGCGCACGCCGAGGTCATCCAGTGGGAGGCGTTCACCGCGGCGCTCGAGACCATCGAGGACCCGGGCACGCGGCGTGTCATGACGTGGCTGCGGGACCTGTTCGGCCTCGTCGCGATCGAGCGCAACCTCGCGTGGTACCTCATCAACGGCCGGCTGTCGGCCGGGCGGGCGCGGACCGTCACGTCGTACATCGACCGCCTCCTGACCCGCCTGCGCCCGCACGCGCAGGACCTGGTCGACGCCTTCGGGTACGGACCCGAGCACCTGCGCTCGACGATCGCGACCGGCGTCGAGGCCGAGCGGCAGGACGAGGCCCGCGCGTACTACCGGGCGCAGCGCGCATCGGACGACGCACCGCTCGCGGAGAAGCTGCTCGGCAAGCGCTGACCGGCACGCCGACGGGCGCGGCACCCACCCCAAGGATTCCGGGGAGAGTGCCGCGCCCGTCGGCGTCGTCAGAGCGTCAGTGCGTCAGGGTGTCGGTGCAGCGACGAGCCCGGACCCGAACTGCTCGAGGGCGAGCAGCGGCTTCACGGTCTGCTCGACCGCACCTTTGGTGAACGCGTCGTGCAGCAGACCGTTGCCGAGCACGTTGCCGAGCGAGCCCATGATGATGCCCTGGTCGAGCGACAGGTAGCGCTCGGCCGCGGTGCCGCTGCGGGTCGCCACGGAGTCGTAGAAGCCGCCCGCACCGTAGGCGCCGAGGGTGTCCTCGATGCCGCGCAGGTTGTCGACCGTGGCGCGGGGGGCGTACGGCAGCGCGAGGAACGACGCGTGCGGCGTGACGACGCCGTCGCCGAACGTCGGGGTCGGGTTGGTCGCGTCGCGGCATCCTTCGTAGCCCTTGTCGACGTTGGTGCCCTCGATGTCGGACGGGTACCCGCCCGGGTCCATCCCGATCTCGTCGACGCCGTACACGCTGTAGCCGCCGAACGGGTTGCTCGCGGGGGAGAAGCCCCAGTAGCCGTAGCCGGCGTCGTTCAGGCCGTGCTCGATCTGCGCGCGGACCGCGAGCGGGTGGTTGACCCCCCAGCTCGCCGGGCCCCAGCTCGACTCGGGCACGAACAGGTCGGGCATGAGCTCCTCGAACATCGTCCCGCCCCACGTGGGCACGATGTGCATGCCGCGGTACGTGAACGCGCCCTCGAACACGTCGAGGCCCATGTAGCTGCGGGTCTCGCCGACCGGGCGCTGCTCGGGCCACGACCAGTCGCAGCTGGCCGGGAACGTGCGGTAGGTCCCGAAGTACGCGGCGGGCGGGATCTCGCCGCGGGAGACGCCGATGTACGTCACGATGCGAGGCTCGGAGTCGAGGATGTCGTAGTGGTTGCAAGTGAACTGCACCGGGGTGCCGTCGGGCAGGGTCCCCGGGCAGGCGTTCTGCGCCGGCGGATCGACCCAGAAGCCGCCGCGCACCATGCCCGGACGGGTCCCGCCGAACTGGTTCGCGTCGTAGAAGGTGCCGAAGTCCATCCCGGCGAGCAGCGCGTCGGCCTGCCTGCGCATCGACGGCTCGGCGTTGCGCACGACCATGAGAGCCGCCGCGAACCAGCCGTTGTCGACGCTCGAGAGGAACGGGTCGACGTGCTCGCCGCTCGGGAACGTCGTGAGCTTGGCGCCCGTGGCCTCGTCGTACCAGTTGTAGAACATCCCGCTCGGCTGGTGGCGCTCCATGGTGGACAGGGTCGTCAGGGTCCGGTCGAGCCGGGTGTGTGCCTCGCGGTGGCCGATGATGCCGAGCTTCTCCGCGACGACGGTGCTCCACAGGTACGCACCGATGTTGGTCGGCGAGGTGTACCCGGACCGCGACGCCGCGGACAGGTCGGCGTTGATGTTGTCGGCCGGGAGGCCGGTGCTCTCGTCGGTCATCGCCGCGAACGAGGCCCAGGTGTCGGTCGCCCACCGCTGGAGGTCCGCACGGTCCGCCCGGGTCAGCGAGTCGGTGCCGGTGGGCGGATGCTGTCCGCCGGAGCTGCCGGCCACGGCCGGTCCGGCGAGCGCGATCAGGAGGCAGGTCGATGCGGTGGCTGCCAGGACGGTGCGGAGTCTCATCGTTGAGTCCTTGTCGTCGGTGTCGGCACGAGGGACACCGGGCGCTCCACGCGCCGCACGACATCCTCGTCGTGTGACGACCATCACACCCGTTCGGGTGACATGCAACCGTTCGGGTGAACTACAGCGCCTGAACTACGATCCGGGGACCTGAGCCGGAGGACGCTGTGGACAACGAGATCGATCGCCTCGCACGCCAGGTCGCCGACGCGGCCGACGCGTGGCTGCGGGACCCCGTCGACGCGCACGTCTACGCGCGACTGGTGCGGGCGACCCTGGACTGGCGCGTCGTCGCGCGGTCGCCTGTCGGTCCTGCGCCGACGCCGCCGGCTGCCGAGGGGGCCGTCGACCTGGACGACGACGCGGCGGTCGAGATCGACGCAGTGCCGGTCGAACGCCGACCGCAGCGCCTCGACATGCTGCTCGGGGGCTTCGCCGACGAGCTGCGGGCGCGCACGGTCACGCAGCTGACCGAGCCGACCGAGCCGACCGAGCCGGCCAAGTCGGCCGAGCAGCCTGAGCCGACCCAGCCGGTCTAGCGCGCGCTCACCACCGGTTGCGCGCCTCCTCGGCCCAGCCCGTCACGCCGTCGACCCGCACGCGCGTGCCCGCGTCGTCGGCCATCCAACCCGTCCAGGTGCCGAAGCACTGGTGCGTCTCGGCGGCCACGACGAGCAGGTTCATCCGCGATGCGCGCTCGTGGAACGGCGTGAAGGTGAGGTCGACGCGCTCGCGGGCCTGGTCGTGGACGTGCCACGGCGCGAGCCAGTCGGCGCGGTCGTACTCCCACACGAGCTCGTCGGAGCACTTGTGCAGCCGGCCGCCCGCGAGCAGCGCGTTCTCGGTCGACCCGGTCCCGTCGGTCCAGCGCCCGCCGACCTGCACGCCGACGACCAGCCCGTCGACCGTGCCGCTGCCCGCACCCCAGTTCCATGACATCGAGTACGGCCAGCGTCCTCGGCCGTGGTCGAGGACGGCCCAGGATGCGTCGGCCGGGACGTCGTGGCGGACCCCGTCGACGACGAGCGTCCCGGACACGGGCCGCGCGACGTCCTTGAGCGTGTACTGGAACAGCCGGTCCGACCACGGCACGACGACGCCGAGCGACTCGTGCCCCTCCGGCACGCTCGCGACGAGGTCAACCTCGACCCGCCCGGTCGCCGCGCGCAACCGGGTGCCGAGGTCGCCGTCGTCGATCGTGATGTCGAGTCCCTTCGCGTGGGCCCGCACCGGCCCGCCGCCGCTGCTCGCGGGCAGCACGACCCCGCGCCCGAGCGGCACGACCGCGACGGTGTCCACCTCGACGCCCGTGACGCGGTCGAGCACCCACACCTGGTGCTGCGCGGCGTAGTCGAGATCGGCGACCGTGAGGGCGATCACGTGGGTCGGCGTGACGACTCCCCAGTACTCCCACCGCTTCGTCCGGCCCCACCCGGTCACCGCGGTGCGGTGCAGCGGGCTACGGGTCCAGCCGACGGCCGCCCGGTTCAGCCGGCCCGAGGACAGGCAGAGGTCGACGGGCTCGGTGATCTCGCGTTCGGTCGACGTCATCGTCGGCTCTTCCTCGGTCTGTCGGGTCGGTCTGTCGGGTCGGTCAGGTCGGGTTGCAGCGTGCCACGAGGGTGGCCATCGAACCGACGTCGGGCCGCCACGGCTCGAGGTTCCACGTCGCCTTGTCGGCCGCGCCGAGCGCGTGGCACAGGAACTGGTCGTGCATCGCGGTCGTGTCGGCGTCCGGCGCGAGCGCGACGACGGCCGCCCACGTCGCGTCCTGGGCGGCGAGCCCGCCCGCGCGCGCCCACGGGGTCGGGTCGACCGCGAGCGACCGCCCTCCCTCGCGCTCACCCCAGGTGGCCCTCGTGACCAGGGCCGTGCCGAACCACACGGTCGCCGTGCCCGACGTGGCGACCGTGGAGCCGACCAGCGCGCGGGAGACGACGACGCGCAGCCGCTGGGTGCCCGCCGCCTCGAACCGTGCGCGCACGAGCGTCCCGTCGTCGGTCGTCGCCGTCGGGCTCGCGAGCCCACCGGCGAACGCCCCCGCGGCGTCGTGCACGACGACCGACCCGTCGAGCTGCACCTCGAACGTCGTGCCCGGCGGGGCGGTGAGCTGGGCTGCGTCCGCCGGGAGCTCGGCGGGCAGCGGGATGCTCGCCTGGACTGATCCGTCGGGCTGCGGGGTGAGGGTCGGCCGGTCGGCCCGGAGCGTGAGCGCGAGGGTGCCCGACGTGAGTGGCGCATCGGTCCCGGGCGCGGCCTCGGCAGGGGCCGACGCGGACGGCGACGGAGACCCGGTGGACGGCGTCGCGCTCGCGTGCGGCGTGCCGGGGGTCGGGGTCGAGCCGCTGGCCACCGTGCACCCGGTGAGCAGCACGCCGACCAGGACGACGACCGTCGCGCAGAGCGGCGCACCCGGCCTCGAACGGCGTCGTGCCCGGGGGCTGCCGATCCTCAGGGCTGTCGTCTCCACCCACGAACGGTAGCGACTCGGGCGCTGCACGGATCAGCCCCCTCGTCGCCGCATCGCTGCGTCACCCGGCGATCACCCGGCGATCGTCCGGTGATCGTCCGGTGGGCGGGCGTCGACGTCCGGCCCCGGTGACCGCCGGTAACCTGGAGTCGTCTGCCGACGGACGACGCGCACGCCAGAGCCTGCCTGAGGGAACCGATGACCACCGAGCCCCGCACCGCCTCCGCTGCTTCTGCTTCCCGGCCGTCGGGGCACGTGTCCGACACCGTGGAGAACGCCGCCGCGACCCCCGACCTCGAGCAGCCGTTCGCCGCGCTCGGTCTCAAGCCCGACGAGTACCAGCGGATCCGCGACATCCTCGGGCGCCGCCCCACGGCCGCCGAGCTCGCCATGTACTCCGTCATGTGGTCGGAGCACTGCTCCTACAAGTCGAGCAAGACCCACCTCGGCCAGTTCGGCGACAAGACGACCCCCGAGATGAAGAAGCACCTGCTCGTCGGCATCGGCGAGAACGCGGGAGTCGTCGACATCGGCGACGGCTGGGCGGTCACGTTCAAGGTCGAGTCGCACAACCACCCGAGCTACGTCGAGCCGTACCAGGGTGCGGCCACGGGCGTCGGCGGGATCGTCCGCGACATCATCTCGATGGGTGCGCGCCCGGTCGCGGTCATGGACCAGCTGCGGTTCGGCGCGATCGACCACCCCGACACCGCGCGCGTCGTGCACGGCGTGGTGTCCGGCGTCGGCGGCTACGGCAACTCCCTCGGGCTGCCGAACATCGGCGGCGAGCTCGTGTTCGACGCGTCGTACCAGGGCAACCCGCTGGTCAACGCGCTGTGCCTGGGCGTGCTGCGCCACGAGGACATCCACCTCGCGAACGCGTCGGGCATCGGCAACAAGATCGTCCTGTTCGGGGCCCGGACGGGCGGCGACGGCATCGGCGGTGCGTCGATCCTCGCGAGCGAGACGTTCGACGACACCAAGCCGTCCAAGCGTCCGAGCGTCCAGGTGGGCGACCCGTTCATGGAGAAGGTCCTCATCGAGTGCTGCCTCGAGCTGTTCGCGGCGCGCGTCGTCGAGGGCATCCAGGACCTGGGCGCGGCGGGCATCTCCTGCGCGACGAGCGAGCTCGCGTCGAACGGTGAGGGCGGCATGGAGGTCGACCTCGAGACGGTCCTGCTCCGCGACCCGACGCTGACGGCCGGCGAGATCCTCATGTCAGAGTCGCAGGAACGCATGATGGCGGTCGTCACGCCCGACAAGCTCGACGCGTTCCTCGCGATCACCACGAAGTGGGATGTCGAGTCCGCGGTGATCGGCGAGGTCACGGGCACGGGCCGCCTCGTCATCCACCACCACGGCGAGAAGATCGTCGACGTCGACCCCAAGACCGTCGCGCACGAGGGCCCGGTCTACGACCGCCCGTACGCGCGACCGGCCTGGCAGGACGGCCTCAACGCGGACACGATCTCGGGGCCCGACGGCGCCGCGCGGGCCGCGCGCCCGGCGACGGCCGACGAGCTGCGGGAGACGGTCCTGCGCCTGCTGGCGTCGCCGAACCTCTCGTCGAAGTCGTGGGTCACCGACCAGTACGACCGGTACGTGCAGGGCAACACGGCGCTCGCACAGCCCGACGACGGCGGCGTCGTCCGGGTCGACGAGACCACGGGGCTCGGTGTCGCGCTCGCGACGGACGCGAACGGTCGCTACGCCAAGCTCGACCCCTACACTGGTGCGCAGCTCGCGCTCGCGGAGGCGTACCGGAACGTCGCGACGGTCGGCGCGCGGCCGCTCGCGGTCACGGACTGCCTCAACTTCGGCAGCCCCGAGCACCCCGACTCGATGTGGCAGCTCGTCGAGGCCATCCGCGGGCTGGCCGACGCGTGCCAGGTCCTCGGCGTGCCCGTGACCGGCGGCAACGTGTCCCTCTACAACGGCACGGGCGAACCGGGCCGCATCGACTCCGCGATCCACCCGACGCCGGTCGTCGGGGTGCTCGGCGTGATCGACGACGTCGCCGACGCGACCCCGTCCGGCTGGACGACCGCCGGCCAGAGCGTCTACCTGCTCGGCACGACGCGCGGCGAGCTCGACGGGTCCGCCTGGGCCGACGTCGTGCACGGACACCTCGGCGGACTGCCGCCGCGCGTGGACCTTGCCGCCGAGCGCCGGCTCGGCGAGGTGCTCGTGCGCGCGAGCCGCGACGAGCTGGTCGACGCCGCGCACGACCTCTCGGAGGGCGGCCTCGCGCAGGCGCTCGTCGAGTCGAGCCTGCGGTACGGGGTCGGCGTGAGCGTCGACCTCGAGCCGTTGCTCGTGCGCGACGACGTGACGCCGTTCGAGGCGCTGTTCTCGGAGTCGACCGCTCGCGTCCTCGTGGCCGTTCCCCGCACCGAGGAGGTCCGCTTCGCCGACCTGGCGACCTCGCGCGGTGTCCCGGTCATCCGGATCGGCGTGACGACCGACTCCTGCGTCCCGGGTGCCGGTGCGGGCCTCGGCTCGGCGGCCACCGACGACGGCGACCACTCGCACGAGCCTGCGGTCGAGGTGCAGGGCCTGTTCACCCTGCCGCTCGGCGAGGCCCGCGAGGCGTTCACGCGGACGCTGCCGGCGTACTTCGGGTAGCACCGGGACGGGCGTCGGCGGTGCGCTGTCGCGGAGATAATTCCGTGGCCCGCCGCCGGTGCACCGACCTACCGTCGCGGCATGACAGACGACGCGGCGAACGACGCGACGAGGAACGACGCGACGACGGGCGCGCGCGGTGACGCGGCTCCTGCGGACGGTGGTGTGCCCGAGCACCCGCGCGTCGCGGTGGCGCGGGTCGTTCGCGTCGACCGAGGCGCCGTCAGCGTGCTGCCCGGTCGCGGCACCGGCACCGGCGACGGCAATCACCTCGATGACCTCCATGCTCACGACGCGGGCGTGCTCCGCGTCGACCTCGACCGCGACGGCCTCGTACCGTTCGCGGACGGCACCCGGCGGCCGGCCGCGGTCGGGGACTGGCTCGAGGTCGGCGAACGTGCCGACGGCGCCCCGCACGTCACGCTCGCGCGGGACCGCCGCACGGCGCTCGTCCGCGACACCGCGGGCGCCACGTCGGACGTCCAGACCCTCGCGGCGAACGTGGACGTGGTGCTCGTGGCCGAGCACCTCGACCCCGACCCGTCCCTCGGGCGCGTCGAGCGGCTGCTGACGCTCGCGTGGCGATCGGGGGCCACGCCGGTGGTCGTGCTCACGAAGGCCGACCTCGTGCCCGACCCGGACGGCATGGCCGCCGAGGTGGCCGGGGTGGCGATCGGCGTCGACGTGCACGCCGTCAGTGCGGTGCGGGGCGAGGGTCTCGAGCCGGTGCGGGCGCTGCTGGGCCCGGGCGTGACGCTCGTCGTCGTCGGTCCCTCGGGCGCGGGCAAGTCCACGCTCGTCAACGCGCTAGCCGGGTCGGAGGTCATGGCGACCGCGGAGCGTCGTGCGGACGGTCGCGGTCGGCACACGACGACGCACCGTGAGCTCGTCGCACTGCCGGGTGGTGCGGTGCTGATCGACACCCCGGGCCTGCGCGGGGTGGGTCTCGTGGCCGATGCCGCGGCGCTCGAGGTCACGTTCGCCGACGTCGAGGAGCTCGCCGCGCGCTGCCGGTTCGCCGACTGCGCGCACGGGACCGAACCGGGCTGCGCGGTGCGTGCGGCGCTCGAGTCGGGTGAGCTCGCCGAGCGACGCCTCGACAGCTGGCGCCGGCTCATGCGCGAGGCGGCGTTCCAGGAACGGCGGTCCGACGCGCGGCTCGCTGCCCAGGAGCGCGCGCGGTGGAAGCGGATCACGGTCGAGCACCACCGCCAGCAGCGCGGCGCCCGGCGCTGACCGGGGCACCGCCGACCGTCGCTGCGGCATGATCGGGGCATGCCGCCCCGTCGTCGCACCGAGCCGGCCGACGGCCGCGCCGCGCTCGCCGTCTGGCGCGCCGACCCGTCGGGCGTCCCCACGCCGGCTCGCCGCACCGCGGTGCGCTTCACGCTCGAGGAGCTGGCCGACGTCGCCCCCGGGCACACCGTCGAGGTGCGCGTCCCGCCCGACGCCGCGGTCCAGGCCGTCGAGGGACCGCGGCACACGCGCGGCACCCCGCCCAACGTCGTCGAGACCGACCCGCAGACGTGGCTGTCCCTCGCGACCGGGACCCTGTCCTGGGCCGACGCGGTCGCCTCGGGTCGCGTGCGCGCGTCCGGCGAACGCGCCGACCTCACGGCCTACCTCCCGCTGCAGGCCGCCCGACCGCGCTGACCCCGCGCTGAGCAGACGGCGAGGCGGTGGCTACCATCGGGGCGTGACCCTGCCCGACGAGCCGACCGACGGCCCTGCCGCGACCGACAGCCCTGCCGCGGCCGACGGTCCCGCCGCGGCCGACGGTCCCGCCGCGACCGACGGCCCCGCTGCGACCGACGGCCCCACGTCGGCCGACAACGCCGCCCCGACGACGGGTGCGCAGCGGCTGCAGCCCGACGGCGCAGTGTCGGACGAGTCCGCGGTGCCCGACGAGTCCGAGCTCGAGCGCGTCGCCGTCCCCGCGACCGTGCGTCGTGCCCCGAAGTTCGGCGCGTTCATCACGGCGGGTGCGCTGGTGGGCGCGCTCCTCGGGCTCGTCCTCGTCGTCGTGACCTCGTCGCCCGACACGGTCTCGGGTGACGGGTTCATCTCGTTCCTGGGGGGCGACGGCACCGTGCGGCTCCTGACGGCCTTCGCGCTGGCGGTGCTCGGCGGGCTGGTCGGGGGAGCGCTCGCGGTGGGCGCGGACCGGCGCAGCGCCCCTCGCCGCTGACCCGACCACGTCGTCCTGCCGGCCTGCCCACCCAACGGGCGCCGGGCGTCTCCCGGGAGGGCGTGTGCGACCATGGTCACGTGGCCCTTCGCGGAGACGGACTTCTGACCCACGACCTCCTGCCAGGCGAGAAGGGTCCCCAAGACGCATGCGGCGTCTTCGGGGTCTGGGCGCCAGGCGAAGAGGTCTCCAAGCTCACCTACTTCGGTCTGTACGCGCTGCAGCACCGCGGCCAGGAGTCGGCCGGCATCGCCACCTCGAACGGCGAGCAGCTCCGTGTCTACAAGGACATGGGCCTCGTGTCGCAGGTGTTCGACGAGACGTCGCTGAACGCCCTGACGGGGCACATCGCGATCGGCCACACGCGCTACTCGACGACGGGCGCGAGCACGTGGGAGAACGCGCAGCCCACCCTCGGCGCGACCGCGGGCGGCACCATCGCGCTCGGTCACAACGGCAACCTGACGAACTCGGCGGAGCTCGTCGAGCTCGTCGCCGAGCGGTACGGGCCGTTGCGCCGCGGCGAGCTCGCCCGGGGCAACACGACCGACACGGCCCTCGTCACCGCGCTGCTCGCGGGCGACCCGGACCACACCCTCGAGGCCACCGCGCTCGAGGTCCTGCCGCGGCTGCGCGGCGCGTTCTGCCTCGTCTTCATGGACGAGCACACGCTGTACGCCGCGCGGGACCCGCACGGCGTCCGCCCGCTCGTCCTGGGCCGCCTCGAGCGCGGCTGGGTCGTCGCGAGCGAGACCCCCGCGCTCGACATCGTGGGCGCGTCGTTCGTGCGGGAGGTCGAGCCGGGCGAGCTCATCGCGATCGACGCGGACGGTCTGCGCAGCACCCGGTTCGCGCCGGTCGAGCGTGCCGGCTGCGTGTTCGAGTACGTCTACCTCGCGCGTCCCGACACGTCGATCGCGGGCCGTTCGGTGCACGCCGCCCGGGTGGCGATGGGTCGCCGGCTCGCGCAGGAGCACCCCGTCGACGCCGACCTGGTCATCCCGGTCCCCGAGTCGGGCACGCCGGCCGCCGTCGGGTACGCGGCGGAGTCGGGCATCCCGTTCGGTCAGGGCCTGACCAAGAACGCCTACGTCGGGCGCACGTTCATCCAGCCGTCGCAGACCCTGCGCCAGCTCGGCATCCGGCTCAAGCTCAACCCGCTGCGCGAGGTCATCCGCGGCAAGCGGCTCGTCGTCGTCGACGACTCGATCGTGCGTGGCAACACCCAGCGCGCGCTCATCCGGATGCTGCGGGAGGCCGGTGCGGCCGAGGTGCACGTCCGGATCAGCTCACCGCCGGTCAAGTGGCCGTGCTTCTACGGGATCGACTTCGCGTCGCGCGCCGAGCTCATCGCGAACGGGCTGGGGGTCGACGAGATCGCCGCGTCGCTGCAGGCCGACTCGCTCGGCTACATCTCGACCGAGGGCATGATCGCGGCGACCGAGCAGCCCGCGTCGCAGCTCTGCGCGGCCTGCTTCACGGGTCGCTACCCGATCGAGCTGCCACCGGCCCACCGGCTCGGCAAGTTCCTGCTCGAGCAGAGCGAGCTGCCGCTGGGCAGCCCCGAGGACGGTCTCGCGACGCTCGTGAGCGGCGTCGGCGGCGCCGGCGCGCTGGACCACCCGTGAGCGCGTCGGTGGGTCGGGGCCCGACCGCCCCCGTGACGTACGCCGGCGCCGGTGTCGACACCCACGCGGGCGACAAGGCCGTCGAGCTGATGAAGGACGCCGTGCGTGCGACGCACGGACCCCAGGTCCTCGGCGGGGTCGGCGGCTTCGCCGGCCTGTACGACGCGTCGGTGCTGCTGCGCTACCGCCGACCGCTGCTCGCCACCTCGACGGACGGCGTGGGCACCAAGGTCGCGATCGCCCAGGCCCTCGACATCCACGACACGATCGGCTTCGACCTCGTCGGCATGGTCGTCGACGACATCGTCGTGGTCGGTGCGCGGCCGCTGTTCATGACGGACTACATCGCGTGCGGTCGCGTCGTCCCCGAGCGGATCGCGGGGATCGTGCGCGGCATCGCGGCGGCCTGCCAGGTCGCGGGGACCGCGCTCGTCGGCGGCGAGACGGCCGAGCACCCGGGGCTGCTGGGGCCCGACGACTACGACGTGGCCGGTGCGGCGACGGGCATCGTCGAGGCCGACGAGCTGCTCGGCCCGGACCGCGTGCGCGCGGGTGACGTGCTGGTCGCGCTCGGCTCGAGCGGGCTGCACTCCAACGGGTACTCGCTCGTGCGCAAGGTCGTCGAGGTCGCCGGGTGGGGGCTCGAACGGCACGTCCCGGAGCTCGGTCGCACGCTGGGCGAGGAGCTGCTGACGCCGACGCGCGTCTACGCGTCGGACTGCCTCGCTCTGGTCGAGCGAGCGTCGGGTGGCGTGCACGCGTTCAGCCACGTGACCGGCGGCGGGTTGGCGGCGAACGTCGCGCGCGTCCTGCCGGCTGGACTGGTGGCGGAGGTCGACCGTGCGAGCTGGCTGCTGCCGCCGGTGTTCGGGCTGGTGCAGGCGCTCGGCTCGGTCCCGTGGTCGGACCTCGAGAACACCCTGAACCTGGGGGTGGGCATGGTCGCGATCGTCGCGCCCGAGGCGGTCGACGGCGTCCTGGCCCACTCCGCAGAGCTGGGCCTGCCGGCCTGGGTGCTCGGGAGCGCGCGTGACCTCGACCCGGTTCGGGACGTGGCCACGGACAGCGAGCTGGTCACGGGGACGAAGGGTGTGCACGGAGGCGCTGTGCGCCTCTCGGGGCGGTACCGGACCACCTGAGGTGGTGCCGGTGACCGCCGGCCGAGATCAGCTGTCGTCGCGCCACGGCCCGCTGTCGCGAGGCCGTTCCGGGTCTTCCGTGTCGACAGCGCGGCGGCTGTCGGTCACGACATCGTTGCGGCCATGCGACGTGAGCTCTTGCTCGAGAGCTCGGTAGTTCGTGTCGGGGCTGAAGTACTTCAGCTCCCTGGCTACCTTGGTCTGCTTAGCCTTCTGACGGCCGCGCCCCATGGCATCGACCCCCTCTTACGTGGAAGCGGGGCGGCTCCGTGCGTACACGTGCGGCCCCGGGGTGCTGGAATCGTCTCTTCGTGGGGCAACGGTACATGCTCCGCAGGTATTCCGACCACTCGCGACCCACGCCCGCCCGTGGGCCTCCGGCCGACGCTCCGTTGCCGGGCCGCGAGGGCGATCGAAGCGTGGTATGGGTCACGTCCGGTCGGGCTTGGCTGACCGGTTGGTAGGGATTACGCTGATGTGTAACGTTCCACACCACGCCCGACGAGGTGTTGGTGAGAAAGCGTAACCAAATCGTGTGCCGATATGCGGCATGCTCGGTGATACGTCATGATATGAGGGCGTACTGCAGGGGGGTCGGGTTGCGTCGGGCACCTCGTGCTCGCTCACGGTCTCTCGGGTTCGCGCGTGTGTCGCGTTCCTCTGAACTCGACAGACTCGGTTGTCGTAGCCGCGGCCGCCGAACCCTAGCCCTGGGAGGCACTACATGTCCGGACACACCGCGGAGTCTGAAACGCTCCTCACACCGTCTGAGGTCGCCACACTGTTCCGCGTGGACCCCAAGACGGTCACCCGGTGGGCCAAGGCCGGCAAGCTCTCCTCGATCCGCACGCTCGGCGGGCACCGCCGTTACCGTGAGGCCGAGGTTCGCGACCTGCTCAACGGGATCCCGAGCCAGCGCGAGTCCTAGCCTCGACGAATGTGATCAGTTCGACAGGGTCCGGCCCCTGGACCCGGGTCACCCTGGAGCTGCTCCACACGCCACCGTTCGACGCGACGTCGTGGTTCCGACACGTCGCTGACCGTGCAGTTCCCGGTCTCGAACGAGTGACCTGGGCGCAAGCCGCCCCGTGCGTCTCCGGATCGACCCCGTCGTCGAGTCCGTCGCAGGCGCAGCCTCAGCTCTCCCCGCACCGCCACTCGGTCACGCGTCTGCTGAGCGCGCCGAGCGGTACCGCCGTCGCGCACGTGCACCTCGCTCCCGACGGCTCAGCCGTCACTGCCGACCTCGACCTCGCGTCCTGGCCGGACACGTCGGACCAGGCGTGGGTCGTCGAGCGACTGCGCCGATGGCTCGACCTGGACACGGACCCGACCGAGGTCTCAGCGGCCCTCGGCGCCGACCCCCTGCTGGGCGACCTGGTGTCCGCGCGTCCGGGCCTGCGCATCCCGGGCACGGTCGACCCGTTCGAGATCGCGGTGCGCGCCGTCGTCGGCCAGCAGGTGTCGACGGCTGCGGCGACGACCGTCGTGGGCCGGATCGTGGCAGCGCTGGGTGAACCCGGTCCCGAGGGGCTGCACCTGTTCCCGACGGCGTACCAGCTCGCGGCGGTACCCCTGGAGGCGCTGCGTGCGTTCGGCCTCAACCGGGGCCGCGCCTCGACCGTCGGGGTCGTGGCCCGCGCCGTGGCCGACGGCCTTGCGCTGGACCACGGGTCGGACCCGTCGGCCGTCCGTGCCGCGATGCTCGCCCTGCCCGGCATCGGACCCTGGACCGCCGACTACGTCGTGCTGCGCGCGCTCGGCCACCCCGACGTGTTCCCCGCCGGGGACCTCGTCCTGCGGTACGCGATGGCGCAGCTCCCCGGGGGCTCGGGCCAGGCCGTCACTATCCCGGACGCGCGTGACCGGGCCGACTCATGGCGACCGTGGCGAGGCTATGCCGCCCAGCACCTCTGGTCCGCGTGGGCGGCACGACCGCGGCCTCGCATCCCGACGCCGCGCAGGAGTCCTACGGTCGAGGCGTGATCGGTCAGCGCCGGCGCGCGATCGCGCTGACGACGATCCCCAGGGCCGCCACGCCCGCGCCGAGCACCACGCGCGCACGCGTCTTCGCGGACGGGTCGGCGCCCGGGTCGGTCCCGATCGCGTCCCGCACGAGCCGTCGGCCCTTCTCGGCGGCCTGACCGGCCTGGTACCGCGGGTCGAGCCGCGTGGACAGCTCCTCGACGGTCTCCGCGAGCTGCGCGCGGGTCGCGGCGAGCTCGGCCTCGAGCGCGGCGATCTTCGGTTCGGTGGCCATCAGCTCAGACCTTCCTTGACCGCGTCGACGTCCTTCTTGACGTTCGCGACGGTGCGCTCGGGCTTCGTGGCGCCAGCCTTCAACCGGTTGCGTCCGACGAGCGCCAGAGCGGCGGTCAGGGCCAGCAGCACGAGCGACACGATGAGGCCCGCGAGCCACGGAGCGACCGCGTTCGACAGTCCCATGATCGCCGTGGCGATGAGGGTCGCGAACGCGAAGAACCCGAACAGGCCCGCGGCGACGAACAGGCCGGCCCCGATGCCCGCCGCCTGGGCGCGCGCCGCCATCTCCGCCTTGGCGAGCTCGATCTCGGCATGGACGAGCCGTGCGCCCTGCTCGCTCAGTCGGCCGATGAGCTCACCGATCGACTGGTGGTCGTTCGTCGACGGGTCGTGCGTCCCGGTGACCATGTGCCCTCACCTCTCGTCCGGACTCTGCTGTGCGTGCCGTGCGTCCACAGTCTGTCGGACAAGGCGCCGACCTGCGAGGTCAGTCGGCGTTCGACATCGGTCCGCGAGGGGTCAGTCGGCCCAGGGGTGGACGAGCTCGTCGGCGTCGGGGGCCGGGTGCGGTGCCGGCGGCGTGCCGCGGACGGGAGCCGGGAGGCGGCTGCGACCCAGCGCCGCGAACGCCGCACCGCCGAGGATCAGCACGAGTCCGACGATGAGCGCGGAGAGCCACAGGCTGACCGCGTGGGCCAGGCCGACGACGGCCGCCGTGAGGAGCAGGGCGATCCCGAAGAACGTCAGGAGCGCCGCGGCGCCGAACGCCAGCGCGCTCGGGCGGATCTCGACGGCGCGGGCCTTGACCGACCGGCCGACCGCGTCGACCTCGGACTTGATCGACGACCGGACCTTGTCCTCGACCTGCGTGATCTTGTCGCGGGCGATGTCCGTGAACGGCTCGGTGAAGCGGTCGAAGAAGCGTGAGCCGCGCGGGCGCTCGGCATCGGGCGTCTGGTTCACGGGTGGTCCTCCGTCGGATCCGATGGCGCGCGCAGAGCGCGCGGTGTCGCTCCTGCCAGCGTAGGTGCGCCGTGCGCGGGACCGGGGATGACATGCCACAACGGGACGATCTTGCTCACCTCGTGGGATCGGGGGAGCCGCTCCCGACGCGCGCGGTCGCGGATGTCGGGTTAGCGTCGAATGACCTGATCCGACCACGAGGAGGAAGCACCATGGGACTCGACGACAAGATCGCCAACGCCGCGGAGCACGCCAAGGGCACCGCCAAGGAAGCGGTCGGCGACCTGACGGACAACGAGCGCCTCGAGGCTGAGGGCAAGCTCGACCAGGCGAAGGCCGACGCGAAGAAGGTCCAGGAGGACATCAAGGACGCGTTCAAGGACTGAGCGTCGGGTGGGCCCCGGTCCCGTCCCTGTGGCGGAACCGGGGCGACCCCCGAACCGAGACGCGAACGACGAAGCCCCGCGCCGAGTTCCTCCGGGCGGGGCTTCTGATGTGGCCACTGGCAGGGTCGAACTGCCGACCTTTCGATTTTCAGTCGAACGCTCTACCAACTGAGCTAAGTGGCCGAACCGACAACGCCCGGCCAGATGACCGGGCGTTTCGAGCGACCCCGACGGGACTTGAACCCGCGACCTCCGCCGTGACAGGGCGGCGCGCTAACCAGCTGCGCTACGGGGCCTTGTGGTGAGACAAGGTACCTGACGTACTGCGTACTGCTCGTACCCCCAACGGGATTCGAACCCGTGCTACCGCCGTGAAAGGGCGGGGTCCTGGGCCGCTAGACGATGGGGGCTCGACCGCCCCCGACGTCGAGGCGTCTTCAGACCGGAGTCGAGCATACGGTCTGTCGGCCCGAACTCCAAAGTCGGGACCCGCAGGGCCATGATGGACGCGTGGTCGACATGTCGCGCGAGGACTTCGAGGATGCCGTCCGGGATGCCCTCGACGAGATCCCGGCCGAGCTGGCCGCACAGATGGACAACGTCGTCGTGCTGGTCGAGGACGACCCTCCGGAGGGCGAGCCCGACCTCCTCGGCGTCTACGAGGGCTTCCCGCTGACCGAGCGCGGCGAGTTCTGGGCGACCGGTGCGCTCCCCGACAGGATCACGATCTTCCGCAACCCGACGCTGTCGATGTGCGAGGACCGCGACGAGGTGGTCGACGAGGTCGCCATCACGGTCGTCCATGAGATCGCGCACCACTTCGGGATCGACGACGATCGACTGCACGAGCTCGGCTGGGCCTGAGAGGACGCGCCATGGGTGAACCGGTACGGATCGGGATCGTGCTCCTGCCGCAGGACAGGTGGGCGGTCGCGCGCGAGAAGTGGCAGCGCGCCGAGGCGTACGGGTTCGACCACGCCTGGACCTACGACCACCTGTCGTGGCGCACGCTCGTCGACGAGCCGTGGTTCGCCACGGTGCCGCTGCTCGCCGCGGCTGCCGCGGTGACGGAGCGGATCGGTCTCGGCACGTGGGTCGCGTCGCCGAACTTCCGCCACCCCGTGCCGTTCGCCAAGGACGTCATGGGGCTCGACGACGTGAGCGGCGGCCGGTTCCTGCTCGGTCTCGGCGGCGGGGGCGAGGGGGCCGACTCGACGGTTCTCGGGCCGGCCGCCAGCCGCGGGGAGCGCACGCGGCGGTTCGCCGAGTTCGTCGGGCTGCTGGACCAGCTGCTGACGCAGCCCGTGACCGAGCACGCGGGCGAGTTCTACGAGGCCCACGGGGCCCGCATGCTGCCCGGGCCGATCGCGCGGCCGCGCGTCCCGTTCGTCATCGCCGCCAACGGGCCACGCGCGATGGCGCTCGCCGCGCAGCACGGCCAGGGTTGGGCCACCTACGGCCCGACGTTCCTCGAGGAGGGCGCCCCGGTGGGCACGCCGGCCCAGGCGCAGGAGCGCTGGTGGGCCGGCCTGGCGGAGCTCGTGCACAGCTTCGACCATGCGCTCGCCGCGCACCGCGCACTCACGTCCGAGCGTGTGCCGCCCGTGCGGCGCTACCTGAGCCTCGACGGCGCACCGGTCTTCTCGCTCGAGTCGGTCGAGGTGTTCGTCGAGGGGGTCGAGCGGGCGGTGCAGCTCGGGTTCACGGACGTGATCGTCCACTGGCCGCGTGCCGACGGGGTCTATGCGGGTTCGCAGGCCGTGCTCGAACGCGTCGTGGACCGGTTGCCCGAGCTGCGCGCGTTGGGCCGCTGAGGGCCATGCACGCGACGGCGTCGCGATGCGCCCCGGCCGCGCGCGCCCCTGGCGTGCGGAGCCCGGGTGTCGCGGCGTCAGTGCGAGCTGCGGGCCTCCCACGCGCTCGCGACCATGTCGGTCAGCGAGTGGCGCATCTGCCAGTCGAGGTCGCGCGCGGCGAGCTCGCCCGACGCGACGATGCGCGCGGGGTCGCCGGCCCGGCGGGGGGCGGTCTGCGGCTCGAAGTCGACGCCCGTGACCTGCGCGACCGCCGTCATGATCTCGCGGACCGAGACGCCGTCGCCGCTGCCGAGGTTGTAGACGCGCTCGAGGGGCCGGCCCTCGGCCAGCGCCCGGGCGGCGGCGACGTGCGACACGGCGAGGTCGGCGACGTGCACGTAGTCCCGCACGCACGTGCCGTCCGGCGTCGGGTAGTCGGTGCCGTTGATGCGCGGGGTGCGGCCCTCGGCGATCGCGTCGAGCACCAGCGGGAAGAGGTTGTGCGGGCTCGTGTCGTACAGGTCGGGGGTCGCGGAGCCGACGACGTTGAAGTACCGCAGCGAGGTGTGGCGCAGCCCTGCGGCGACGGCCTGGTCGCGCAGGAGCCACTCGCCGATGAGCTTGGACTCGCCGTAGGGCGACTCGGGAGTGGTCGGGGTCTGCTCGGTCACGAGGCTCGTGTCGGGCGTGCCGTAGACCGCGGCGCTCGACGAGAAGACCATCGCGTCGACGCCCTGCGAGCTCATGGCCTCGAGCAGGTGCGCGGTGCCGGTGACGTTCTGCTCGTAGGTGTGCAGCGGTCGCTGGACGGAGACGCCCGCGTACTTGAAGCCCGCGAGGTGCACGACGCCGACGACGCCGTGGCGGACGATCGTGTCCGCGACGAGGTCGGTGTCGAGGATCGACCCGCGCACGAGCGGCACGTCCTCGGGGACGAACTCGGCGTGCCCGCTCGACAGGTCGTCGAGGACGACACATCCGAGCCCGACGGCGCCGAACGCCTGGACGACGTGCGATCCGATGTATCCAGCTCCGCCGGTGACCAGCCATGTCATGCTGCGAACCATACCGATTGGGGCGGCGACGTGAGCGTGATCGGGTGGCGGACACGAAATTGCTCAGTATGCTGAGCAACTCGGAGGCCGAGGAGGGTTCAGGTGCGGGAGAACAGCGGGACGCTGGGTGCCCGACGGCGCGGAGGCTCTGACACCGCGCCGCGTCCACCCGAGACGGCCGGGCTGCGCGCCGACGTCGACGCCGCGATGGTCGAGACGAACCGGACGCTGCGGCGGTTCCTGAGCGAGCGCCGCGCGCAGGCGCTGGCCGTGGCCCCGGCCTACGCCGTGCTCTGGGAGGCCGTCGCGGACCAGGTCGGGGGCAAGCTCGTGCGACCCCGCCTGACCGTCGCGTCGTACCTAGGGTTCGGCGGGACCGACGTGAGTGCCGTCGCGTCGGTCGCAGCCGCCCAGGAGCTGCTGCACACCGCGATGCTCGTGCACGACGACGTGCTCGACGCCGACGAGATCCGGCGCGGCGCCCCCAACATCACCGGCACCTACCGCGCACGGCTCGCGGCGGACGGCGTCGTCGGCGCCGCGGCGGAGCACCAGCTGCTCGGGGCCGGCCTGCTGGGCGGTGACCTGGCGCTGTCGGCCGCGTTCGAGCTGCTGGCCTCGTCGTCCGCAAGCCCGGCGATCGTCGTCGAGGCGGTGCGGGCGCTCGCCCGGACGGTCGCGACGACCGTCGCGGGCGAGCTCCTCGACGTCGAGGGCGAGCTGCTGTCCCCGTTCGCCGTCGACCCGCTGCTCGTCGCGGAGCTCAAGACGGCGATGTACTCGTTCTGCGGCCCGCTGCAGGTCGGCGCGCTGCTCGCGCACGCACCGGCGTCCGCCTCGGTGCACCTCGACCGGTTCGGCAGCTCGATCGGCGTCGCGTTCCAGCTCGTCGACGACGAGCTCGGCGTGTTCGGGGCACCCGCGGCGACCGGCAAGTCGGTCCTCTCCGACCTGCGGGCCGGCAAGCGCACCGAGCTGCTGCGCCTGACGTACCTGCTCGCGGACGACGAGGGCCGCGCGGTCCTCGCCCGGCACGTCGGTGACCCCGATCTGGACCACGACGGCGCGGACGAGGTCCGGCGCGTCATGCTGCGGTGCGGGGCGCGGGACCGCGTGCGCTCGCTCGCTGCGGGGGCCGCGCGGTCGGCGCGCCAGACGGCGACGGAGCACCTGCCGCCACCGCTCGCGGACTACCTCAGCACCTTCGTCGACGAGCTCGGAGAGCGGAACCACTGATGGGACACCCCCCGACAGACCCCGATGACCGGGCCAGACGCCTCTACGACCTGACCGCGGCCCGGGCGGGTCGCGCCGTCCTCGCGGGCTACTCGACGTCCTTCGGGCTGGGCTCGCGCCTGCTCGGCGCTCGCCCGCGCGCCGACATCGAGGCCGTCTACGCGCTCGTGCGGATCGCCGACGAGATCGTCGACACGTACCGCGGGCCCGACGCCCGAGCCCTCCTCGACGAGCTCGAGGCGCAGACGGCCCGGGCGCTCGAGAGCGGGTACTCGACCAACCTCGTCGTGCACGCGTTCGCGGCGACCGCGCACTGGACCGGTATCGGCCACGACGAGCTCGACCCGTTCTTCGCGTCGATGCGCACGGACCTCACGGTGCGGGTGCACGACCGCGCGAGCTACGAGGCGTACGTGCACGGCTCGGCGGAGGTCGTCGGCCTCATGTGCCTCGCGGTCTTCCTCAACGCGGACCGCCTGCCGGGGGAGCCCGTGCGTCGGGGCGACGAGCGGCTGCGCGCGGGTGCGCAGGCGCTCGGGGCCGCCTTCCAGAAGATCAACTTCCTGCGCGACCTGGGCACCGACGCGGGCGGGCTCGGGCGCAGCTACTTCCCGGGCGTCGCGCCCGGGTCGCTGACGCAGGCGCAGCTCGACGCGATCGTCGGCGAGATCGCCGCGGACCTCGAGACCGCGCGCAGCACGCTCCCCGACCTGCCCCGGCGGGCGCGCTATGCGGTGGACGCGACGTCGGCGCTCTACGAGCGGCTGCTCCACCAGATCGCCTCGACCCCGCCGGACGAGGTGCTCACGCGGCGCGCGCGGGTCGGGACGCCGCGCAAGCTCGCCGTCGTGGCCGGCGCCGTCGCGCGGCAGTCGCGGGGGCGCTCGTGAGCGGGGACCGTTCGGTGCGGCCGGGCGGTCGGGCCGGGCGCGTCGTCGTCGTGGGCGGCGGGATCGGCGGGCTCGCGACGGCAGCGCTCCTCGCTCGCGGCGGTGCCCTGGTGACGCTGCTCGAGCGGCACGACGCCGTCGGCGGGCGTACCGGAACCGTCTCGTTCGACGGTTTCCGGTTCGACACGGGGCCGTCCTGGTACTTCATGCCCGAGGTGTTCGAGCACCTCTTCGCCCTGCTCGGCGAGCGCGTCGAGGACCATCTCGACCTCGTCCGGCTCGACCCCGCGTACCGCGTCTTCCCCGAGCCCGTCGCCGGCCGCACCGCGCAGACCCTCGACGTGGTGGCCGACGCCGAGACCAACTGGCGCACGTTCGACGCGCTCCAGCCCGGCGCGGGCGAGGCCATGCGTGCCTACGTCGCGGCCTCGGGCGACGCCTACCGCACCGCGCTCGACCACTTCCTGTACACGACGTTCGCGCGGCTGGACCGGGTGGTCTCGGCCGACGTCGTGCGGCGCTCCGGGACGCTCGTCGGGCTGCTGACGCAGACGCTCGCCGCGCACGTCGCCAACACCGTGAAGCATCCGGTGCTGCGCCAGGTGCTCGGCTACCACGCGGTGTTCCTCGGGTCGTCGCCGTACCGGGTCCCGGCGCTGTACTCGCTCATGAGCCACCTCGACCTCGGCGACGGCGTCCGGTACCCGCGCGGTGGCATGTACACGCTCATCGAGGCGCTCGAGCGGATCGCGCGCGCGAACGGCGTCGAGATCCGCACGGGCGCCGACGTCGCCGCGATCGAGGTCGAGCCGACCCCCCGGTCCTGGCGGCACCCCCGTCGCACCGGGGTCGCGCGCGGCGTGCGGCTCGCGTCGGGCGAGGTCGTCGAGGCCGACGTCGTCGTGTCCGCGGCCGACCGGCACCACACCGAGACCGTGCTGCTCGGCGCCGAGCACCGGTCGCTGCCCGCGTCGTGGTGGGAGGACCGCGGTCCCGGCATCTCGTCGCTGCTCATCATGGCCGGCGTGCGCGGCGAGCTGCCCGAGCTGCCCCACCACTCGCTGTTCTTCACGCGGGACTGGGAGGGCAACTTCGAGGACATCCTGGGTCCCGGTGGCCCTGAGTCGCCGAGCTCCGACCCCGACGACCTGCGCGTGCCGGACGCCGGGTCGCTCTACGTCTCCCGGACCTCCGCGACCGAGCCCGGCACCGCGCCGCCCGGTCACGAGAACCTGTTCGTCCTCGTCCCGTTCCCCGCCGACGCGCGGCTCGGCGCCGACGAGACCGGCGCGTACTCGCGCGCGGCGCTCGAGGCGCACGCGGACCGCTACCTCGACCAGATCGGCCGCTGGGCGGGCATCCCCGGCCTGCGCGACCGGGTCGTGACGCGGCGGGTCGTCGGTCCGGCGGACTTCGCCCGGGACTTCTCGGCCTGGCGCGGCAGCGCCCTCGGGATGGAGCACACGCTGCGGCAGAGCGCGATGTTCCGGCCCGGCGACGCGTCGGCGCGCGTCCCCAACCTCCTGCACGTCGGAGGTGGCACGATCCCCGGTGTGGGCCTGCCGATGTGCGCGATCAGCGCCGAGCTCGTCGTGAAGCGGATGCTCGGCGAGACGTCCGCGCACCCGCTGCCGACACCGTTGCGCCCGGGGTTCCTCGCGTCGGCGCGCGCGGACGGGGTGTGGGGTCGGGTCGTCGGGCGCCGGACGTGACGGGGTTCGCGTACCTCGGAGCCCTCGCCTTCTCGCTCGGCGGGCTCGCCCTGCTCGACCGCAGGTTCCGCCTCGCGTTCTGGTCCGACGGGCGCCGGGCGGCCGCGAGCGTGGGGATCGGTGTCGTCGGGTTCCTCGCGTGGGACCTCGCGGGGCTGGGGCTGGGGATCTTCGCGCGTGGGGACAGCCCGCACATGACGGGGCTGCTCATCGCCCCCGAGCTGCCCATCGAGGAGGTCTTCTTCCTCACGCTGCTCTGCTACGTCGCGCTGCTCGCGTGGCGGTGGTTCGACCAGACCGCGCGGATGCGGGCCATGGCCGGCAGAGACTCCGTCAGCGGGGACGGGGTCCGGTGACGAACCTCACGCTGAACATCGCCGTCCTGGTCGTTCTGCTCGCGGTCTCGGTACCGGTGCTCCGGCGCCTGCGCGGATGGCCGGTCATCGGCACGATCGCCCACCTGGGCATGCTCACGCTGATCTTCGACACGCTGATGATCGGCGCCGGGCTGTACGTCTTCGACCCGGACAAGATCGTCGGCATCTACCTGTGGGGAGCCCCGCTCGAGGACTTCGCCTACGCGATCGCCGCCGGGATCGCGATGCCCGTGCTGTGGACCGTGCTCGGGCGTGGGAGTCGGCGTCGCTCCGCCCCGACCGGCCCGTCGGACGTCGAGAAGCCGCACGGCGTCGAGGGTCCGCCCGCGTGAGGCAGGTGCTCGCGGCGTCGCGCCCGTTCTCCTGGATCAACACCGCCTTCCCGTTCGCGGCCGCCTACCTCATGGCCGCCGGCGGGCGGGTCGACGCGACGCTCGTCGTCGGGACGTTGTTCTTCCTCGGTCCGTACAACCTGCTCATGTACGGGGTCAACGACGTGTTCGACTACGCGTCGGACCTCCGCAACCCGCGCAAGGGGGGGATCGAGGGCGGCCTGGTGGCGCCGGCCGAGGCCGCCGCGGCGCACCGACGGATCCTCGTGGCCTGCGCGGTCACGACACTCCCGTTCGTGGCCTGGCTCGTCACAGTAGGGTCCGGCGGAGCGGTCGCGGCGAACCTCACGCTGCTCGGCGTGCTGTTCCTCGTGGTCGCGTACTCCGCCCCGGTCCTGCGGTTCAAGGAGCGACCGGTGCTCGACTCGGCGACCTCGGCGATGCACTTCGTCGGGCCCGCGCTGTACGCGCTCGTGCTGGTCGGTGCGGACCTCGGCGCGCGCACCGTGTGGCCGGTCCTGGTCGCGTTCACGGCGTGGGGGATGGGCTCGCACGCTTTCGGTGCCGTGCAGGACGTCCGTGCCGACCGCGAGGGTGGGATCGCGTCGGTCGCGACGGTGCTCGGCGCGCACGCGACGGTCGTCGCCTCGACCGTCGCCTACGTGCTCGCCGCGGCGGTCCTCCTCGCGGTGCCGTGGCCGGGGTGGCTCGCCGCGCTGCTGCCGCTGCCGTACGCGGCCAACGCCGCCGCCTTCTGGTCGGTGCGCGACGAGGACTGCGAGCGGGCCAACCGGGGCTGGCGCCGGTTCCTCTGGCTCAACCTGGTCACAGGTTTCCTGGTGACGATGCTGCTGATCGCAACAGCCCGCACCTGACGACCCACGCTCCCGTCCCGCCGCACCCGACCCCGCAACAACCCGCCGAGACTGCGCGGATGGCTGCTGTCGGGTCGACCAGAGCAGCCATCTGCGCAGTCTCGGCGGGTCACCGTTCGGGTTGAGCATGTTCGGTCGGGTGGGAGAGACGACAGCGCCCACCCGGCGCCGGGATTCCGGCGGGGTGGGCGCTGTCGCGTGCGGGTCAGACCGTGCGGGTCAGACCGTGCGGCGGCCGCCCAGGGTCCGGGCGGCGATCGTCACACCGACCGCGGCCAGGGCCACCTGGATGATGAGCTCGATCCAGTCGATGCCGTTCGTGTCGCCGACGCCGAGGCCGTTGGCGATGAGCGTTCCGAGGAATGCCGCGATGATGCCGACGATCATCGTGACGAGCAACGAGATGTTCTGCTTGCCGGGGGCGACGAGCCGACCCAGGAGACCGATGATGATGCCGACGACGATCGCCGAGATGATGCTCCCGATCATGGGATACCTCCGGTGACTGAGCAGCGCGACCTTCGCGCTTGAGACAAATGACGCTAAGCGACGGTGGCACACCGCGCATTTCGAGCGGATCGGGCACTCGGCACCGACCGTGTGTCTACCCTGAACGGACGTCCGGGGATGAACCCGTCATCGAGTGAGGCGCACCGTGATCTGGATCCTCCCGGCGATCGTCGCCGGAGTCGTCGCCGCCTTCATCGTCGCGGCGGTCATCGGTGCGATCACCCGCGCCGTCGGACGCGGCTCCCCGGTCGCCGCTGACCTGGCCCGGCGCTCACGCCGTCCGCTGCGCTCGGTGCTCATCGTGATCGGCGTGTGGCTCGGGCTGCGCCAGGCGACGAAGTCCTCGGAATGGGTCGTCGACGTCGAGCACGTGCTGCTGATCCTGCTCATCGTGACGACCGCCTGGCTCATCGGGACGCTCGCGTTCGTCGCGGAGGACGCGGCGTTCCTGCGGTTCCGGATCGACGTCCCCGACAACCGGCACGCCCGACGCGTCCGTACGCAGATCGTCGTGCTGCGCCGGCTCACGGTCGTCATCCTCGTCCTCGGTGCGATCGCCGCGGCGCTGCTCACGTTCCCGGCTGCGCGCGCGTTCGGCGCAGGGTTGATCGCCTCGGCCGGGCTCATCTCGATCGTCGCGGGCCTCGCGGCGCAGAGCTCGCTCGCGAACGTGTTCGCGGGGCTCCAGCTCGCGTTCACGGACGCCATCCGCGTGGACGACGTCGTCGTCGTCGACAACCAGTGGGGGCGCATCGAGGAGCTCACGCTCACCTACGTCGTCGTGCACGTGTGGGACGACCGACGGCTGATCCTGCCGTCCACGCACTTCACGACGACGCCGTTCGAGAACTGGACCCGGCGGGCCTCGGACCTGCTCGGGACCGTCGAGCTCGACCTCGACTGGGCCGTGCCGATCGACGCGATGCGTGCCGAGCTCGTCCGGCTGCTCGCGGTGACGGACCTCTGGGACCACCGCGTCGGCATCCTGCAGGTGACCGAGGCGACCGGCGGGCTGGTCCGCGTCCGGGCCCTCGCGAGCGCGCCCGATGCCCCCACGCTGTTCGACCTGCGCTGCTACGTGCGCGAGGGGCTCGTGGCGTGGGTGCAACGGACCGCCCCCGACGCGCTGCCGCGCACCCGGCTCGAGACGGTCGAGACGGCGGCCCCCGTCGCGGCAGCCGCGCCGACCGTGACCTCGCGCCGGCCCGACGAGCTCCCGATGACGCCGCCGCTGGGCACCGGGGAGCACGTGACACGCCGCAGCGCCCGGGCGGCCGTCCAGCTCGACGTTCCCCGACCGGGGGACACCCAGCGCCTCGAGCTCGGCGCGCAGGACTCGCGGCTGTTCACCGGGAGCATCGACGCGATCGAGCGCTCGCGGGCCTTCGGAGGCCCGGGAGCCGAGGCGATCGCCGAGCGTGAGCACGCCGCCCGGGAGTGGGACACGTGGGGTGGCGGACCGGGCGGGCCGGTGACGGTCGTGGGTCCGCCGGTGTCGTCCACGACGACGGTCGAGGCGGCTGCGACCCCCTCACCGGCCGAGACACCCGATGCGGCGTCGCCTGATGCCGCACCGTCGGAGCCCGCGACCCCAGAGACGGCAACGTCGGCCGAGGGAGAGCCCCCGGCCGACGTGACGCGCGACGTTCGTCGCGACTGAACCTCAGCGGCGGCGGCGCCGGCCGCCGGTCGCCGCGCCGTAGATCAGGAACACGATGACGGCGCCCGCGATCGCGAGCAGCCACGTGCGGATCTCGAAGAAGTCGCCGAGCCCGACCCCGAGCAGAACGCCGCCGAGCCAACCGCCGAGCACGGCACCCAGGACGCCCAGGACGAGCGTCAGGAGCCAGCCCGCGCCGTTGCGACCGGGGAGCAGCGCCTTGGCGATGACCCCCGCGATGAGGCCGAGCAGGAGGAACGCGAAAAAGCCCATGGGGATCAGCTCCGGTGTCGATCGATCATTGGTGTCGGCAGTGAACGTCGCACACCAGGACGATCAGCGCACCCTGAACGGTGCGGGCCCCCGCGGGGGCCCAGGACGCACGACGTCAAGCAGGGGTTGACACGGGAGACGTGTCAAGCCAAGGTTGACACATGGACCTCACGTCGCCCCACCCCGACCTCCGCCAGCTGCTGTCGGAGGCCCTCACGGCCGCCCGTCCCGACCTCAGCGAACGGCTCGGCGCCGACCCCGAGGCCCACCTCGAGCTCGTCAGCCTCGCTCTCGCTGCGCGGTCGGAGACGGACGCCCTCCTGCGGGCGGCCATCTCCTCCGCGCGCTCGGCCGGCTGCACCTGGGAAGCCATCGGCCACGTGCTCGACATGACGCGGCAGGCCGCCCAGCAGCGGTACGGCGGCGAGGCCTCCGCGCTGCCGCGCACCGGCGGCAACACCCTGCGTCTCGCGCCGCTCAGTGCGTTCAACGAGATGCGGGTCCTCGACCGCGCGGGGCGCTACGGCTGGCACAGCATCGGTTTCGGCGCGCTGTTCCACATCATCGAGAAGTCCGAGCTGCAGTGGGAGCACCGACGCGTGCACGTCGTCGGTGCCGACCGGCGCGAGCTCGAGGACGCCGGCTGGGAGCAGATCGGCTCGCTGTGGTTCCCCTGGGCCTACTACAAGCGGTGCACCGGCGAGCCCGCGCTGCCCGAGCCGACGACCGACGACTACCTCATGCGGCCCTGACGGCATCCTGGGACGCTCGGTCCATGGGCATCGACTGGACGCATCAGCTGACGGAGCAGCTGGACTGGCACTGGCGGGAGCAGCTCCGACCACGCCTCGAGGGGATCACCGACGAGGAGTACCTCTGGGAGCCGGTCGCCAACTGCTGGAGCCTTCGCCCCCGGGGCCACAGCCGGACCCCCGTGTCGATCGGCGGTGGTGACCTCGTCCTCGAGCTCGCCTACCCCGAGCCGAGCCCCGTGCCCGTGACGACGATCGCGTGGCGGCTCGCGCACCTCGTCGTCCAGGTCTTCGGCGCGCGGGTCGCGAGCCACTTCGGCGGCCCTCCCGTCGACCCGCTGACCTTCGAGCTCGCACGCACGGCCACCGCTGCGCTGCGGCAGCTCGACGACGGCTACGCCGCCTGGCTGGCCGGGGTGAAAGGCCTCGGGTACGACGGGCTCGCCCGGCCCTGCGGCCCGGCAGAAGGACCGTACGCCGAGGAGCCCTTCGCGGCACTCGTGCTGCACATCAACCGCGAGACGCTGCACCACGGCGCTGAGATCGCCCTGCTGCGTGACCTGTACGCGAACCGGCGCGTCTAGGCGCAGGGTGCGCGGCCGACCCCTCGCCGCCGGTGGCCTTCGTCCCTAGGGTGGTGCCGACAGCGAGCACGGGCGCCGCGTCCGTGCTGCCGTAACGGCACACCCCGGAGGGCACCATGACGTCGATCGACGAGCTCCTCGCCCAGGTCCCGCTCGACCAGCTCGCCGCCAAGCTCGGCGTCGACGAGGCCACAGCCCGGCAGGCCGTGACGGCGGCGCTGCCCGCGCTCGTCGGCGGCCTGCACGCGAACGCCCAGGACCCCGCGGGGGCGGCGTCCCTCGCGAGCGCGCTCGGGTCGAAGGACACGTCCCTGGTCGACGGCGGGGTCGACCTCGACCAGGTCGACGTGGCCGACGGGGAGAAGATCGTGCGGAACGTCTTCGGGGACAACACGCCGGCCGTGATGCACCAGCTCGGCTCGACCGGCTCGGGCGCCAGCCCGTCGATCATCAGCAAGGTCCTGCCGATGATCGCGCCGATCGTGCTCGCGTACCTCGCCAAGCAGCTCACGTCGCGGGCGCAGGGGGGCGGCACGGCCACGGCCGGACCGACCGACGCAGCCGCAGCGCCGTCCGGCGGCCTCGGGGACGTGCTCGGGGGGATCCTCGGCAGCCTCGGCGGCGGTGGCGCGACAGGCGGCCTCCTCGACGGGATCCTGGGCGGCCTCCTCGGCGGCGGGAAGCGGTGAGCGAGCCCACGACCGCGCCCCGCGCGCCCGGGTAGTCCAAGCCGATCGCGACCAAGCTCCTTCTCAAGCCCGGCGCGGCCTTGTGGGTGTCGGACACGGCCACTCTTGATCTCGTCGGGACGCTCCCCGCGGGGGTGACGCGGGTCGACGCGATCTCGTCGGCGGGGGTCGCTGTGCTGCGGGCCGAGAGCCGCGCCGCCGTGGACGCCCTGCTCGTCGCGCACGGTGACAGGCTCGCCGCCGTTCCGGTGCTGTGGGTGCTCTACCCCAAGGGCAACCGCGCCGACATCAACCGCGACAGCCTCTGGCCGCTGCTCGTCCCGCACGGCCTGCGGCCGATCACCCAGGTCTCGGTCGACGACGTCTGGTCGGCGCTGCGGTTCCGGGCGCTCAAGGAGGGCGAGCGGCAGATGGGCGACAACGGCTGAGGGTCGTCACGCCGAGCGAGAAGGGTGGGCCCCGTGGGGCTCGAACCCACGACCCGCGGATTAAAAGTCCGCTGCTCTACCGACTGAGCTAGAGGCCCGGGGCGTTAGGAGATTGGTCGGGAAAACCCTAGGGAGAACGCTAGGGACAACCCGGCAGGTCCACAGCCGCCAGGGACAGGCTACGCGGGTGTGGGCGGAGGGTCGGTCTGGCTGACCCAGGCGACGTTTGGGAACGGTCGGCTGCCTTAGTGGCTGCGTTGCACGAGTGGCAGTGCCCTGGCGAGGGACTCGCGGTCGCTGAGGCGAAGCTCAAGCTCGCCGGTGCCGAAGTGGCCGGTGCTGCGCACGTCGCGGCTGAAGCCGGGCAGGAGTTCCACCGTGTCCGGGTGGACCTTCAGGTAGGCGAGCAGGTTGTTGCTCTGCAGGTGGACCTCGACGCACGCCAAGTTCTGAGCCGGCAGAAGGCGAAGTAGTTCTTGAGCGTCTGCTTCGTCGAGGGCCTCGAGGTGGCATCCAGCTCCCTGTACAAGCCGGCGAGGCCTTGCGGGGCCTGTGCCAGGTGCTCCGGGACGGTGCAGACGTCCGGGCAAGATCAGCACGCCGCAACCCGATGGGAGGCCGATGGCGGCAGACCCGCCCGCGGTCTCAACGCAGACCGTAGGTGACAGTTCGAGGCAAGCGCAGGGTTGGGGCCGTGACGGAGTCGTGAGCGGTAGCGAAGAACAGTTCCCACAGCAGGACGAGGTTCACCAGGGCCGCCATCAGGGCGAGCACCCCGGTCGGCTGGCGGAAGAAGACGAGCACGAACCCCGCATGGGGGATCACCCGGATGACGCGGCCGACGACGTTGCCGGCGTCCTGCAGGGACACGTCCGGGGTGACGTTCGCGTCGCCCCGGGTCTGGATGGCACCGTCGTCGATCTTGCTGATCCGGTGCGTGGTGAGCTTCCCGGTGCCGGAGTGGAAGGTGATGACGTCCCCGAGCGCGTAGACGCCACCCGGAGGTTGCGTGACGGCGAGGTCGCCGACCTCGAACGCGGGGACCATCGACCCGGACGTGATGGCGAACAGCCGGTAGCCCTCGTGGAACAGGACTCCTCCGGCCGCGGTCGCCCCGATGAGCAGCGCGACCAGGACGGCGGTGATGCGGGTTGCGACGGACATGCCAGGTGCCTCCCGGACGGCGCCTCACGGCCAAGGGATGCGCGCCCTTGGCCGTGGACGCTTGGGTGGGTCAGGTCACGGGGCGATGCCGTGCTGGGTCGCGACGAGCGTGTACGGCAGGTTGAGCTCGGGCTGACCCTGGTGGGCGTTGGAGTACTTCGCGGCCGGGGTCCAGGAGAACGACACGTCGCCGCCCGCGCCCGGTGCCAGGTTCGATGCCAGCAGGATCTTGCTGGGCAGCGGGTTGCACGCCGGTGTGCCCGCACCGACCGGGCAGCTCGTGGCGTCGTCGTTCAGGTTCGCGGAGTCGAAGACGGCGGTGCCGGACGCGGTGACGTGGACCTCGGCGTACGTTCCGCGGTCGTTGACCAGACCGGTGTCGGTCAGGTGGTTGAAGTCGCCGAGAGCGGCCTGGGGGAAGACGACCCAGACGTCCTGGTTGTTCAGGCCGGTGTTCGTGAAGCCGACCGTGTGGGTCGATGCCTCACCGGGGAGCATGTTCGTGAACGCGATCGTGGGGTTGGTCGCGGTGATGGCGATGGTCCCCATCGTGCCGGTCAGGGCACCGGCTTCGCTGTCGGTGAAGTACGCACCCGTCCCTGAGACGGCGGCGGCGAGTAGGCCAGCGGTGAGTGCAGCCGAACCGACGAATCCGCCAATCCGGACGAGCTTGAGCTTGTTCACGATGCTCCTTCGTAGTGCTGTGGTGCCGAACGGCAACCTTCATGACCGTAGGTCGCATAGCCGGACAAAGCGGTGCATATGGCTGTGGCAAACGGGCGAAGGTCTTACGTCCCGTGTCGCGCTCAGTGGGTCGCTGCAGTCGCCACGAAGGCGTACGCGATGATCGCTGCCGTTGAATCGGGCGTCAGCGCGTACAGGGCAGCGGACGCGACGTTCTTCACCGTGTGCGACATCGTCAACATCGTCAACACCGAGCTTGCCCTGCCGCCCGCCGGACCCTGGGCGGGCTTGGCGGCGGGCCCGCCTCGCCCCGGTACACCAGGAAGGCCCCTCGTGTCCGAAGACGAGGCGGGCGACACCGCGTCATCGCGACGTCGAAGGGCAGCGACGACGAAGTGACGCAGTTGCGTGTCTCTGTGCGACTCGCCTTGAGTACCGGGGAAGCGCTGACGTTCCGAGCCGTCGCCGTCGCCGACGGCGCGTGCCCGGTGAGGATGTCGAGCACGCGCCGCACCGTCAGGAGTCGTAGGACAGGGATGCCGAGAGGTCCCGGTGCGCGTCGATCTGCGCCTTGATGGTGGTCAGGTTCTCCTCGACGCCGGCCACGGCGTCGGCGCCGGCGACGAACCGCAGCGGCAGGTCGCCGGAGTCGGACAGGCTGACCAGCGCACGGGCGAGCCGTGCGGGGTCGCCGCCCTGCTGCCCGTTCATGGCCTTCCATGCCTCGATCGTCGACGCGGTGCGCTCGGTGTAGTCCTCGATCTGCAGCTCGGGCCAGAGGGTGGATGCGCCCTCGACGAGCAGGTCGGTGCGGAAGAAGCCCGGCTCGACGGCCATGGTCGAGATGCCGTAGGGGGCCAGGTCGAACCGCAGGGACTCCATCCACCCCTCGAGGGCGAACTTCGAGGCCGCGTACGCGGCGCAGAACTCCTGCCCGATCAGGCCCGCGGTCGAGGTCACGGTGATGACCTGGCCGGCGCGCTGGCGGCGCATGACCGGCAGGACCGCGCGAGTGACGTTCAGCGGACCGAAGAAGTTCGTCTCCATCTGCGCGCGGAACTGCGCGTCGCTGATGTTCTCGAAGTAGCCGGCGTAGAAGTTCCCGGCGTTGTTCACCAGCACGTCGATGCACCCGAACCGGTCGACCGCTGCCGCGGCGGCCGCCTCGGCCGCGGCGGGGTCGGTGATGTCCAGCGCGACGGCGAGCAGGTCGGGGTGCGCCCCGATCGCCTGCTCCACCTTGTGGGTGTCACGCCCGGTGGCGACGACCGCGTGCCCGGCGGCCAGGGCTGCCTGGGCGAGGTGCACGCCCAGCCCGCGACCGGCCCCGGTGATCAGGAAGACCTTCGTGGCCGACGTCTGCTCGCTCATGCTCGTACTCCTTCGATGGCCTGGTGCGCGCCGCACGACGCGGCACCGGCCATGCAACCGCGATCGTCCGCGGCGGAGAAGTCACTGCTGGGCGGTGTACCAGCAGCCCATCCCAGAACCGGCTACGGCGACCTACCGTGGCCGGGTGGACAACCGTGACGAGGTCAAGAACTTCCTGAGCACCCGCCGGGCCCGGCTCACCCCGCAGGCCGCCGGCCTGATCGCGTACAGCGCCAACCGGCGCGTGCCCGGGCTCAAGCGCAGCGAGGTGGCCGACCTGGCCGGGGTCAGCGTCGAGTACTACGCGCAGCTCGAACGCGGCAACCTCAGCGGGGTGTCCGACGCCGTCCTGGAGGCTCTGGGCCGCGCGCTGCAGCTGGACGACGCCGAACGCGCACACCTGACTGACCTGGCGCGCGCCGCCGGCCCGGCGTCCCGCACCCGGCGCCCTCCCGCGGCACTCCAGGTCCGACCGACCGTGCAGCGACTGCTCGACCTCATCGGCGAGACCGTTCCGGCGATCGTGAACAACGGCCGCCTCGATGCCGTGGCCGGCAACGCCCTGGGACGAGCGCTGTTCGCCCCGGTGTACGCCACGCCGGCCCACCCGCCAGGCGCGCCCGCCAACCATGGCCGCTTCACGTTCCTCGACGACCGCGCCCACGACTTCTGGATCGACTGGGAACGCGCGGCCGACGACGCCGTGGCCCAGCTGCGCACGGAAGCCGGCCGCGACCCCTACGACCGGGCGCTGACCGACCTGGTGGGGGAGCTCTCCACCCGCAGCCCCGCGTTCCGGACCCGGTGGGCCGCGCACGACGTGCGCCTGCACCAGGCCGGCGTCAAGCACTTCCACCACCCCGTCGTCGGCGACCTGCACCTCGACTACGAGGCCATGGAGCTGCCCGCCCAGCCCGGGCTGACCCTGATCGCCTTCACTGCCCCGGCGGGCTCACCCGACGAGGACGCCATCCACCTGTTGTCGAGCTGGGCCGCGACCCACGCCACGATCCAGGAGCTCGGCGCGGCTCGGCGCCGGGACTGATCTGGTCGACACCTCTGCGACGGCCGGCACTGCGACCAGTCGCACTCGCCGAGCTGAAGGCGGCCCCCCTGATCATCGCCGCGCTCTCCGAGGTGGTGTCTCAGCTCTGGCCGCGGGGTTCGACGCTCCGCGTCGGGGTCTTGCCGGCCCGCCCGGGCGAGTGGTTCGACGAGGCCGGGGGCGCGACCGGGACCCGGATCACCGGGACCGGGAAACGTGCGGCGCGGATCGGGTCGAGCGTCTGGTCCGTGATGCCCGCAGTGAAGTCCTCGAAGCCGAACACCTTGAACAGCGCCTCGTGGCCGAACTTCGAGCTGTCGGCGACGAAGAAGGCTTCGCTCGCGATCGAACGCATCTTGCGCTTGAGCTCGATCTCGTAGCTCGAGGTCGCGTAGATGCCGTCCTCCATCACGGTGCCGGCCCCGAAGATCGCCACATGGACCCGCAAGGTGTCGAGCTGCTGGATCGACGTCGGTCCCCACATGGCGAAGCCGTTGGGGAGCAGCTCTCCGCCGATGAAGACGAGGTTGATCATGGGCCGCTTGGCGACCTCGAGCCCGATCCGCAGGTCGTGCGTGACGACGGTCAGCCGGGAGTGGTCCAGGTGCCGGGCGACCTCGAGCGTCGTCGTCCCGCCGTCGAGCAGGACTGTCTGACCCTCGAGCACGCGCTCCGCCATGGCGGCCCCGATGGCCTGCTTCTCGGGCATGTGCACGCCGTGCGCGTTTCGCGCAGGCGACTCGTTCATGTGCACGGGCACTGCGCCGCCGTGCGTGCGCTGGACGATGCCGTCTTCCTCGAGCCGGTCGAGGTCCCGGCGGATGGTGGACGTGTCCACCTGAAAGGCCTCCGCCAGTGCATTCACACTGTGGAAGCCGCGCTCCTGCAGCAGGACGGCGATGTCCTCGCGACGCGACATGGGGTGACCTCTCTGGGCGCTTACCGAACTCTAGCAGCCAAGTGTGCACGTTTTCGCGCAGAGTTTTGAGACCTGCTGCGCGATAAACGGCGAGACGTGCTCGACACACGCGCGGATCGCGGCTACTGTCCTGCAGAGCGGGGGCACGAGTCCGCGGCGTGGACGTTGAAGTCCACCGGGCGATCGATCACAAGGGAGTGAACGGATGACGCAACGAAGGCTGGCTGTCCTGGCGATCTCGGGCATCACTGCAGCTCTGCTCGCAGGCTGCGGATCGGTGGGCGGCGGTGCTGCGACCGGCGCGACGGCTGCAGGCGCAGGTACGGGCGCAACGCTCGCCCCCAAGGACATGACCATGGTCACGGTGGTCAAGCTCAAGGGCATCGCGTGGTTCGACCGCATGGAGGTCGGCGTCAAGAACTTCGCCACGCGCACGGGTGTCGATGCCCGCGAGGAAGGTTCGAACGACGTCAGCCCGGAGAAGCAGATCCAGATCATCCAGGACCTGATCCCGCAGAAGCCCACGGCGATCACCGTGGTGCCGAACTCGCCCGAGGCGCTCTCCAACGTGCTCAAGCAGGCGCGCGACCAGGGCATCATCGTCGTCTCGCACGAGGCGACGGGCATCAAGAACGTCGACATCGACATCGAGGCGTTCGACAACGCCGTCTACGGCGCCAAGATCATGGACAGCCTCGGCAAGTGCATGGGTGGCGAGGGCAAGTACGTGCAGTTCGTCGGAGGCCTCACCGCCAAGACGCACATGGAGTGGGTCGGCGCGGCGCTCGACGAGCAGAAGGCCAAGTTCCCGGGCATGACGCGGGTCGAGGACCCGATCGAGAGCACGGACAACGAGAACGCCGCCTACGACAAGGCCAAGGAGATCCTCGCCAAGTACCCCGACATCAAGGGCTTCGAGGGCTCCGCGGGCAACGACGTCCCCGGTATCGCCCGGGCCGTCGAGGAGGCCGGTCTTCAGGACAGCGTGTGCGTCATGGGCACGTCCATCCCGTCGGCCGCCGCGAAGTACCTCGCCAACGGCTCGATCGACAAGATCTTCTTCTGGGACCCCGCGCTCGCCGGTGAGGCCCAGCTCCAGATCGCGATGATCCTCGCGCAGGGCGGCAAGATCGAAGAGGGAACGGACCTCGGGATCGAGGGCTACCACTCGCTCAAGAAGACTGCCGGCTACGACAACGTGTTCGTCGGGGACGCGTCGGTGGAAGCGGACGCCGAGACGGCCGCCAGCTTCAAGTTCTGAGCTCGGCCCTCGACAGGCCTGCACCCTGGGGTTGCCCGTCCACGGACGGTCAACCCCAGGGGTGGCCGGAAAGCACCCACCATGACAGCACCCAGCTCAACGGGCGCACCTGTGCCAGTTCTGCAGGTTCGCAACCTCGTCAAGACCTATGGCGGCGTCATCGCCCTCGACGACGTCTCGCTCGACCTTCTTCCGGGTGAGGTGCACTGCCTCGCCGGCGAGAACGGCAGCGGCAAGTCGACCCTCATCAAGATCATCTCCGGCGCGGAGAAGCCTGACTCCGGCGAGATCATCGTCGACGGGGTCGCGCACCACGCGATGAACTCCACCGAGGCGATCAAGACCGGGATCCAGGTCATCTACCAGGACTTCTCGCTCTTCCCCAACCTCACGGTCGCGGAGAACATCACGCTGACCGCGGCGGTCGCCGACCGCCGGCGGCTCTACTCGCAGCGCGCCGCACGGCCCGCCGCGCAGGCGATCGTCGACGAGCTCGCCCTCGACCTCGACCTCGACGCGGACGTCGAGAACCTCTCGGTCGCGGACAAGCAGCTCACGGCCATCTGCCGAGCGCTCGTGCACGACGCCCGGGTGATCGTCATGGACGAGCCCACGACCGCCCTCACCCACACCGAGGTCGCACGGCTGTTCAGCCTGGTCGAGACGCTCCGCGAGCGCGGGGTGGCGCTGATGTTCGTCTCGCACAAGCTCGACGAGGTCCTTGCGGTCTCCCAGCGGGTGACGATCCTCCGCTCGGGCGTCCACGTGCTGACAGCACCGGCCGCGGACCTCGACCCGCGCGCCATCGCCAGGCACATGACCGGCCGCGACGTGAAGGACGAGCGCACCGTGAGCGAGCTCGCCCCTGATGCCGCGCCCGTGCTCGAGGTCGACGGGCTGACCCTCCCCGGCGCCTACCACGACATCTCCTTCACACTGCGTCGGGGCGAGATCCTGGGTGTGACGGGCCTGCTCGGCTCAGGTCGGTCCGAGATCGCCGAGTCGCTGTTCGGGGTCCTGCCGGCTGAGCGTGGCACCGTTCGCATCGACGGACGCGCCGTGCGGCTGAGGTCCATCGACGACGCGATCGCGGCCGGCATCGGGTACGTCCCGGAGGACAGGCTCTCCCAGGGGCTGTTCCTGGAGAAGTCGATCGCCGACAACATGATCGCCGGATCGCTCGACGCCCATCGCACGCGCTGGCACATGCTCGACGGCGGCCGTGTGCGGACCACCATCCAGCAGCTCTTCGAGCGGCTCCGGATCAAGGCTCCGAACGTCTCGGCCACGGTCCGCTCGCTCTCGGGCGGCAACGCGCAGCGGGTGGTCATCGCCAAGTGGCTCGCGAACCGGCCCCGGGTACTCATGCTCAACGGCCCGACCGTCGGCGTCGACGTGGGCTCCAAGGAGGAGATCCTCGCGATCTTGCGTGCCGAGGCCGCACAGGGGATGTCCGTCATCGTCATCTCCGACGACGCGCCCGAGCTGGTCGCGTGCTGCCACCGCGTGCTCGTGATCCGCCAGGGCCGCCTGGTCCACACCCTTGAGGACGGGGACATCGACGTGAACACCATTCTCGAGCGGATGGCGGCATGAGCGCCCCGGCCGCCCCGGCCCTGGCTGCGGTCCAGCGGCTCCGGGGTCCCAACAACGAAGGCGTTCTCGCGCTGATCCTGATCGGTCTCGTCGTCGTGATGTCGATCGCCAGCCCGGCGTTCTTCACCCTCTCGACGATGTTCGCGATCGTGCGCAGCTCGATCGTGCCGCTCATCTTCGCGCTCGGCGTCCTCATCGTGATCATCTCGGGCGGCATCGACGTCTCGTTCGCCGCCATCGCGATCTTCGCGGCCTACACGACGGTGCGGATCGCCGGCGCCGGTCTGGACCTGGGGCTCGCCGGCGTCTTCGTCGTCGCACTCGCCCTGGGTGCCGTCCTGGGACTGGTCAACGGAGCCGTCATCGCGCGGTTCCGACTGCCCACGCTCATCGTGACGCTCGGCACGCAGGGCATCTTCAAGGGCGCCCTGCTCACCTACGTCGGGTCGCGGTACATCGCGGACCTCCCGGCGTCGATGGCCTCGGTCTCGACGACCAACGTCGTGGAGATCTCGTCCGGCGGACGCGGGGCCTACCTCCATGTCATGGCGGTTCCGGCGATCCTGCTGTGCTTCGCGGTGGCGTGGATGCTCCGGCGAACGATGTTCGGACGTGGCATCTATGCCATCGGTGGCGATGCGGAGGCGGCCCGCCGCGCGGGCTTCCGGGTCGTGCGGACCCAGCGATGGATCTACGTCCTGGTCGGGATGATGGCGGCGGTGGGCGGCATGATCTACATGATCATGGGGCGCAGCGCGAACCCCCAGGACCTCGTCGGCGGCGAGATGGACATCATCGCGGCGGTCGTCCTGGGCGGGGCGTCGATCTTCGGCGGCCGGGGCTCAGTCCTCGGGACCGCACTCGGCGTGCTCCTGGTCCAGGTGATCAACAACAGCCTGATCCTCGCGGGGGTGCCCAGCGCATGGCAGCGCACGGCCGTCGGCCTGCTGCTCATCATCGGCGTCGGCGTCCAAGCGGTCTCTGCGAAGCGCTCGGTGCGACGAGTGCGCGCCAACGATGAGGAAGGAGTGGCCGCGTGAACGACAGCTCGACGTCCAACAACCCCCTCAAGCGGGTCAACGCGCAGGTCGGGGACCGTTACGCGGAGATGCTGAGCCGTGTGCACGTCAACCGCGGCTCGGGGCGCATGATGCTCCTCGTCGTCGTGGCGTTCGCGGTCTTCGCCGCCCTCAAGCCGCAGGTGTTCCTCAGCCCGCTGAACATGCAGAACATCGCCATCGCCTCGCCCGAGATCGGCGTGATCGCCATCGCGATGATGCTCGCGATGCTGACCGGTGGCATCGACCTCTCGCTCGTGTCGATCGCGAACCTCTCCGCGATCACGATCTCGACGCTCTACACGAGCATCGCGGCCGGCGACCCGGCGCGCGCCGAGCAGCTCATGCCGGTGCTCGTCCTGATCGGGCTCGTCGTCGGCCTCGTGGGCGGTGCGATCAACGGCCTGCTCGTCTCGCGGGTCGGCATCACCCCGATCCTCGCGACCCTCGGCACGATGCAGATCTACAACGGCATCGCAGTCGCCTGGACCGGCGGTCGCACGTTGTACGGGTCACCCGACTCGCTCACGGCGATCGGCCACGCGACGGTGGGCGGTGTCCCCATGCTGTTCGTCGTCTTCGTCGTGATCGCGATCGCCGTCGGAGTGCTCGTGAGCCGCACCCCGTTGGGGCTCAAGATCCAGCTCCAGGGCGCCAACCCCGTAGCCGCCCGGTACTCCGGCATCAACAGCCGGCGGGTCCTCATGAGCACCTACCTCGTCGCGGGCCTGCTCGGCGGCGTCGCGGGGATCCTGTTCATCGCCCGCAACCCGACCGCGTCGGCGGACTACGGCGCTTCCTACGTCCTGCTCGTCATCGTGATCGCCGTCCTCGGCGGGACCAACCCGGCCGGCGGCTTCGCCACCGTGTTCGGCGTCGTCCTCGCGACCCTCACGCTGCAGATCGTGGCCAGCGGCTTCACGGCCGTCCGACTGTCCTCGTACGAGTACGCGATCGCCCAGGGCGTGATCCTCATCCTGGTCATGGTCGCCGACCAGGTCACCTGGCGGCGCAGACGCATCGCACGACGCCCGGTCGGCACCGCCGCCGTCCAGGCCTGAACCGCCCCGTCCCGCACCAACCCCACCCACGGACAGATCCAGAGGAAGACATGAAGAAGATCATCAACGAGCCAGGACGCTTCGTCGACGAGATGATCGAGGGCATCCTGCTCGCGCACCCGGACCTGGTGAAGACGCCCGGCAGCGACCCCCGCATCATGGTGCGTGCGGACGCACCGGTGGCCGGCAAGGTCGGCATCGTCACCGGCGGCGGCTCGGGCCACCTGCCCCTGTTCAAGGGCTACGTCGGTGTCGGGCTGTGCTCCGGCGTCGCCATCGGCAACGTGTTCAGCTCACCGAGCTCGCAGCAGGTCTTCGAAGCGACCAAGGCCGTCGACGGCGGTGTCGGCGTGCTGTACCTGTACGGCAACTACGGCGGAGACGTCTTCAACTTCGACCTCGCTGCGGACCTCTCGGAGCTCGAGGACATCGAGACGCTCACCGTGGTCGGCCGCGACGACGTCGCCAGCCAGCCCAAGGAGCGCAAGGCCGACCGCCGCGGTGTCGCGGGCATCATCTTCGCCTACAAGGCGGCGGGCGCGGCGGCCGAGCGCGGCGACTCCCTCGCGGAGGTGGCCGCGATCGCCGAGGACGTGATCGAGCACACCGCGACGATGGGCATCGGCCTCTCGCCGACGATCCTGCCCACGACGGCGCAGCCGAGCTTCGACCTGCCCGACGGCGAGATGGAGGTCGGCATCGGCATCCACGGCGAGCCCGGCTTCCACCGGGGACCGCTCGAGACTGCCGACAAGATCGCCGACCGCCTCGTCGCCGCCCTCGTCCAGGACCTCGAGCTCGCGTCCGGAGACCGCGTCGCCGTGCTCGTCAACGGGATGGGCGCAACCCCGCTCGAGGAGCTCTACGTCCTGTACCGCCGGGTCTACCAGATCCTCGCGGGCCTCGGCGTGGAGGTGTCCAAGAACTACATCGGGGAGTACGCGACCAGCCTGGAGATGGCCGGCGCGTCCATCTCGCTGCTCAAGCTCGACGACGCACGGCTGAGCCTCCTCCAGGCACCAGCCAACTCACCGTTCTTCAAGGAGGCGTGACCGATGAAGTCCACAGCGCTCAACGAGTCCATCCGGCGCAGCCTCACAGAGCTCGTCAGCTATGCCGACGAGCTGCGCGACCTGGACCAGGCCCTCGGTGACGGGGATCTCGGCATCACCGTCTCGCTCGGTGCCGGCGCGGTGATCGAGGCGCTGGAGACGCTGTCCGACGACGCCACGCCGGCCGAGATCGCCAAGACGTGCGCCAAGGCGTTCGCCAACGCGAACCCGTCGACCATGGCCGCGCTCGTCGCCGGCGGTCTGCTCGCCGGGTCCAAGACCTGGGCGGGTCTCGACGACGTCGATGTCGCCGCCGCGGCGCAGTTCGTCCGGGCCGGGGGCGAGAACATCGCCGCGCGCGGCAAGACGCAGGTCGGGGACAAGACGATCCTCGACGCGATCATGCCCGCCGCCGACGCGCTCGCCGCAGCCCAGGACGCCACCGCTGGTCTCGCGAGCGCCATCGCCGGGGCCGAGCGCGCCGTGATCGAGACCACCGGTCTGCAGTCTCGCCGGGGCCGTGCGTCCTGGCTCCAGGAACGCAGCATCGGCCTGCAGGACCCGGGAGCGACCGCCTTCCTGCGGTTCCTCGAGTCCTGGCGCGCGGGTCAGGCCGCGGTCGCCCAGCCTGTCACCCAGAACTGAGGAGCAGCCATGTCATCGATCGCCTACCTGGGCTTGGGCACGATGGGGCGCGGCATGGCCGCGAACCTCGCGCGTGCCGGCCATGACGTCACCGTCTGGAGCCGCAACCCCGCACGGGCCGAGGGTCTCGAGGGTGTGCGCGTGGCGTCGAGCATCGCCGAGGCCGTCGAGGGTCGGGAGATGGTCCTGTACTGCCTGTCCGACGACGCCGCCGTACGCGCTGTCGTCTTCGGCCAGGACGGTCTGCTCGCCTCGGTCAGGCCCGAGACGATCGTGGTGGACATGTCCACCATCAGCCCCGCGCTCTCCGACGAGGAGGCCGCGGCGTTCGCCGAGCGCGGCGTGCCGTTCCTCGACGCACCGGTGTTCGGGTCGAAGGGTGAGGCGGCCGCCGGTGGCCTCTGGGTCGTCGTCGGCGGCGACGCCGCGGTGTTCGAGCGCGTGAAGCCCGTCTTCGAGGCCGTCAGCGAGACGGTGCACCACATGGGCCCGCAGGGTTCCGGTGCGCGCATGAAGCTCGTCGGCAACCTCGTGGTGGCCGCACAGCTCGAGGCCCTGGGTGAGGCCCTGTCGCTCGGCCGGGCGGCCGGACTGGACCTGCACAGGGTGCTCGACGTCCTGCACGTGACCGACTTCAAGTCGCCGATCTTCGACGGAGTCGGGCCGGGCGTGCTCGCCGGCGACTACTCGCCCTCGTTCGCTCTCGACCTCATGCTCAAGGACGCGCGGCTCATCCAGTCGTTCGCCGGGACCCTCAACGTGCCGGTGCCCGGGACCGATGAGGTCGAGGGAGTGCTGACCGAGGCGGTCGAGCGTGGCTACGGCTCGGAGAACGCCTCGGCGCTCATCAAGGTGGTCGCATCCCGCGCGGGCGTCGATCTCGCGGACGCGCCCGCGAGCGTCTAGGAGCAGCGATCGCCGGGGCCGTCCCGCGGTGGCGGTGCCACGCGGGGCGGCCCTCGATCGTCGGCGACGCGGCGAGCCCGCCCGACCTGAGATCGGTCCGGTCGCCTGGGCCTGCGTCGCTCAGACGATGACGTAGCGCTGCATCATGTCGTTGTCCTCGTGCTCGAGGATGTGGCAGTGCCACGCGTACTCCCCGGTGTGGGAGGCACCGATCGCGAGCGGGCCCGTCGCACCGGGGACCGTCGCCCCGAAGGGCACGCGGATGCGCGTCACCTCGCCGGGCATGGCCCTCACCGTGTCCTTCCAGCCCCGCTCGTTCGACGGCGGCTCCTTCGGAGAGCCGATGAGGAACCCGTCAACAGGCGGGCAGATCCCCGGGGGCAGGTAGGGGCCCGAACCCGGAGTGAGGTCGTCGTCCCCGTAGGTCGCCTTTACGTAGCCGTCCACGTCGAACCGCTGCCGGTTCAGCACCTGGAACTGGGTGAAGTGCAGGTGGATCGGATGCGCGTCACCCGTGGTGTTCACCAGGTCCCACTGCTCGAGCGTGTTCGACGCGACGGGGGCAAGGGCGTAGTCAGGAGAGCCGAACTCGCGGTTGTTGAGCAGGGCCATCTGCGGGGCATCCGCCTCGTCGAGGATCTCCACCAGAGTCATGGTGCGGCGCTGCGCCGGGACCAGGTCCGTGAGCGAGGTGATCGGGGCGCTGCGCAGGGTCGCCGGCAGCGGGGCGGTCCACCCCTGCGACGTACCGACCGTGAACTGCATGATCTGCGTCAGCGGCACGCCGCCGCGCCGAGCGGCCCGCGGGCCGTCAGGGAACGGCACGCGGGCCTTGGTGGTGATGACGACCTTGGTGCCGGGGAGCAGGGGAGCGAAGTCCACGACGACGTCGGCCCTCTCCCCGGGGCCGAGGAGCAGGGAGTTGAGCCTCACCGGCGCGTTCAGCAGGCCGCCGTCGGTTCCGATCTGGAAGAACGAGAGGGCCGCGTCGCCCGCCACGAACTTGAGGTCGTAGAACCGCGCGTTCGAGCCGTTGTAGACCCGGAACCGGTACTTGCCCCGGTCGACGTCCAGATTCGGCCAGGCCTTGCCGTTGACGACCGCGACATCCCCGAAGAACTCGGGTGCCCACGGTCGCGGCGTCGTCGGGTTCTCGTTCGCGGGGTAGGCCAGCGTGCCGTCGGGGTTGAACATGCGGTCCTGCAGGACGAGCGGAACCTCGTAGGTCCCCGCCGGGAGGAGGGTGCCGTCACCGGTGTCGTAGCCGTCCCGGAGGAGGTACCCCCCGGCCAGGCCGGCGTAGACGTTGAGGCGGGTGATCCCCAGGGCATGGTCGTGATACCAGAGGCCCGCGGCCTCCTGCGTGTTCCCGTACTCGTAGACGTACGAGCTGCCGGGCGTGAACGTCTCGAGGGGGCCGCCGTCGAAGGCCACCGTCGTGTTGCCACCGTGCAGGTGGGTTGCGGTGCGCGGGTGCGCGGCGTCGTCCGAACCCGCCGGCACCAGGGCAGGGTCGATGGCGAAGGCCAACGGATGCGTGCCCAGGTCGTTGCGCACCTCGAGGTTGAACGGCACGTTCTGCCGGGCCACGATCACCGGCCCGAGGTACGTCTGGGACCCCCCGGCGGCCCGGTAGGCGAAGGTCGGGGTCGGCGGCAGGGCCGCATGGAAGCTGTGCAGCGCGCTGACCATGGTGAGGGTCGCGCTGCCGCCCGAGGTGGCATCGACGGCGCCGAGCGCCCCGAGCGTCGGGAGCTGCTCGGTGAACAAGGTCATGCCGGCTGGCGCGGAGGCTCTGGCGCCCGTGCTCCATCGGATCGGGGCAACGAGCCCCGCCCCGAGAACCGCACCGGCCTGCAGCAGACGACGTCGGGAGATCTCCATGTCGACGCACCCTCTCTCGGAGTGGAGCAGTCATCCAGCGTCCCACCGACATGCGCGCCGGAATAGTGACGGTCTGGGCGAAATGCCTGGCTCTGCACGGGCGTCAACGGGCCGAGCAACCGGCGTCGGGCAGCTCAGCCGGGCAGCTCAGCCGAGCAGCACGTACTCGTCGGCGGCCGCGTCGTACCCCAGGATCCGCCGGTTCACCTCGCCGAGCGGGCTGATGCCGTCGGGATACTGCACCCGGAACATCTCGTCGCCGCTGACCGGGTCGTAGGCGATGAGCACCGCGGGCTTGCCCGTGCTGGACGTGTCGGGTGCGAGCAGGACGTGCCGGCCGTCGGTGAACAGCGTTCCCGGGATGAGGGTGTCGTCGCCCTCACGGCTCCACAGGAGCTCGCCCGTCGCGCCGTCGAGCGCGACGATGCCCCGGGCGGTCGCGGCGTAGACGGTCCCGCGCAGGACGAGTGCCCGGGTCGTCTGGTACGCGTCGTGCGACCACCGGGCGGCCCTCGTGCCGGTGTCCCAGGCGTGCAGCGCCGTGTCGTAGCTGAGTCTCAGGCCCGGCACGCTGCCGTCGTCGACGGACGCGAACACGATCTGCCCGTCGACCGTCAGATCCCCGGCCGGGTCGCCGTCCGCAGCGAGGACGGTCATGTGGGACTTCCCGTCGCGGGTGTGCGACTGGACGGCCAGCGCACCGGTGGCGGGGTCGGTCATCCAGCTCGAGCCGACGTCGCCCTGGTAGCCGAGGTCGTCCCGCACGACGTCGCCACCCGCGGACAGGAGCGTGAGGCGGCCTTCGGGCGTCGAGTAGCCGACGAGGTCTCCGGCCCGGAAGACGTCGATCCCCATGCCGCCCTCGGCGTAGCCCGTCGTGGTCATGAGGTGCGCCTCGTGCGTCCATCGCTCCTCGCCGGTGAGCAGGTCGAAGGCGGTGACGTCACTGGAGTCCGCTGTCAGCGAGCCGACGACGACGATGTCGGCAGGCAGCAGTGCGATGGACTGCCCGCGCTCGAGGGGCCACTGCGCCTCGACCGCGCCGTCCGTGGCTGACAGGACGATCACCTCGCGCGTCGTCGCAGGGACGGCCGCGCGGCTGCGGCCGTCCTCCAAGGGCAACCCGCCGTCGGTGACGAGGCACACGACCCGGCGCGATGTGCTGAGGTCGGTCGTGGGCGCGTTGTCGGTCTGGCAGCTGGTCCCACCCCAGACGTTCTGCGCGCCCGCGAGGGCGTCGTTCGGGCCCAGCAGCTCCGCGGTCCAGCGGGGTCCGTCCGCCGGGTCGACCCACGTGTAGCTCTGCGAACCGTCCTCGGCACGCTCGAGCCCCGCACCGGGGACGCCGAACACCTCCGCCGCGTCGGCGGCCGGGACCCGCCGCACCACGGCGAAGCTCTCGTCGACGGGGGAGAGCACGCCGGGGACCTGCGCGAGCCGGGCCACGGCTGCACTCTCACGCGCGGTCACGACCCACTGCGCCAGACCGAGGGACACCGCCACGACCGCGGCGCCGACGATCAGCCAACGGCGTCCGACGCGCGTCCGCCCGGTCGCGTCGGGTTGTGCGCCGACGTCGGGCGGGTGGCCGACGCCGTCGTCCGAGCCGTCGAGCAGCTCGACCTCCTGCATCTCGCCGCCCCGTGCCATGACGAGACAGTACCCACGGGCGTCCGCCCGTGGGGGCGAAGCGGGCACCCGCGGGCTCGCCCGGACACCTGGACGACGGCGCGCCCATCGGCGATAGTCGGCGCCATGCGCACGAGCCGGTTGGAAGCGTTCAGCGACGGCGTCCTCGCCATCGTCATCACGATCATGGTGCTGGAGCTGCGCGTGCCGGCGTTCGAGGAGGGGCACGCCGCGACGTTCGGCGACCTCGTCGACGCCCACCTCGTCCCGGTGCTCTTCAGCTACGTCCTCAGCTTCGTGTACATCGCGATCTACTGGAACAACCACCACCACCTCATGAGCACGGCCGAGCACGTCTCGGGCCCGATCATGTGGGCGAACATGCACCTGCTGTTCTGGCTCTCGCTCATCCCATTCTCGACGAGCTGGCTCGGCGAGAGCCACGGCGCCGCGGCCCCGGCCGCGCTCTACGGGGTGATCCTCCTGATGGCAGCGATCGCCTACTTCGCGCTGACCCGGATGATCGTCCGCGAGGGCGGGACCGGCGGGGTGCTCGCACGGGCCGTCGGGCGAGACCGCAAGGGGCAGGTCTCGCCGGTGCTGTACGCGCTGGGCATCGGCGCGGCGTTCGTGTGGACGCCGCTGTCCTACATCCTGTATGTCGCCGTCGCGGCGATGTGGCTGATCCCGGACAGGCGGATCGAGCGGGTCGCGGTCGAGGTGCCGGGCGCGCCGGACTGACGCGTCCGTCGGCCGGCCATGCCTTCGGCCGGCTCCGTGCTCATTCGGCTACGCCTGCGGTCGCGTCACCTTGCCGTCGAGCCACGGCGTGTCCGACTCGTCGCTGTGGGTGCCGGTCGTGCCGACATGCTTGGTGCTGATCTGCGGTCCGTTCTTGATGACGTGCCACAGGGCCATGGCGTGGCCGCGGCCGACGTCGTAGTCCTCCTTGAGCCACGCGACGACGTCACCGGCCTTGGCGCTCGGCTCGTCGAAGCCCTTGGCGTGGGCGAGCTCGACGAGCTGGCGGGGTGTCAGACCGGTCCGCTCCTCGATCGCGTCGAGGTCCGCCTGGAACGACATGGATCAACCTCCGTCACGGTGCGGTGCGGACACAGGCGAATCGAGGTTCGACGGTACTGCGCGGCGCGGGCGCCTGGCGAGACCCGGGCGGGAACCGGCTCGTCCGGCCTGAGCAGCCGGCCGGGGTCTCAGTCCGCGCTCAGTTCGAGGGCGGTCGGCAGGTGCAGGGCGGGGTCCGGGACAGGCAGCTCGGTGCGTTCGCGGCTGCGCAGCCCCGCAGCACGATCGTGAGGGCGCGTTCCACCGGCTCGTCGCCGGGCACCTGCGACTGGAGCGAGATCACGCCGTCGAACATGGCGATGGCGAGGAGCACGTCCGCGAGGGTCACGTCGTCGCGGACCGCGTGCGCTCGGCTCGCCCGGTCGAGCGCACCGGAGAGCAGCGCCTGCGCCTGGACGACGACGGCCTCGAGCGTCGCCTGCGGCTCGGCGGTCGCGCGGACCGCGGTGAAGAGGCCGGGCGCGTCGAGCTGCAGTCGGCAGATCGCGACCAGGAGGTGCTCGACGAGGTCGTCGCCGGCATAGGTGGCGGCGTACCGCTCGAGCGCGTCCATCCGCATCTCGAGCACGGCGGCGATGAGCGCGCCGCGGTCGGGGAAGTGGCGGTAGAGGGTGCCGCGGCCGACGTCGGCCCGTTGGGCGACGCGGTCGAGGGGGGCGCCGGCGCCGTCCTCGCGGAACACCTCGGCGGCGGCGGCGATGAGCCGGGCGCGGTTGCGCCGTGCGTCCCGCCGCTGGTTCACGCCGTGAGCGTAGCCGAGTGGCCGGACGCGGGCCGCGGCTGCTGGTCGGTTCGGGTGGCGACCAGTACGCTGAAACGGACGCCGGTGTCCGCTTTCCCGGCGGCACTCGACGTCGAGGGAGAAGTGTGATGGAGAAGTTCGACAAGGTCGTCGACGTCGTCGTGGTCGGCTCAGGTTCGGCTGCGATGACGACGGCGCTCGCGGTCAGGGAGTCCGGCAAGGAGCCGCTCGTCCTCGAGAGCACCGAGCTCTACGGCGGGTCCTCGGCGATGTCCGGCGGCGGCCTGTGGATCCCGAACAACCCCGTCATGCGCGAGGCGGGCGTCGAGGACTCGTACGAGAAGGCCCGGACCTACATGGACACGGTCATCGGCGACGTCGGACCGGCCAGCTCGCCCGAGCGCCGCGACGCGTTCCTGCGCAACGGACCCGAGATGGTCTCGTTCCTGCGCGGCCTCGGCATGAAGTTCGTCTACGCGCGCGGCTACTCCGACTACTACCCGGAGAAGCCGGGCGGCACCCCCATCGGCCGCGGCATCGAGGGGGAGCGCTGGAACGTGAAGAAGCTCGGCCCCTGGGCCGGCAAGGTCCGCGGTCTCATCCCGATGGCCGCGCACACCTCGGAGGTCGGGGCGATCAACCTGTCGTTCCGCACCCTCAAGGGCTTCCTCACGGCGGCCAACGTCGTCGGCGTCCAGACGATCCTCCCGCTCCTGATCGGTCAGAAGAAGGTCGGCTTGGGCAACAGCCTGATGGGCCAGCTGCTCTACCTGGCTCTGCAGCGCGACATCGACGTCTGGCTCAGCAGCCCGCTCGTCGAGCTCATCACCGCCGACGGGGCCGTCGTCGGCGTCGTCGTCGACAAGGACGGCACGCGGATGCGGATCGGCGCCCGCCAGGGCGTCATGCTCGCCGCCGGCGGGTTCGCCCACAACGACGAGATGCGGCAGAAGTACCACCCGCACCCCATCACCACGACCTGGACGAGCGCGAACCCGGGCGACATCGGCACCCCGATCAACGCGGGCGTGGCGGTCGGCGCGACGCTCGCCCTGATGGACGACGCGTGGTGGGGGCCGTCGGTCCTCAACGCGAACGGCTCCGCCGGGTTCCACCTCGCCGAGCGCTCGCTGCCGCACGGCTTCATCGTCGACTCGGCCGGCGAGCGGTTCATGAACGAGTCCGAGTCGTACGTCGACGCCGGGCACGACCAGTACGAGCGCAACGCGAAGGTCAGCGCCATCCCGGCCTACCTGATCATCGACTCGCACCACCGCCGCTGGTACCCGTTCGGCATGGCGCTGCCCGGCATGACCCCGAAGAAGATGATCCAGTCCGGGTTCTTCACCAAGGCCGACACGCTCGCTGAGCTCGCCGGCAAGATCGGCGTGGAACCCGACGGCCTGCACCGCACCGCGTCCCGCTTCGCCGAGTTCGCCCGGACGGGCGTCGACGAGGACTTCCACCGCGGCGACAGCGCCTACGACCGGGTCTACAGCGACCCGCGGGTCAAGCCCAACCCCAACCTGGGCGCCGTCAGCAAGGGGCCGTTCTACGCCGTCAAGGTCTGGCCCGGCGACCTCGGTACCAAGGGCGGTCTGCTGACCGACGAGCACGCGCGCGTGCTCCGGGAGGACGGCTCCGTCATCGAGGGCCTGTACGCGGCGGGCAACACGTCAGCCTCCGTCATGGGCCGCACGTACCCCGGCCCGGGCTCCACGATCGGGCCGGCCATGACGTTCGGGTACATCGGCGGCCGGCACGTCGCGGCGAAGGGCGAGACGGTCCCGAGCTAGCAGCGCCGACGTCAGGAGATGAGCCGCCGCAGCTCCTCGCGGCTGCGGCGGTACATCTCGAGCGGGTCCCCGATGTCGCCCGCGACCGCGAGCTCGCCCCACCGCAGCCAGGACGTCCGCCACACGGCGACCGCCACCTCCGCCAGGAGCAGGACGGCCAGCGGGTCGCGGTCGGTGAGCTGGGCCGCCAGCCGGGTGCGCAGGTGCGTGGTCAGCTCGATCTCCTGCGCGGCGGCGAGGGCCTGGAGGTCGGGCTCGCGGGACAGCAGTCGCGCGACGCGACGGTCCTCGTCCAGCGTGGGGTCGATCCCGCCGCCCATCGCGACCTCGGCCATGGTCTCGACCGCTCGCATGACCGCGGTCAGGGGGTCGGAGGCTGAGACCTCGAGGGCGTCGATCGCCTCGAGCAGACGGCGCTGTCCGGGCAGGGCGGCCTGCTCCTTCGAGCTGAAGTACCGGAAGAACGTGCGGGGCGAGACGCCGGCCCGGGCAGCGATCTGCTGGACGGTCGTGGGCCGGACACCCTGCTCCTCGAACAGCTCGAGGGCGGCCTGGTGGATGTCGTGGTGCGTGTCGAGCTGGCGCCGAGCGCGCAGGTCGCGGGGGGCGTCGTCGTCCATGCGGTCCTTCCTAGCACGGGGCGTGATGTGACCATGGCCACGCAGATGGCAGTCGTTGCCATGGTGGCACAGTGTGACACCATGTGACCTCACCTCCCAGGAAGAAGATCCCATGACTGACGCACTGCTCCGCGAGGAGCTCCCGACCGACGCGTGGCCGCCGGCCGTGGAGACGGAGAGGGTCACCCGGAGCGTCACCCAGGTGATCGCTGTGCTCGTGGTCGCAGCGCTCATGATGATCCTCAACGAGACGGTGCTCAGCGTCGCGCTGCCCCGGCTCATGGGCGACTTCTCCGTCGCAGCGGGCACCGCTCAGTGGCTCACGACCGGGTTCATGCTCACCATGGCCGTCGTCATCCCGACCACCGGCTACCTGCTGCAGCGCTTCACCACCCGCACGTTGTTCACCGCAGCGATCCTGATGTTTGTCGTCGGCTCGGCGCTCGCGACGATCGCGCCCGGCTTCGGCGTGATGCTGCTGGCCCGCGTCGTGCAGGCCTGCGGCACCGCGATCATCCTCCCGCTGCTCATGTCGACGACCCTGACCTCCGTCCCGGTGGCCAAGCGGGGGATGGTCATGGGCCTCAACTCCGTCGTCATCTCCGTGGCCCCGGCGATCGGGCCCACCGTCTCCGGCGTCGTCGTCGGGTCGCTCGGCTGGCGCTGGCTGTTCGGGCTCATCGTGCCGATCGGCGTCCTGATCCTCGTCGTCGGCCTCGTCCTCATCCGGACCACGAACGAGACCCTCGCACCGCGCCTCGACGTCGCCTCCGTCGCGCTGTCGGCACTCGGCTTCGGCGGACTCGTGTACGGGCTCGCCTCCGTGGGGACCCTGCTCGACGGCAGCTGGGCACCGATCGCGGCACTCGTGGTCGGCGCGACCGCCGTGACGGTGTTCGTCGCACGCCAGGTGCGCCTGCAGCAGACCGGGTCGGCACTGCTGGACCTTCGTCCGTTCGCCATCCCCACCTTCCGGATCTCGGTCGTCATCGTGATGGTCGCGATGGCGACGATGCTCGGCACCGTCGTGGTCCTGCCCCTCTACCTCCAGGCCGGCCTGGGTGTCAGCGTCCTGACCACGGGCCTCGTGCTCCTGCCCGGCGGTCTGGTCCAGGGCGTGCTGTCGCCGTTCATCGGTCGCCTGTATGACGCCGTCGGCCCGCGCCCGATCGTCATCCCGGGCGCGATCCTGCTGGCCGCGGGCCAGTGGTTGCTGAGCACGGTCGACCCGGGCACGTCGCTCACGCTGGTCATCGCCATGCACGTCGTGTTCTGCATCGGGATGGCCATGCTCATGACCCCGCTGATGACCGTGTCCCTGAGCGCGCTGCCGCGCCACCTCTACGGTCACGGCACCGCGATCATGAACACGCTGCAGCAGCTCGCCGGCGCAGCGGGCACCGCTCTGCTCGTCACCGCCATGACGGTCGGCGCCGCTGCAGCCGCCGGAGGTGCGGCACGGGCCCTGACCGTCGGGACGCAGCACGCGTTCGTCCTCGGTGGCTGCGTGGCGCTCGTCGCCGTCGGGTGTGCGCCGTTCGTCCGGCGTCTGGGCGGCCCCCGCGAGCACGACGCGGTCGACGCCTGACCGGTCTGTAGCCGGTTCGGCCGACCGACTGCACCGAGGTCCGTCGGCCGAACCGGCCACGCAGGCGAGCCGGGCACGCCATGATCAAGTACCCGCTGATCGGACCGATCTGGCACCTGATCAGGCCGCGGGCGCCCGTCACGACGACCTGCGACAGCGAGGACCCCGCCATGCGGTACAACGCCCCACCCAGCTGGCCGAGCCCACCAGTCGGCTGGGAGCCACCCGCGGGATGGCAGCCCGAGCTGGCGTGGCCGGCCGCACCCGAGGGCTGGTCCTTCTGGGTTCCCGAGCCCGGTGAGGCATACGTGCCGCCGGTCGGGTTCGCCGACCCCTCGGTGCCTGCCTGGGACCCGAGGTCCGTGCGGGGCTCGTCCGCCGTCACCCCGGCGTCGGTCGCCGCCGACAACGTCGTGGCGACCGGACGCACGGCCTGGACGCTGTTCCTGATCGGCGTCGCGGCCTTCCTGCTGGGAGCGGGCTCGGCGATCCTGGCTGCCCGGTCCCGGTCCGGGGGGACGGTCTGGACCGGCGGCATGATCGTGGGAGTGCTCTTCTTCTGGCGGGCACTCGGCGCCTACCGGGCGGCGCGCTCGGACGACTCGCGGGCGCACCCGGTCGGCCGCGTCGTCGTCGTCGGCGCGCTCGTTCTGTGCGTGGCCGTCGGCGTGACCGCGCTGGTCCAGATCACCCACAAGCCGGACGCGAGCCCCATCGCGGGGTCCGAGGCGATCGGCGGCTGCTGGAACGACACCACGGGCGATGACGGCGCAGCGATGCTCGAGCCCGTGGCGTGCTCGTCCTCGCACGACTACGTGATCGCGGAGATCGTCACCGACGCGGGGCTGTGCTCGGTGGACTCGCCGTTCTACGTGGAGCTTGCGTCGACGCGGTTCGGCTGCCTGGTGACCGAAGGCTGAGCGCGCCAGACGTGCTGCCTGACGTCGAGGCCCTGCTCGAGGGGCACGAAGACCTGTGGTGGGCCGCGGCCGCGTCGGTCGCGTTCGCGCTCGCCGTCATCCGGGCGGCGTGGCGTCGCCGGAAGCGCAGGCCGCGGGCCGGGGAGATCTGGTTCGCCGACGTCCCGTTCGAGGACGGCACGGGGAGCAAGGACCGGCCGGTGCTGGTGCTCGCGGTCGGCGGTCGCACCTGCACCGTCGCGCGATTCACGTCGCAGGACCGAGGTGGGCGCCGCGACTACGTGCGCGTGCCCGACGGTGTCCCGGGCCTGCGGCGGGCCAGCTGGGTGGACCTGCGCCCCGTGCATCTCCGACGCTCCGCACTGCGTCGTCGAGCGGGCGACCCAGGAGTCCCGTTCGCCCAGTGGTACGCGGACGCGGCTGGCCGGACGTAGCGTGCGCTGAGTCCGGCGGTCCGGCAGTGTCACCGCACCGCCGGGACAGCGATCACCGCGGTTCGGGCACGGGGTGCTCGGGGATGTCAGCCGTGTCGATGGCGCTCAGCGCGTCGTACTCGGCCTCGGGCCACGGGACCGTGACGTAGCTGCGCTCGACCGCGCGGGTCATGAGTCGGCGCAGCTGTTCGCCGTGGAGGTCGAGGAGCCTGAACAGCGCCGGGTCGCCCTGGTGGACGTTCTCCACGAGGTACAGGTGGAAGTTGCCGCGGGAGACGGCTGCCTGTGCCTGGGGCGTCTCGAGCCAGAGGTCGTTGCCGCGGCTGGTGTCGCTGTAGCCCTTGACCTCGATGAGCCGGTCGCTGCTGATGACGTCGGCGGGCGTCGAGTCGACGTAGCGGGTGTCGATCGGCTCGCGGCCGGCTTGCGTCTCGCGGTCGATGACGAACGCGACGGCGGCATTCTCGATGGCCTGGGTACCGACGATCTCCGTGGTCATGTCGACGTGCCTGCCCCTCCGGCCCCGGGGGCCAGCTCGTTGACGATCGCAGGGCGACGCAGCGCTCACACGACTCGGTGCTCCGCCCACCATGCCGCACGATCGTCCACCCCGTCGAGGGGACGAGCCGCAGCGGCGCGGGGCCATGACACAGAACGCCCCTCCTCGCGGGCGAGAAGGGGCGTTCTGGGTGATGCGTGCGGGTCGGCTGCGACCTAGACCGTGCGGCGGAAGTACTCCGCGCTCGGGCCGCGGGTGAGCAGCACGATGAGCGCGATGTCGATGGCCAGCGCCACCAGCGCCAGGACGTGGCTGATGGCGGAGGCGGGCTGCACGAACGACGCGAGGCCGCTGAGCAGGCCCAGGCCGGCGAACACGAAGGTCACGATGCGCGCCCAGTTCTTGCCGGCGCGCACCTTGAACGCGAGCAGGGTCCACACGACGATGCCGATGACGCCGAACACGACGGCGGTGCCCATGGCCACGGCGACGGTGGTGTCGACGAGGGACTGGTCGAACGACGGGTTGGCCTTGAGCACCTGCTCCTTGATCGCGTCCGCCGTGAAGAGCGCCACCACGATGTTGACCAGGCCGAGCGCAGCCTGGACGAGGATCAGCCGGAAGGCGTTGACGACGGTGCTGGGCGGCGGGCCCTGGAAGGCCGGCGCGTCCCATGCGGCCGGGGCCGCCGAGGGGAAGCCGCCGGGCTGGGGCGCCGAGGGGAAGCCGCCGGGCTGGGGCGCCGAGGGGTAGCCGCCGGGCTGGGGCGCCGAGGGGTAGCTGCCGGGCGGCGGCGGGGTCTGGAAGCTCATGGCGGTTCTCCGAGTCAGGAGGGGCAGTGTGTCGTCCCGACGCGTACAGCGCGCGCACAGGACTCCCGACACCTTATGGGCGCAGGGGCTCGCTCTGGGCTGGTTTAGGCGATCGGATCCGGCGACGCACCCGGGGGTCGAGGATCGCCGACACGGCCGCGGCGGCCAGCAGGGCGAGCGCCCCGCCGAACCAGAACGGTGCGTCCGAGCCGACGCCGTCCCACAGGGCGCCCGCGATGATCGAGGCGAGCAGCAGCCCGATGCCCTGGAGCGTGCCGTAGATGCCGAGCACGGTGCCCCGCAGGTGCGACGGCGCGGCCTCGGCGATGAAGGCGCGCTCGGCACCGCTGAGGAATGCGGTGCACGCGCCGTACGCGGCGAACAGTCCCACCACGGCCGGCTGCGACGTGATCGCGGCGAACCCGAGGTACACGAGTCCCGACAGCAGGTAGCCGGCGACCAGGACGGACCTGCGGCCGAACCGGTCGGAGAAGCGGCCGGCCGGGATCGCGAGGACGGACGCCGTGACGTTGAAGACCAGGTAGAGCAGCATCACCTGGGTCGCTGAGAAGCCGCGGGCCGAGGCCTTGAGCAGCAGGAACGCGTTCGAGGAGTTGCCGATGCAGAAGACGAGCACGGCGACCAGGTACAGCCGCAGCCGCAGCCCGAGGTGGACGCCGAGGAGGTTCGTGCGGGGGCCGTCGGGCAGCGGGACGCGCTTCTCACGGACGGCCGGGATGATGAGGATGCCGAGGACTGCCGGGACGATCGACCACGCGAACGCCTCGCGGTACGCGATCCCCGTGCCGACGACGACGACGGCGAGGAGCGCACCGACCGACGAGCCGGCCATGTCGAGCATCTTGGCGAGACCGAACGAGCCGCCCAGCTTCTTCGGGTCGCTCGACTGAGCGATCAGGGCGTCCCGCGGCGCCGTCCGGATCCCCTTGCCGACGCGGTCCACGACCCGCGCGACGAGCACGCCGCCCCAGGAGCCGGCCACGAGCAGCAGCACCTTGTAGACGACGGAGCCCGAGTACCCGAGGAACGTCAGCCGCTTGCGATGCTGGTAGACGTCGCCGACGTAGCCGCTGAACGCCTTGAGCAGGGACGCGAGGCTCTCCGCGATCCCCTCGATGACGCCGACGACCATCGGGGTCGCCCCGAGGGTCGCCGTCAGGAACAGCGGCACGATGGGGTAGACCATCTCGGTGCTCAGGTCGACGAACATGCTGGTCAGACCGATCAGCACGACGTTCGACGGGGTGAGCCTGCGCACCGTGCGGACGCTACTCCTCACCTGACGTCAGGCAGGTGGCCCGGGTCGCCTCGATACTGCTGGGGTGCGACGACCCGGCCGACGACGGCTCCTGGCCAGCGCGACCGCCCTCGCGCTCGCGGGCAGCCTCGCCGCGTGCACGACGACGACCGGACCGGGCGTCGCAGCGACGACCTCGGACGGGTCGACGGGCGTCGTCGTGGCTGGGCCGACGGCGACGCCGACGACGTCAGCACCGACCACGCCTGTCCCGACCGTGTCCGTGCCCGCGTCCGCCGGACCGGCGCCCGCACCCCCGGCTGCGGCACCGCTCTTCACCTCCACGACCGGCCCGATCACCCCCGAGCTCGCAGCGCGGATGACCCCGACGTCGTGGCGTCCCGGGTGCCCGGTCCCCGTCGCGGACCTGCGCTACGTCACCGTCAGCCACGTGACGTTCGACGGCGCGGTCGCCACCGGGGAGCTCGTCGTTCACGCGGATCTCGCCGACGGCGTCGTCGGGGTCTTCCGCGCCCTGTTCGCCGCGGGCTACCCGATCCGGTCGATGCGGCTCGTCGACGACTTCGGAGGCAGCGACGACGCCTCCATGGCCGCCGACAACACCTCCGCCTTCAACTGCCGGGCCATCACCCGTGGCACCGGCTGGTCCGAGCACGCCTACGGCCGGGCCCTCGACCTCGACCCGGTCGAGAACCCGTACGTCCGCGGCAGCCTCGTGCTGCCCGTCGCGGGCAAGCCCTTCGCTGCGCGCCCCGACCTGCCCGGCGTCGTGCACGCGGACGACGCCGTCGTGCGGGCGTTCGCCGACGCGGGGTGGCAGTGGGGCGGGTACTGGGCGTCCCCGACCGACTACCAGCACTTCTCGACGACGGGACGATGATCCACAACCCTCATCACCGTCGGTCCGGTGCCGAACGGGACGGGTATCGACTCCACCGAGCTCCAGACGCCGAGCACCGACACCGAGGTGTCGCTGCCGAGCCCGACGCTGCGCGCGTGGGTGGGCCGGACCCGAGCGTCGTGGGTACGGCCGAGCTGGCGGCGCAGCCTGTCGCGGTGCTCGATCGCCGGGGCGGTCGGCGACATGCTGACGACGTCCGCCGTCGGTCACGTCGACGGCATCCGGGAGGCGAACCCGTTGTCGGCGGCCGGTCAGGCGCTGCTCGGGTCCACCCCGGGGTACATGGTGGTGACGACCGTCGTGGTGGCCGGGCTGGTCACGGTCCTGGCGGTGCGCCCCGTCGACGTCCCGACGCGCGTGCTCTGGTGGGCCCTCGCGCTCCTGGGGGCAGCGAAGATCGTGATCACGATCCTCAACCTCGTCGTCCTCCAGGGCGCGATCGACGCGACGGTCGACGTCTTCTAGCCGGACGACTGCACCAGAGACCCCGGGCAGAGCCCTCCCGCAGGGCCCCTGACCCGGACCGAGGTCCCGGGAGCTCACCCCGCAGGGCCTCCGGCGCGGTGAAGAACTGGGACCAAGGTCCCGTTGGACCCCTCTGGACCGCGACGAAGGTGGGAGGACCACGTGCCGGCAACGGCACGCGCTACGGCGCTGCAGCATGGGCGCCGCCGTACATCGTCGTGCGCACAGCGAACCCGGAGGCACCCATGAAGGCATGGCAGTTCACGATGACCAACGAGCCCCTCGTGCTCAACGAGGTACCCGAGCCGACCCCCGGTCCGGGCGAGGTCGTGCTCGACATCAAGGCTGCGGGCCTGTGCCACTCCGACGTCGGGGCCATGACCGACCCCGGCTGGCTCGCGATCATCCCCAACCGGCCGATCACCATCGGTCATGAGATCGCCGGCGTCGTGACGGCGCTCGGCGAGGGCGTCACGGACGTCAAGCTCGGCGACCGCGTGGGCGTGTGCCCGACGGCGAGCGCGCTCGCGCCCGGCTACGGACGCGACGGCGGGTTCACCTACAAGCACCGCGTGCTCGCGGGCGACCTCGTCCCGATGCCCGACGCCTTGAGCTTCGAGATGGCGGCGCTCGGGACGGACGCCGGGATGACCGCCTACCAGGCGATGGTCGTGCGCGGCGACCTCAAGCCCGGCATGAAGGTCGGCGTGATCGGGCTCGGTGGTCTCGGTCAGATCGGCGCGCGCGTCGCCGTCCTCAAGGGTGCCGAGGTCCACGTCGCCGAGAAGAACGAAGGGGTGTGGACGCTGGCCAAGGAGCTCGGCGTGACGTCGGTCGTGTCGGACGTCAGCGAGTGGGCCGGTCAGGGGTTCGACCTGATCGTCGACTACGCGGGGTTCGGCACGACGACGGCCGGTGCGCTCAAGGCGATCCGGTTCGACGGACGGGTCGTCCAGGTCGGGATGGGCCGGCTCGAGACGACGCTCGACATCCGCGACCTCATCCTCAACAAGGCGCAGCTGCTCGGCTCGATGGGCGGCACCAAGGAGGACATCGCGGCTGTCTACGAGCTGATCGGCTCGGGTGACCTCAAGCCGGTCGTCACCATCATCGGGTTCGACGAGATCCCCGACGGCATCGAGAGGCTCCACCAGGGCAAGGTCGTCGGCCGTCTCGTGGCGCACATCGCCGACTGACGCGACCCCGGCGCCGCCGTCCGCTTGCACGTCGAGCGGCGGCGGCGTCGTCGTGCCCGGCGCTGCCGCAGCGACTCAGCCGACGAGCTCCGCGAACGCGACGATGTTGTCCTCGTAGTGGCCGGTGCGCTTGTTGAACGAGCCGCCGCAGGTGATCAGCCGCAGCCCGGCGAAGGCGATGTCGCCGTACACCTCGTCGGTCGGGAACGCGCTCTTGCGGTACTCCTCGACCTTGGTGACGCGGAACACCGCCGTGCTGCCGTCCGTGCGCTCCACCCGGACCTCGTCGCCGGCGACGAGCGTGTGCAGGTCGTAGAACACCCCGGGACCGGTCCAGTCGACGTGCCCGGCGATGACCGCCGGACCGAGCTCGCCGGGCGTCGGGGCGCCCGTGTACCAGCCGGCGGGGAAGCCGGCGGGCGGGACCTCCATCGTGCCGTCGTCGTGCAGGCCGAGCTCCATGAGGGTCGAGTCGACCCCGATCGCGGGGATCAGCAGGCGGACCGGCACGGACCGGGCCAGGGGCTGGGCCGCTCCGGCGTCCAGCGCGATGCCCGGGGGCGGTGCCGGGGTGCTGGACGAGGTCGACGGGACCGGGGGCGCGGTCGTGGGCGGCGACCACACGGCTGACAAGGACGCCGTGGAGGACGTCGGCGACGGGGCGCCCGCCGACAGCGTCGAGCAGCCGGCGACCCCGACGACGGCCGCCACGACGAGAGCCGCCGTCCCCGCCAGGACCCTGGGCGGGGTCCGGCGGGGGCGACGGCTCTCGATGCGTGCGGGCAACTGCGTGCGTGCGGTCAGATGTCCACGCGGCGACGACGCGCCACGACGAACGCGGTGACCGCGAGGGCGACGGCAGCCGCACCGGCGCCGAGGTAGCCGGCCCCGCTCGTGGTCGTGCCGGCGGCCGAGCTGCCGTCACCGGCGCTCACCGGGCCGGACGGGACAGCCGTGACCTGGGGGGCCGCGGTCGCCGCACCGACGGCCGCGGTCGCGGTGGGAGTCGCGGTGGGGACCGTCGCGCAGGACGGCCGCGTGATCGTGTTCGTGTCGAGGGTGACAGCGCCGTTGCGGGCGAGCAGTCGGCCCTCGATCGTCGCGCCGGTGTTGGCCGTGACGGAGGTCATGGCGAGCACCGTGCCGCGGAACACCGAGCTCGTGTCGAGGGTCGCCGACGTGCCCACCTGCCAGAAGACGTTGCACGCCTGGGCTCCGCCGGTGAGCGTCACCCGGCTCCCGGGCCCGGTCGTCAACGTCGAGCCGGCCTGGAAGATGAAGACGGCCGCGGGGTCGCCGCCGGCGTCGAGCGTGACCTCACCCGTGAGGCCCATCGACGAGCTCGAGGTGTAGACACCGGGTGTCAGGGTCATCCCGGTGAGGTCGGCCGGGATCGTCGACGTCGACACCGCGGCCGCGGCGGCGTCGTAGGCCGTGGTCAGGTCCGTCTGGGCGCCCTGCGTCACCGCGTCACCCGCGTGGTTGACCCCGCTGGCGAAGACGATCGAGGCGTCGCCGGTGATCGTCAGGGTCGGGTACGACCCGAGGTCGCCGCTGAGCGTGGTCGGTCCGGTGTTCGTGACGCCTGCGCCGGCGAGCACCGCGAAGCTGTCGGCGGTCCCGAGCGGCGGGGCGGGGGTCGCGGCCTGGGCGGAGCCCGCGAGCGCGATCAGGAGCCCGACCGATGTCATGGCCACGAGCGTCGCGGCGGGCGCCGCGGCCGCACGTGTGCGGCTCGCACCCCGGCTGGAAGTGAAGAGCGTCATCGGTCGATCCTTTGCTCGTGAAGCGTGGGGCGGGGTGCCCGAGCGGCATCGTCGCCGTTCGGTCGAACCCGTACGTCTGTGCTCGGTGGCGCCATGACCGTCGGATGCGGTCGGCCCGGCGGGCGGAGACCCAGGGGGCACAGCATCGGGAAGTTCAGGCGGTCGCGGTGCTGCTGAGCCGTCTGGGGTGACCCACGATCGGCGGAGCTACCGGAGAGGTCCGCGACTCCAGCGCGGACGTTGACTGTCTTTCATCCCAACTCGCGGGAGGACGACCTGTGCCGAGTGTACGGGGCGACGCCTATACCGCATGGTGAGACACGACAAGCAGGCTCGCGCTGGTCACGGCCGGATTCACCCAAAGGTCCCAGACGCCCTGGGCCATCGAGTCGTAATCTCCCGGCAAAGAGTACGGCGCGCTTGCCCCCGAGCAGTTGACCGATGCGGGGACCCTGCCCACCGGTGCCGACTCGATCAGGTGGTCCGACGAAGGAGAAGCCGTGAGCCAGACTGTGTCCAGACTGACCCTGCCTGCCAACGTGACACTGCCGGTCGACGTGCAGGCTGCGCTCGACGCCTGCCCGAACGTCATCGTCCCGGCGTCCCGGGCCGAGCTCTACCAGCTGTGCCTCGGGCCCCAGGGTGGACCGATCTTCTCGGTCGACTACGACGTCGACGGCGTGCCCGTGACCGAGGCGACGGTCGTCCGGTGCAAGAACGGCATCGCGGTGAACTACCCCGAGGACTACATGCGCCGGCGCGACCCGGACTGCATGCGGATCGCCGACGACCTGCCGACGGACAAGCCGCGCTACCGCGACGTGTTCGGCTCCGAGTTCGCGCCCGTCAAGCAGGACACGCTGGACTGGCTGTCGGGCCAGGAGCTCGTCGTCGTGCCGTTCATGGCCGGTGGGCTGACGCACGGCTACCCGTCGATCGCGATCTGTCCCGTCAACGCCGCGTTCTTCGCGCTCACGCTCGTCGACCTGCAGGGCTGGGTCACGTTCGAGCAGATCGGCGACTTCACGCCGCGCTCGATCATCTACGTCGCGCCGCCGTTCCGGCACACCCAGTTCGGTGGCCGCCAGGTCGTCGTCCACGACCGCTCGACGACCCTGCACGAGGTCTTCGCGTACAACCTGTACCCGGGCCCGAGCGCCAAGAAGGGCGTGTTCTCGGTCCTGCTCGACATCGGTGAGCAGGAGGGCTGGGTCACCGCCCACGCGTCCTCGGTCCGCGTCACGACGCCGTACGAGAACGAGACCGTCATCATGCACGAGGGCGCGTCCGGTGGCGGCAAGTCGGAGATGTGCCAGGAGATCCGCCGCCAGGAGGACGGTCGCATCCTGCTCGGTACGAACGTCGTCACCGACGAGCCCTACGTCATCACCCTCGGCGAGACGAGCGCGCTCGCGCCCATCACCGACGACATGACGCTGTGCCACAAGGACCTGCAGCGCGGCGACGGCAAGCTCGTCGTGGCCGACGCCGAGGACGGCTGGTTCGTCCGCGTCGACAACCTCAAGCTCTACGGCGAGGACGCGAACTTCGAGCGCGTCTGCATCCACCCGGACGAGCCGCTCGTCTTCTTCAACATCGAGGGCGTCCCCGACGCGACGTGCCTGCCGTGGGAACACATCATGGACTCCAACGGCAAGCCGTGCCCCAACCCCCGCGTCGTGGTGCCGCGTCGCCTCATCCACGGTGTGATCAACGAGCCCGAGGCGATCGACGTCCGCACGTTCGGCGCCCGCATGCCGGCGTGCACCCGCCACGACCCGACCTACGGGATCATGGGCATGATGCACATCGTGCCGCCGTCGCTCGCGTGGCTGTGGCGCCTGATCGCCCCGCGCGGCGACAAGAACCCGTCGATCGGCGAGAGCAAGGCCGCGACGGACAAGCTCTCGCACGGCGGCATGGTCGCCGAGGGCGTCGGCTCGTACTGGCCGTTCTCGACCGGCACCAAGGTCGCCGCCGCGAACCTGCTGCTCCAGCAGCTGGTCGACTCGTACCGCACGCGCTACGTCCTGACCCCGAACCAGCACATCGGTGCGTACAAGGTCGGGTTCGCGGCCGAGTGGCTGACCCGCGAGTACCTCGCGCGGCGCGGTGGCGGGCGGATCCGTGCCGACGAGCTGGTCGCCTCGCGCTGCAGCCTGTTCGGCTACACGCTCAAGGAGATGAAGATCGACGGCCAGCTCATCCGGCCGACGTTCCTCCGGCCCGACCAGCAGTCGCAGGTCGGCGAGGAGGCGTACGACGCGGGCGCCAAGATCATCACCGACTTCTTCAAGAGCGAGCTCGCGCAGTTCCTGACCGACGACCTGGACCCGCTGGGCCGCCAGATCATCGAGGTCTGCATGCGGGACGGCTCGATCGACGACTACGTGGCGCTCACGCCCCTGTACATCTGAGCGTCACGATCGACTGACTGGTCACCACACCCGACCGTCGGACACGAACGGCCCCGCCAGCCCGAACCGGGCGGGCGGGGCCGTTCCCGTGCCAGGCCCTGGTAGCCGGGTGCTGCTCGCCGAGGGCTACTTCCCGAGCCCGACGACGAGGTTGATCATCGCCGCGATGATCCCTGTGCCGAACACGTACGACAGCAGGCTCTGCCGGAGCGCCGTCGCGCGGATCTCGGTGCTGCGCAGACCGGTGTCCGACACCTGGTAGGTCATGCCGATCGTGAAGGAGAGGTAGGCGAAGTCGGTGTACCGGGGTGGTTCCGTCCCGTTGAAGTCGATCCCGCCGACCGCCCCGCCGTAGTACATGCGCGCGTAGCGGGTCGTGTACATCGTGTGCACCGTCGTCCAGGCGAGCACGACGCTGACCAGGCTGATCGCGGCCTGCGCGGGCTTGCCGCCGACGATCGAGGCGTCACCGAGCAGCAGCAGGGCGACCGCGCCGAGGCTCGCGAGGGATGCGACGAGGAGCGACGCGTCGGTCACGGCCCGCCCGGAGTCCTCGCGGCCCGCGTGCGCCCGGGTCGACCTCGCGTCCATGCGACCGATCGTGAGCCACATCCACGTGACGAAGACCGTGGCCGCAGCCATCCAGCCGGCGAGGAGCCCGACCCGCCAGGTCCCGACGGCCGCGAGCCCCAGCCCTGCCGCCAGACCGACGACGACCGAGACGACGAGCCGCGTCCGCGCCGAGACGCCGAGGCCGTCGGTTCGGCCAGGTGGGGTCGGGCGTGCGGGGCGCATGCTCCGCACAGTAGCCGCGGGGTCGACGGGGTGGGTCGGGGCACGCCCTACGGGCTCGGCGCCACGGTGGGGGTGGCTGTGGGCGTCGGGTTGAAGTCCGGGGCGGTCGTCACGCCCAGGTCGACGGTGACCTGGTCGGTCAGCAGTGACGACGTCTGCTCGAGGGCCGTCCCGGTCAGCGCGGCCAGCCCGAGCAGGAGCGCGGCGACGAGGCGGCCGAGCCGCGCGCGCGACCTGGCCCGGTCGTCGAGGACGCGGGGGTCAGTCGAGGAGGAGGTCATCGACCGCCACCTCGTTCGGGTGCCGTTCGCGGTGGGGCTCGGGAGGGACGCGCCGGGCGTCCACCAACGAGAGGACCTCCATGATGACGAGGGCCAGCAGCGGGGGAGCGAGCATCGCGAGGCGGCCGTCGGCCGAGCGGGACCACTGCAGCACCCAGCCCCACTGGTGGTAGACGTGCAGCACGACGCCCCGAACGCGCGTCAAGGGGGTCGCATCCGGGTCAGGCGCCGAGTTCGCGTCGCCCTGCGTGATGATGTACGGCTTCTTGAGGGTCTTGCCGGTCGTGGGGTCGAGCGTCTCGACCATGCGGCCGGTCGTCGGGTCCTGCTGCATCACGGGCAGCTGGTGCAGCGACACGATCCGGTGCGTCACGAGGTGGTCGGACCCCGGCGGGACGAACGACACGACCTGGCCGACCTTGAGCTGGGACGCATCGGTGATCTTCCGCATGACGACCGCGTCACCTGCGTCGAACCCGCCGGACCCGGTCCCCGACATCGACCCGGAGGTCACGATGAGCAGCCGCTGCCCGTGGGCCTGGAACCAGAGCGGCACCGCGAGCGACGTCGCGTAGGCGAGGGCGAAGACGACGACGACCGTCCAGAGCGTCACGGTGACCAGCCGGCGCCACACGGGCACGCGCGGGCGGGGCTGGCGTCGCACACGCGTCGGGGCGGCCCGACGCTCGGTCGGGACGCGGTGCAGGGCACTGCGGATCCTGGTCATCAGGACCAAGTGTGCGCGCCGTCGCTCAGGGGTTGTTGGCCGTCTGCTCCGCGTCGAAGCGGAGCGTGATCGTCGTCGAGGTGTCCTGGAAGTCGTTCGTCGTCGCGAGCGGCAGGTCGACGCGGAAGCACAGCACCTCGGACGTGGTCGCCGCGAGCGTGCGGTCGCTGCCTTGATCCCGCGTCGCGACGTCGCCGATGAAGGGTGCCAGGGCGCTCGTCGCGAGCGGGGCCCCGACGGAAGCGAGCGGCGCCCCAGCGGTACCTGCCGCGTCGCACGTGCCTCCGGTGCCGAGGACGTAGGCGGTCAGCGTGAGCTGGGTCGACAGGTGCGCGATCGGCGCCGTGTCCGGCGGCGGGGTGACGTCACCCGGGGTCGTGTCGACGTCTGTCGCCTGGTACGTGACCGCGTAGCGGTAGGCGAGCGACCCGGAGCTCGTGACCGTGACCGCGGCAAAGGCCGCGTCACCTGGTGCGAGGCCCTCGGTCGGGACGTTGAAGGTGGGCAGGCCGCTCGTCGACAGGTCGACCGTCCCGGTCGTGATGGCCCCGCCGGTGATCGCGTCGTTGTCCGTGAACAGCGCCGACGTCGTCAGCGACGCGACGCCCACGACCGCGAGGGCAACGATGACGAACGTCGAGACGAGACGCCGCCGTCGGGCCATGTCGCTGCGCGACGGCGCGGGGGCGATCATCTCCTGCAAGAGCTCGTCCATCAAGGTCCCCCGAGAGCGGTCGGTTAGGGCTGTATCGGCAGTTCGCCGACCGGACTTGATCCCCGATCGGGCGTTCATCCGATCGGACCATCATGCCGTAGCCCGGATGGGTTACACGCCCACCTCGCCGCCGATGGCCGCGCGCGTCTGTGTGCGACGGACCCGACCGGCCCACCGCTCGGGCGGTCCCTCGAGTGGCGGGAGGTCGTCGGGCGGCAACGCGGCAGCGAACAGGAAGCCCTGGGCGTGGTCCACGTCGAGCTCGCGCAGCAGGTCGGCCGTGGCGGCGTCCTCGACACCCTCGGCGACGACGTGCAGGCCGAAGGAGTGCGCGAGGTCGACCATGGCCTTGACGACCAGCTCGGAGCCGTCGCGCTTGTCGGCCGCGAGGTCGGTGACGAACATGCGGTCGATCTTGAGCAGGTCGACCGGCAGGTCGAGGAGCTGGGAGATCGACGTGTTGCCGATGCCGAAGTCGTCGATCGCGACGCGGACACCGATCGCGCTGAGCCGTTCGAGGACCGGCACGACGCGCGACCGGTCCGCGACGAGCGCGGTCTCGGTGATCTCGACCTCGAGCAGCGAGGCGGGCACGTCGTACTCGTCGAGGAGGCGCTCGATGAGCTCGACGACCGTCGGTGACGTGACGTCGTGGGCCGAGAGGTTGACCGCGACCGGGACGTTCCGGCCCTCGCCGCGCCACGTGGCGAGCTGCGCGACGGCCGTCGTCAGGGCGAACCGGGTGAGGTCGTGGATGAGGCCGGACTGCTCGGCGAGCGGGATGAACAGGTCCGGGGCCAGGAGCCCACGGGTCGGGTGCCGCCACCGCATGAGGGCCTCGAAGCCGACGGTCCCGCGCGAGCGCAGGTCGACCTTGGGCTGGTAGTGCAGCTCGAGCTCGCCGCCGACCGCGAGGGCGCGGTGCAGGTCCCCCAGCAGGACGAGCCGGGCGGGGGACGAGTCGTCCTCGTCGGGGGAGTACACGGCGACCCCGAGGCGGTGCGTCTTGGCGGTGTACATGGCGACGTCGGCCTTGCGCATGAGGTCGGAGGCGTCATCGGCGTGGTCCGGCAGGCAGGCCACCCCGATCGACGTCTCGACGTGCAGGGGCAGGTCACCCAGGAGGAACGGGGCGGCGAACACCGACCTGACCCGGTGCCCGAGCCGTTCGGCGTTCTCGATCGAGCGCACGTCGGGCAGGAGGACGGCGAACTCGTCACCGCCGAGCCGGGCCACGATGTCGTTGTCGCGCAGCGCGCCACGCAGCCGGTCCGCGACCAGCTCGAGCAGCTCGTCACCGCGGTCGTGACCGAGCGAGTCGTTGATGTCCTTGAACCGGTCCACGTCGAGCAGGACGAGGCCGACGCGCGTGCCGGCGAGCTTGGCCTCGAGGATCGTGCGTCGCATGCGGTCGGCGAGCATGCGCCGGTTGGGCAGTCCCGTCAGCGAGTCGAGCAGGGCGAGGCGGGCGTTGTCGAGGGCCGACGCGTGCAGCCGCTGCGACGACGTGAGCACGGTGCGGAACAACGCGAGCCACAGCGCCAGCAGGCCTCCCGCGACGACGAGCGCGACCGTGCGGATCGCGGCGCGCAGCGCCTCGGCCGTCGGGGTGTAGTCGAGCATCACCTCGGCCGCACCGACGATCTCACCGGCCTCGAGCACCGGGACGTAGACGTCGAGCACCTGGCGCTCGGTCCCGCCGGCCTCTGCGCCCTCGACGTCGGTGATGAGCCGCGCATCCGCGGTGCCGTCGGCCACGGCCGCGTCGAGGCGGTCACCGTCGGGGAACCCGGTCTCGGCGTTCTGCGAGTCGTACAGGACGTCGCCGTCGCGGGTCCACAGCCGCAGGCCGACGACCCGGTCAGCGAACCCGGCGACCGACGCGGTGACAGCCGAGTGCTGCGCGGGGTCGACGACGCCGAGCCCGAACGCGTCGGGCGGGACCGCGGCGCTCGCGTAGCGACCGACCGTCTGCGCCGAGGCGATCCCGTTGCGCAGGGCCTGGCCCTGCATGATGTTCGACATCGTGATGATCAGCGCGGCGCCGAGCGCGAGCATGCCGATGACGCTGACGGCCACGAAGTACCGGGTCAGCGACCAACGACGGCGTGCCTTCGACAGCGGGACCTCACGGTGACGAGTGACGGCGGCGGGCGACCGGTGCGGCTGCCCTGAACGGGTGACGGCTGAACGGGTGTGACAGCTGATCGGCTGTGACAGCTGAGTGTGACAGTAGGACGTGATCCACGTCGTGGGCGAGCCCTGTCGCGTCGGCGTGGCACGCGCGCCCTGCGTCAGGGGAGTTCACCCCAGGAAGTCCGCAGAACTCGCCGCGGCGGTCGATAACGTCGACAAAGGTGTCTCTCCGCGCTGCCGCGGACGGGCCATGGACCCTGGACGGACGAAGCCACGATGCACGACCTGTCTCTCTGCACGGTGCACGTCGACGGTGAGGTCGTCGTCGACGGGTTCGTGCTGGACTTCGCCGGGGACGTGCTGACGATCGCGACGTCGCGCCTGGCCGTCGGGCTGACCCCCGGGGACGACGTGTCGGTCCGCGTGCTCGACGAGGTGCGCGGCGAGTGCCTCTACGCGGGCTACGTGTCCCGGGTCGCGGCCGACCAGGTCGACATCGCCGAGCCGGGGCTCGTCTCGACGCTGCAGAAGCGTGAGGTGGTGCGCGTGCGGGTCGCGGTCCCGTGCCGGGGGACCGTCGTCCTGCACGCGCCGGCTCCCTCCCCCGAGGACGACCTGGACCGCGCGGACGCCGGGGCCGACGCAGCGATCGGCGGCGGGACCCGTGCGGGGACCGGAGCAGCGACGACGACGACCGCCCCAGCCCCGGTGACCGAGGCGGCCACGGCCACCGGCAAGCGGATCGACTTCACGATGCTCGACGTGAGCGCGCACGGCATGCGGATCCTCACCCGTGTCGAGCTCGCCGCCGGGAGCCTGATCCGGTTCCGGTTCGAGGAGCTCGACGCGCCGTTCGTCATCGACGCCGTCGTGCTGCGCGGCGACGAGTCACGCACGGGGACGCACTACGGCTGCCGGTTCGTCGGGATGACCGTGCGGCAGACCGACGCGCTGTTCGGCTACGTGCTGCGCACCCAGGGCGACCAGCGCCGCGAGCGGCTCCGGGTCATGTAGCTGTGTACCGCGGGCACCGCTAGCTCGCTGAGCTCGCCGTCCAGAGGCTGTCGAGCGCGAGCTCGTCCGACTCGTCGTCGGTCGCGAACGAGCCGCCGAGGAGCACGGCGGCGCGCTCGCCGGTCACCGCCCGGTCGAACAGGAACCCCTGCCCGACGCTGCACCCGACGGCGCGCAGGATCGCGAGCTGGTCGGTCGTCTCGATGCCCTCGGCGATCACCTCGAGCCCCAGCGCGTCGGCCATCGCGATGATCGCCCGCACGAGCTCGAGGCTCGTCGTCCCCTCGGTCAGCCCGGTGATGAACGCGCGGTCGATCTTCAGGGCCTCGACCGGGTAGCGGTGCAGGGTCTGCAGCGAGGAGTGCCCGGCGCCGAAGTCGTCGATGTGCAGCCGCAGGCCGGCCCGGTGCATGTCGTCCATGATGTGGCTGGCCAGCTCGGGCTTGCGCATGATCACGCCCTCGGTGATCTCCAGCGTGAGGTTGTCCGCGCTCAGGTCGTCGGCGGCAAGGCACGCACGGACGTGGTCCACGAGCCCCGGGTGCCAGAACTCGCGGTCCGACACGTTGACGCTGACGTTGACGAGCCCGTCGTGGACGGTGCGCCAGGCTGCGATCTGGTGGCAGACCTCGGTGATGATCCAGCGGCCGAGCCGCACGATCAGGGCGGTCTCGTGCATGAGAGGGAGGAACTCGTCGGGTCCCACGAGCCCGCGCTCGGGGTGCTGCCACCGGACGAGCGCCTCGAACCGGTCGACGCGGCCCGCGACCAGGTCGACGATCGGCTGGTAGTGCACCACGAACTGGCCGAGGTCGAGCGCCTCCTGCACCGCGGCCTGCAGGTGCACGCGGCTGACGGCGACGTCGTGCATCGCGGCGTCGAAGAACGAGAGCGTCCCGGGCTCGTGCGCCTTCGCGTGGTACATCGCCGTGTCGGCGTCCCGGAGCACGTCCTCGGCCGAGGAGTAGTCGACGGCGGACGACGCGACCCCCATGCTCGCGGTGACCCACAATGCGTGACCGTCGATCTCGACGGGCCGCGCGAGGGCGTCGTGGATGCGCCGGACGACGGTCGGGACGTCGTCGGGTCCGATCGCGTCGAGCAGCACCGCGAACTCGTCGCCGCCGAACCGGGCGGCGGTGTCGTGGGTGCGCAGCGCGTCGCGCAGCCGCTCGGCGACCTCCTGCAGCAGCTGGTCGCCGACCTGGTGACCGAGGGAGTCGTTGACGACCTTGAACTGGTCGAGGTCGAGGAACACGACGGCGAACGGCGTGCGGTCCGTGACCCAGCGCTCCACGCTGCGGGTCAGCTCGGCAAGGAACATCCGGCGGTTGGGCAGCCCGGTCGCGACGTCGTAGAGCGCGTTGTGCCGCAGGGTCTCCTCGAGCTGCTTGCGGTCGTCGATGTCGGTGATCGAGCCCAGCAGCATCGGGGACGCGAGACCGTCGCGGTGCACCGGCATGGCGCGCGCGAGCATCCAGCGGTACCCGGTCGCGAGCGGGAGGCGGTACCGGTGCTCGACCTCGACGAGCGACAGCTCGCCGCGCACGACGCGGGCGAACTGCGCGCGGATGTTGACGACGTCGTCGGGGTGGACGTTGGCCGTCCAGTCCTCGCCGGGGTCCGGGGAACCGGGGTCGATGCCGAGCAGCGCGACGCACCGTTCGGAGAGCGTGAAGCGGCCGTTCGTGCCGTCCCACTCCCACAGGCCCTCGTTCATCGCGCGGGCGAGGAGGCCGTACCGCTCCTCGCTGGTCCGCAGGGTCGCGGCGAGGGCCTCCTGCTCGAACGCCGCGCACAGCAGCGCGGCCCAGTGGCTGAACGTCTCCCGCACCGAGGTCGTGTTGATCGTGTCGACGACGGCGAGCATGCCCCAGTCGTGGTTGTCGGCCCGGACGGCGACCACGAAGACGACCTCGCGCCTGCTCGGGTCGGTCGACTCGACGACGGCCGGCGGCGGGAACGCCTCTGGCGTCGTGACCGTGCCGGTGAGGTCCCCGAGGATGCCGTCGGCGTCGCGGACGCCCTCGATGACGAGCTCGTCTCCGTGCCAGAGCGCGAGCACGGCCGTGCGCACGTGCGAGCCCGCGAGCCAGTCGAGCCGACGCGGGTTGGTCGTCCCGTGGCGCAGCAGCGCCTGCCCGATCTCGTACTCCTCGACGAGCGCAGCCTCGAGGCCGTCGACCCGGTCGAGGTAGGAGGTGGTCTGCATGTGCCACAGGACGCCGGACGCGTGCGCGCCGACCTGGGCGAGCCCCGCACGCGAGGTGCGGGCCTCGTCGGGCAGGTGCTCGGCGACGGTGTGCAGGTACTGGCTGACGGCGGTGTCGACCACCTGGAGCACCTCGGGCCGCGAGGCCAGGGTGGCGAGCGGGACGAGAGCCTCGGTGAGGCGCTCGGGGGTGTGGTCGTGGCCCGTGCGGAGCAGGTGCTCGGTGACCTCGGAGAGCGCGGTGACGGCCGTCGCGACGGACTGACGGACGCACGCACCGTTGGCGGCTGTCGTCATCGCCGACTCGAGCCGGGTGCGCAGGACCTCTCTCGCGTCGTCGCCCACGGACCCGGAGAGCCCGGGGGTGCGGTCGTCGGGGCCTCGGCACCCGCACGACGCCCGCGGCACGACGTGCGACGGCGACGCGTGCGTGTCGGCGCTCGGCTCCTCGCCGCGGATCTGGGCCAGCACGAGCCGCGCGGCGAGCGCTCCGATCGTGTCGAACCGTTGGTTGACGCTCGCGAGCGGCGGGGTGGCGAACGCGCCGGCCTCGATGTCGTCGTAGCCGATGACGGCGACGTCGCGGGGGACGTCGAGCCCGGCCGCGATCACCGCGCGCATGAACCCCAGCGCGTTCTGGTCGGTGGCGACCACGACGGCCGTCGGCCGCTCGCTCTGCCGGAGGAACGCGACGGCGCTCTCCTCCCCGCCGTCGGTGACGTTGTCCGACGCGGGGTAGTAGTCCTCGGGTCGCGGCTCGATGCCGGCCTCGACGAGCGCGTCGTGGTAGGCGACGTACCGCTCGCGCATGTCGGACTGCGTGAGGTTGCCGACGAAGCCGATGCGGCGGTGCCCGTGCTCGAGGAGGTGCCGCACGGCGGCCCGCGCCCCGCCGTCGTTGTCGGGCATCGCGACCGGCGCGTCGAAACCGGTGATGTCGTTGCTCGCGAGCGCGACCGCCTTGCCCGCGCGACGCAGCGCGTGGAGGTACTGGCCCTGGGTCGCGGCGGCGACAGCGACCGCTCCGGTGACGTGGTCCCACGCGAACCGGGTCGAGAAGTCGGGCGCGGCGACGTGCAGGTCGGTCTGCTGCCCGGCGTCGAGGGTCTGCGCGACGATGACGCGGTGGCCCGCCGCAGCGGCCTCGCGGGTGATCCCGGAGATGATCTCCCCGAAGTAGAAGCCCGCGGTCCACGGTGCCAGGACGAGCAGGTTGTCCGACGCTGACACTGTCTTCCGCCTCCGATGTCACAGCATCGACCGGCGTCGGTGCACACGCTCCCATCGGCCGTCGTGGGGTGATGTTGACCACTCTGGGGGGTCGATCTCGTGCCGTGAGGCACAATGGGGGTACTGACGCGCACTTCTTGGCGCGTTCGACGTCGTGGAGCACCGGTGGGACATGTCCCGCAGAGCCGCCGCGAGCCCCGACCTTCCACCGCCGGAAAGGCGATACTCCTTTGTCTGATTTCTTGTCCCTCGGTGTGCCCGCTGTCCTCGTGAGCACGCTCACGCAGCAGGGCATCACCGACCCGTTCCCCATCCAGACCGCGACCCTCCCCGACACTCTTGCGGGCCGCGACGTGCTCGGCCGTGGTCGCACCGGCTCCGGCAAGACCCTCGCGTTCTCGCTCCCGCTCGTGGCCCGGCTCGCCGAGTCGGCCGCCACGGTCAAGCGCCGTCCGGCCCGTCCGCGCGGCCTGATCCTCGCCCCGACCCGTGAGCTCGCCACGCAGATTGCCGCGACGCTCGAGCCGCTCGCGAAGCAGCTCCGCCTGAGCACGACCACGATCTTCGGTGGTGTCTCGCAGAACCGCCAGGTCAGCGCGCTGAACGGTGGCATCGACATCCTCGTCGCCTGCCCCGGCCGGCTCGAGGACCTCATCAAGCAGGGCCTGTGCTCGCTGGACTCCGTCGAGATCACGATCCTCGACGAGGCCGACCACATGGCCGACCTCGGGTTCCTGCCGGGTGTCAAGCGCCTCATGGACAAGACCCCGAAGCGCGGCCAGCGGATGCTGTTCTCCGCGACCCTGGATAACGGTGTCGACCAGATCGTGCACCGCTACCTCGTCGACCCGCTGACGCACTCGGTCGACACCGCCGAGTCCCCCGTCGCGAAGATGACGCACCACGTGCTCGGCGTCCCCGACGTCGAGACGAAGCGTGCGGTCGTCGAGGAGCTCGCGTCCGGCACGGGCCGCCGCCTGCTCTTCACGCGCACGAAGCACCAGGCCAAGAAGCTCGCGAAGCAGCTCACGGCAGCGGGCATCCCCGCCGTCGACCTGCACGGCAACCTGAGCCAGCCTGCGCGTGAGCGCAACCTCGAGGCGTTCACGTCGGGTGCCGTCCGCGTGCTCGTCGCGACCGACATCGCCGCGCGCGGGATCCACGTCGACGACATCGAGCTCGTCGTGCACGTCGACCCGCCGGCCGAGCACAAGGCGTACCTGCACCGTTCGGGACGCACGGCCCGTGCCGGCCACGGTGGCGACGTCGTGACCGTCATGCTCCCCGAGCAGGCCGGCGACGTGCGCACGCTCACCCGTCTGGCAAAGATCACGGTCCAGCCGCAGTCGGTGCGCGCCGGGTCGCGGGTCGTCGCCGAGCTCGTCGGCGAGGTCGCGGCGCACGTCGTCCCCACCGCCGCACAGGTCCAGGCGCACGGTCTGCTGAAGAACGACAACCGCGACGACACGCGTGGTTCGCGCGGCCGTTCGGGCGCGCCCGCAGGGGGACGCGGCGCCGGGCGTGGCCGCAGCGGCTCGACCGGCGGCGGCTCGTCGCAGGGTCGCAGCTACGGCTCGGGCGGGACGCGCGGCGCCTCGACCGGCGCGCGGTCCTCGGCGCCCACGGGTGGCTCGCGCCCGGTGCACTCGACGTCGACCTCGGGCTCGACGTCGACGCCCGGCTCCGGCCAGAGCCGGTCGAACGGCGCCGTCGCGCTGTCGATGGGCTCGAACGCGGGTCGTCGCCGCGCTCGCTGAGCGTCGCCCTCGACCCCAGCGGTCGCGCACCCAGCAGTCCCAGCAGCACCAGGCCGGTCCCGCGGAATGCTCCGCAGGACCGGCCTGTTGTGCCTGGAGCGCCCGCGCCGTCAGCGCTGCGCGGATGCGCCACCCCCGTGAAGGAGAGCGCCATGAGCCCCAGAGACGACGACGCCCGGACCTATGAGGTCACCAAGGACGAGTCCCAGTGGCGCGTCGAGCTGGACCCCGCCGAGTTCCGGGTCCTGCGGCTCGCCGGCACCGAACGGCCGGGCACGGGCGCGCTGCTCGACGAGCACCGCGAGGGCGTGTACCGGTGTCGCGCCTGCGGCAACGAGCTGTTCCGTTCCGAGACGAAGTTCGACGCGCACTGCGGGTGGCCGAGCTTCTACTCGCCCCTCGCGGGCGACCGCATCGAGCTCATCGAGGACCGCACGCTCGGCATGCTGCGGACCGAGGTCCGCTGCGCCCGCTGCGGCTCGCACCTCGGCCACGTGTTCGACGACGCCCCGCAGACGCCCACCGGCGATCGGTTCTGCATGAACTCCGTGAGCCTGACCTTCGAGCCGTCCGGGTCCTGAGCAGCCGCCCACCTGCGCGGACGCTCGTCGACGGCGCGAAGCCGTGCCCGGGTTGTCCGGCGCGTCCGGCCCGACACGCCGCCCCCGGGCGATCGCGCGGGCCCGCACAGGCCGACAACGGTTCAGGGTGGCCGCCCAGGTGCCGATAATAGGGACGTGGAGGAGACCCTGATCGTGAGGCGATGGCGCCGGTTCGGTGCCGATCGCCTCTACGTGACGGCGGAGAGCGGCAAGCGGGTCGGTGTCGTCGACCTGCAGTCCGGCGAGGTCAGCGTCGACATGCCTGTGCTCGAGGAGGGCGTGCGTCGCGCGGCGCAGGCGTACCTGCGCTCCGACGTCGCCGAGCTCGTCCTCCCGTTCGGCTCGCCCATCGACCTCGCCCTCATGGCGGCCCTCGACGACGAGGTCGCCTCCGCGGCGGACGTCCGCTCGGGCGAGCGGGGCGGCTCGGTGCGCAGCAGGCTCGAGCGGTTGACCGACGAGGGCTGGAACGTCGTCCACGCCGTCCCGCTCGGCCGGCAGGGCACGGTCGTCGAGCACCTGCTCATCGGGTCGGGCGGCATCTTCAGCATCACGTCCTACTCCCACCCCGGTGCGGTCATCCACATCCACAACCGCACGATCGACGTCGACGGCACCCCCGTGCAGTACCTGCGGGACGCGCGGCTCGAGGCGGCACGGGTCCAGGGTGTCCTGCGCTCCGCGGTCGGCTCCGAGCTCGCGGTGCGCGCCGTGCTCGTGCTGCAGGGCATCATCGAGATGCGCGCGGACGCCCCACCCGAGGATGCCCTCGTCGTGGCCCGCCACGACATCCCGGGGGTCTTCCGCCGCTTCCCGCCCCGGCTCGAGCCCGCACGGGCCGATGCCATCGCCACGATCGCCCGCCAGCGCACGACCTGGGCGCGCTGACCTCTCGTCAGTCCGCGCCCGGCGGCTCGGTCCGTCCCCGGTGGCTCAGTCCAGGTCCGGCGGCACGCCCAGATCGAGGTTGAGCCGCGCGAGCTGCGCTGCGAGCAGTGCGGTGTCCTCGTCCGACCAGCTCCGCAGCGCTGTGCGCAGGAACGCCCGGCCGGTCGCACGGACGTCCTCCGACCGCCGGGTGCCCAGCTCCGTGAGCCGGATGAGCTGACCGCGGGAGTCGTCCGGGTCTGCGCGCCGCTCGATCAGCCCCAGCTCGTCGAGCCGGGCCAGCTGGCGCGACATCGTGCCGCGACCGACCCCGAAGAGGGCGGCCAGCTCGGAGGCCCGGACGTCCGGGGTCTTGGCGATCCGTGCGAGCAGCGGGGACGCCGAGGGGTCGACGTCCGGGTGCACGGTCCGGGCCAGCTGGCGCGAGATCGCGTGCGACCGCCGCATCAGCATGCCCAGCTCGCTCTCGACGGCACGGAACGGGTCGGGCGTCTCGGTGTCCGCGCCGGGGGCCGTGCCTGTGCCGGGGTGCTCGTCGATGCCGGTGCGCGCGGTCGGGTCGGTGTCCACTGTGCCCTCTCGGCGCTCAGGCGCGCTGTGCGTCGGAGTCAACGTCGTCGTCGTCCGCGAGCGCCTGCGCCACCTCGAGGCGGAGCTCGACGCCCGAGCGGTGCCCGAGCGGGACCTCCTTGAGGAAGAGGACGGCGACGAGCGCGACGAGCGCGATGGGGACGGCGACGAGGAACAGGTCCGCGACCGCCTGGCCGTAGGACGCCTCGACGACCGTGCGGATGGGACCGGGCAGGGTCGAGACGTTCGGGATGGCGCCCGTGCCGCCGCTGAGGGCGGACACGTCGATGCCGAGCTTGGTGAGGCCCGCGATCATGAGCGTCGTGACGCGTGAGCCGAGGACCGCGCCCAGCGCCGAGACGCCGACGGCGCCGCCGAGGGTCCGGAAGAACGCGACCGTCGCCGTGCCGGAGCCGATGTCCTGGATCTCCAGGGTGTTCTGCGCGGCGAGGACGAGGTTCTGCATGAGCGCACCGACGCCGACGCCGAGCACGAACATGTAGAGGCCGACGAGGACGAAGCTCGTGTCGTAGCGGATCGTGCCCATCAGCCCCAGGCCGACGGCGAGCGTGGTGGCACCGCTGATCATGAGCGTGCGGTAGCGGCCGGTGCGGCTCACGATGCGGCCGCTGAGCGTCGAGGAGATGAGCTGCCCGAGGATCATCGGGATCATCAGCAGGCCCGAGATGGTGGGCGTCTTGCCGCGGGCGACCTGCATGTACTGGCTGAGGAACACCGACGTGCCGAACAGGGCGACCCCGACCGCGATGCTGGCGACGAGGGCGAGGACGACCGTCCGGTTGCCGAAGAGCCGCAGCGGGATGATCGGCTCGGCGGCGCGCGACTCGACCCACACGGCGAACGTGAGCAGCGCGAGCGCGCCGACGACCATGACGGCCGTCTGCCACGAGGCCCAGTCGAACTTGGAGCCGGCGAACGTCACCCAGAGCAGCAGCGTGGTGACGCCGGCCGAGATGAGCAGCGCCCCGGCGTAGTCGATCGTCACGCTGCGCCGGCGCAGGACCGGCAGGTGCAGGGTCCGCTGGAGCACGATGATCGCGGCGACCGCGAACGGCACCCCGACGAAGAAGTTCCAGCGCCAGCCCGGTCCGTCGGTCATGACCCCGCCGAGCAGCGGACCACCGATCATCGCGACGCCCATCACGGCGCCCATGAGGCCCATGTACTTGCCGCGTTCGCGCGGGGAGATGATGTCGGCGATCAGCACGGTGCCGAGCGCCGTGAGGCCGCCGGCGCCGATGCCCTGGAGCGCGCGCATCGAGATGAGCATCTCGACGTTGTGCGACAGGCCCGCGGCCGCGGACGACAGGACCGTGATGGCCAGAGCGAGCTGGATGAGGTTCTTGCGGTCGACGAGGTCCGCGAGCTTGCCCCAGATCGGCGTCGAGACGGTCGTGGTGAGGAGCGTCGCGACGACGACCCAGGTGAACGACGACTGCGACCCGTGCAGGTCGCTGACGATGCGGGGGAGCGAGCTGGACACGACGCTCGTCGCGAGGATCGACACGAAGAGGCCCATGAGGATCCCGGACAGCGCCTCGAGGATCTCCCGGTGCGTCATGCGGGCGGGCTCCTGCGCGGTCCCTCCCTCGGGGCGGTCGATCTCGGGCGTGACGGTGGGTGCGGACACGGTGCTCTCGTTCTCTTCAGCGGGGTGGTCGGGCCCGGCTGCGGCGGCGGGCATGCGTGGCGTGGCGTGGCCGCGGGTGAGTGCGGAGGTCGCGCTGGACGATGTGTGGTTGCTACAGACAACCTACCAGAACGGTTGCACGAGGCAACTGTTTTCGAGGGTGGAAGCCCCCGTACAGGCCGTGTCGTGCGTCACGTACGGAACCCGTCCGCGAGCGGACCGACCGATTCGACCCGGTTTCCCGCGGATGCGGGACGAATGTCCTGACGTCCTCGGGGCGCGGCGCGGGACGCTCGGAGGAGCAATCCCCGGTGGCCCCCGGCTCACGCGGGTGCCCGGGCCCTGCACACCGTGCCCCCGCGAGCGAGGGCAGTCCTAGGAGTTGCGCCATGGCCCATCGGATGATCCTCAACCAGACGGCATGGTTCGGTCGCGGCGCCGTGGCGAACATCCCCGCCGAGCTGATCGGCAAGGGCTACACCAAGGCGCTCGTCGTCACCGACCCCACCCTCGCCCGCAACGGCGTCGCCCGGCGCGTCACCGACCACCTCGACGCCGCGGGCTTCGCGTACACGGTGTTCGACGACGTGTCGGCCAACCCGACCATCGAGAACGTCCAGGCCGGTGTCGCAGCGTTCGTGGCCGCCGGCGCCGACTGCCTGGTCGGCATCGGCGGAGGGTCTCCCCAGGACGCGTGCAAGGCGATCGGCATCATCGCGGCCAACCCCGAGTTCGCGGACGTGCGCAGCCTCGAGGGCGAGGCTGCCACCAAGTTCCCCAGCGTCCCGATGCTCGCGGTCGCCACGACCGCGGGCACTGCGTCCGAGGTCACCATCAACTACGTGCTCACCGACACCGCGCAGCAGCGCAAGTTCGTGTGCGTCGACCCGCACGACATCCCGGTGGTCGCGATCATCGACCCCGACCTCATGGACGGCATGCCGCACAGCCTGCGGGTCGCGACCGGCATGGACGCGCTCACGCACGCGATCGAGGGCTACACCACGCTCGCCGCGTGGGAGCTGACCGACGTCCTGCACCTCAAGGCCATCGAGATCATCGCCGCCGCCCTCCCGGCCGCCGCGCGCGGCGACGCGTCGGCCGTCGAGAAGATGGCCCTCGGCCAGTACATGGCGGGCATGGGGTTCTCGAACGTCGGCCTCGGCCTCGTGCACGCGATGGCGCACCCGCTCGGCGCGTTCTACGGCACGCCCCACGGCATCGCCAACGGCGTCCTCCTGCCCCACGTCATGGCCTTCAACGGCGGCTACACCGGGTCCAAGCTGCGCGACATCGCCAAGGCCATGGGCGTGAAGAACACCGACGACCTGCCCCTCGTGCAGGCGCGTCAGGCGGCTGTCGACGCCGTCGCGGCGCTCGGCCACTCGCTCGGCGTCCCGAGCCGGCTGCGCGACATCCAGGTCGTCGAGGCCGACCTCCCGGCGTTGGCCGCGGCCGCCTACGCGGACATCTGCCGCGGTGGCAACCCGCGGCCCGTCTCGGAGTCCGACATCCTCACGCTGTTCCGGGCCATCTTCTGACCGACCCGGACGTCAGTCGCGTGCGTCAGTCGGTGCCGGGGAAGCCCAGCTGGCGCCACGCCTCGTAGGTCGCGATCGACGCCGCGTTCGTCAGGTTGAGCGACCGGCGGCCCGTGAGCATCGGGATGCGCACGCGCTCGGTGATGCGCGGGTGGGCGAGCACGTCGTCAGGCAGCCCCGTCGGCTCCGGGCCGAACAGCAGGGCGTCGTCGGGGCGGTACGTGACGTCCGAGAACAGGGTCGTCGCCTGGGTCGTGAACGCGAGCACCCGGGAGGCGGGGAACGCTGCGAGGGCGGCCTCGAGCGTCGGGTGCACGACGACGTGCGCGAGGTCGTGGTAGTCGAGCCCCGCGCGCCGCAGCTTGGGCTCGGACAGGTCGAAGCCGAGCGGCTCGACGAGGTGGAGCGTCGCACCCGTCGCCGCAGCGAGCCGGATCGCGCTGCCGGTGTTGCCGGGGATCCGCGGCTCGAAGAAGACGATGTGCAGCACCGGGCGATCCTCCCACCGATCGGCGACCCGCCTGGCGCGGGCCCGGGCGACGGCCGGGCGTCGGCTCCGCCGGGCGGCCCAGACGTAGGGTTTGGGCATGTCTGACGACCTGTACCGCGCGAGCGACGACCGCTACGCCGCGATGACCTACCGCCGCGCGGGGCGCAGCGGTCTCGACCTGCCGGCCCTGTCCCTCGGGCTGTGGCACAACTTCGGCGACACGACGCCGGCCGACACGCAGCGCGCGATCCTGCGGCGCGCGTTCGACCTCGGCGTCACGCACTTCGACCTCGCGAACAACTACGGCCCGCCCTACGGGTCCGCCGAGGAGAACTTCGGTCGCCTGTTCGCCCAGGACCTGCGCCCGTACCGCGACGAGCTCGTCATCTCCTCCAAGGCCGGCTACGACATGTGGCCCGGTCCGTACGGTGACGGCGGGTCGCGCAAGTACCTGCTGGCGTCCCTCGACCAGTCGCTCGCCCGGCTCGGGCTCGACTACGTCGACATCTTCTACTCCCACCGGCCCGACCCGTCGGTGCCGATCGAGGAGACGATGGGCGCGCTGCACACCGCCGTGACGAGCGGGCGCGCGCTGTACGCCGGCATCTCGAACTACTCGCCCGCCCAGACCCGCGAGGCCCGGCGTGTCCTGGCCGAGCTCGGCACGCCGCTGCTCATCCACCAGCCCAGCTACTCGATGTTCAACCGGCACGTCGAGGGCCCCGGGTTCGGCGGGCCCGACGGGGAGAGCCTGCTCGACGCCGTCGGCGACCTGGGGATCGGCATGATCGTGTTCTCCCCCCTCGCCCAGGGGCTGCTCACCGACCGCTACCTGTCCGGGGAGGTCCCCGCGGGATCGCGGGCCGCCGTCGGGCACTTCCTGCGGCCCGAGCGGATCAGCGAGACGTACCTGTCCCGGGCGCGGGCCCTCAACGAGATCGCGGCCGGCCGCGGCCAGAGCCTCGCGCAGCTCGCGCTGTCCTGGCTGCTGCGCGACCCACGCGTGACGTCGGCGCTCATCGGCGCCTCCAGCGTGGCCCAGCTCGAGAACAACGTCGCCGCGCTCGCCGCGCCCGCGCTGACCGCCGACGAGCTCGCCGCGATCGAGCCGTTCGCGGTCGACGGGACGGCCCGGTGAGCGGCGGTCCGGTGAGCAGCGAGCCCCTCGACGCGGTCGCCGACCTGGTCGTCGCGCCGGACGGTCGCGAGATCGCGTTCATCCGATGGGGTGGCGGGGCCGGGGTGCCGGTCCTGCTGCTGCACGGCGTGACCGACTCGGCGGAGTGCTGGGGCTCGGTCGTGCGCCATCTCGCCGGCGGCCGCCCGGTCCTCGCGGTCGACGCGCGCGGCCACGGTCGCACGCCGCTCGGCGACGAGACGTTCACCATCGGGGCGCTCGCCTCCGACGCGGCCGAGGTGCTCCGCGTGGTCGTCGGGGGGCCCGCGCTCGTCGTGGGGCACTCGCTCGGCGGCCTCGTCGCCGAGGAGATCGCGGTCACCGAGCCCGGGCTCGTCGCCGGGCTCGTCCTTGAGGACCCCGCCTGGGACACGGGCGCACCGACGCCGGGGCGTGCGCCGGAGTTCCTGCAGGGCTGGCTCTCCATGTTCGCCGGGGTCCCGGCGGGCGAGCTCGAACGCTGGGCCCGGAGGGAGAACCCGACCTGGCCTGACGACGAGATGGTGACCTGGGCCCGCTCCAAGACGCAGGTCGACCAGCGGCTCGGGCTCGTCGCGCACGACTGGCACGGCCGTGACTGGGTCGAGGCGCTCGCGCAGGTCGCCTGCCCGGTGACGCTCGTGACGGGTGACCAGACCCGCGGGTCGATCGTGGGGACGTTGCCCGTGGAGCGGGCGGCGGCGCTGCTCGGAGACCTGCTCGTGCACGTGCCGATCGAGGGTGTCGGGCACAGCGTGCGCCACGAGGGGCTCGCGACGTACCTCGCGGCTGTGGACGACGCGCTCGCGCGGGTCGACGCCACGGACGAAGGTCACGCGCACCCCTGAGGCGGGCGTCCATAGCGTGAGACTCGTGAGGGTCCGGCAACGGTGCGGGGCCCCGGGTGCGAGGAGTCGTTCATGCGAACCGTCGTCGTCACAGGATCCGCGTCAGGCATCGGCCGCGCGACCAAGGAGCTTCTCGAGCAGCGTGGGGACCGGGTGATCGGCGTCGACCTCCATGACGCCGACGTCACCGTCGACCTGACGACTCCCGAGGGTCGGACCGACCTCGTCGAGCAGGTCCGTGAGCTCAGCGGCGGCACGATCGATGCGGTGATCGCCAACGCCGGGCTGGCGCACGAGAGCCCTGCCACGGTCGCCGTGAACTTCTTCGGCGCGGTCGCGACGCTCGAGGGTCTCCGGCCGCTGCTGGTCGGGTCCCCGGCACCGCACGCCTCGCTCACGAGCTCGATGGCGAGCATCATGCCGAACGACAACGCCCTCGTCGAGCTCCTGCTCGCGGGCGACGAGGCCGGGGCGCTGCTGCGCTGCGAAGAGCTCATCAAGGCCGATCAGGGTGCGCTCATCTACGGCAGCTCCAAGAACGCGCTGAGCCGTTGGATGCGGCGCGTGGCTGCGACCGCCGAGTGGGCCGGAGCCGGCATCCCGCTCAACGGCGTCGGCCCGGGCATCGTCGTCACCCCGATGACGCAGGACATGATCGCGACCGAGGAGGCCCGCGAGGCGCTCTCCGCGCAGGTCCCCATGCCGCTGCACGGGTTCATGGGTCCCGAGGTGGTGGCCCGCCTGCACGCCTGGCTCATCAGCGACGAGAACACGCACGTCTGCGGCCAGATCGTCTTCATCGACGGCGGCTCCGACGTCGTCATCCGGGGCGACTCGACCTGGTGAGCCCAGGGTGCTCACCTGACCCAGGAAGCCCCGAGCGCGCAGCGCGCTGAGCACGTGACCCACCGGCGGCCGCGTCTGATCGATCCCGATCAGGCGCGGCCGTCGGCGTGACCTGGCGCTTTGACCGATTCCCGGAATGTCGCTACGTTGTTCCATGTGTTGGAACCCAGTTCCGCCACACGGACCACTGATAGAGGGATCAGCTCGACCGCGACGCCGTTGTTCCGGTCGACCATCAGTACCCGGGTGCCCCGTCCGACATCCCCGGGTACGACTTGGGAGCCCACACTGTGGGCCGCCAGAGGAGTTCAGCATGAGGCGAAACAATGCCGTTTCGAAGCCCGCCCACACCCAGGTGCGGCTCGGTACATGCAGCTCGACCCCCAGCAGTGCACGTCTCCACGAAGGTGGTGGACTGTGACCGAGGCCCTGGTCGTCCTCACCCACCCGGACGGCGTCGAACCACCGGTCGACCCGAAGAACCTCCGCCGCGCCGCCTGGGCGGGGGGCATCGGCACCGCGCTGGAGAACTTCGACTTCACGATCTACGGCACCGCCTCCGCGATCATCTTCGGCAAGATCTTCTTCCCCAACCTGGACCCGACGGTCGCCGTGATCGCGTCGTTCGGCACGCTGTTCGTCGGCTTCGGGGCCCGCCCGCTCGGCGGTCTGTTCTTCTCGAAGTACGGCGACCGGCTGGGTCGCAAGTTCGTCATGGTCGCCACGCTGTTCCTGATGGGCACCGCGACGTTCGCTGTCGGGCTGCTCCCGAGCTATGCCGCCGTCGGGATCTGGTCGCCGATCATGCTGCTGATGGTCCGGTTCCTGCAGGGATTCGGGGCCGGGGCCGAGCAGGCCAGCGGCATCGTGCTGCTCACCGAGACAGCGCCCAAGGGCAAGCGCGGCCGCTACGCCTCGCTGGTCTTCGTCGGCGCTGCAGCGGGCGCGGCCATGGCAGCCGTCGTCTGGATCCTGGTCCAGCGGATGTCGGACGAGGCGCTGCTGTCCTACGGCTGGCGCCTGGTCTTCTTCAGCTCGATCTTCGTGACGTTCGCTGCGTGGTTGATCCGCCGCAAGGTCAAGGAGTCGCCGGTCTTCGAGGAGCTCAAGGTCGAGGGCGTCGTCACGATCAAGGTCTCGCCGGTGGCTGACGTCATCAAGCACGGCAAGAAGCACCTGGCGCGGATCTTCTTCATGAACGTCGGCGCGAACGCGCACTCGTACATCTTCCAGGTCTTCGCCGGTGCCTACCTGATCAACGAGGTGCACGTCGACGCGAAGTGGATCCCCAAGTTCCTGCTGATCGGCGCCCTGTTCGCGTGCATCTCGGCAGTGACGTTCGGGATCCTGTCCGACAGGTACGGGCGCCGGCGCATGTACCTGTTCACCACCGGCTTCCTCTTCCTGTTCGCGGCGCCTGCGTTCGTGCTCATGACCACGGGCAACCTCATGCTCATCGGGATCGTCATCGTCATCGGCTTCATGGTCGCGTCGCAGGGCACCGTCGGGGTCCAGGCCGCGTACTTCCCGGAGCTGTTCGGATCCCGCTACCGGTATGCGGGCGTGGCTCTCGGTCGCGAGTTCTCCTCCGTCTTCGGCGGCGGCATCGCACCCATGATCTGCGCGGCGCTGGTCACCTGGGCCTCCGGATCGTGGTGGCCGGTGGCCGTCTACATGATGGCGATCATGGCCATCACCTTCGTCACAACCCTCTTCGCCCCGGAGACCGTCGACCGGAACCTGCTGCTCGAAGAGGACGCCGTCTAGCCGCACGAGCCGCCCGGCCGTTCGGCCGTTCGGAACAGAGTTTCGGAACAGAGAAGGAGATGCACGGCATGGAACAGCGCTACGCCACCAGCCCGGAGCACGTCCCGGGGATGGACACCGCGGAGCTACGGGGTCGCTACCTCGTGCCCGGGCTCTTCGCACCCGACGCCGTCAATGCGGTGTACACGCACCACGACCGCGTCGTCCTCGTCGGGATCATGCCGGTGGCGACCGCGCTGGACCTGCCGACCTTCCCCGAGATCCGCTCCGAGTACTTCTTCGAGCACCGCGAGGGCGGGATCGTCAACGTCGGCGGGAGGGGCACCGTCGACGTCGACGGGACGACGTACGACGTCGGCCACGGCTCGTGCCTGTACATCGGGCGGGGCGCCCGGCGCGTCACGTTCGCCTCGACGGACATCGAGGCGAACGGTCCGGCGCGGTTCTACCTGGTCTCGGCGCCCGCGCACACCGCGTACCCGACCACCCTCGTCGAGGCGGGCACGGGCAGCACCCGAGAGCTCGGTGACGCGCTGACGTCGAACCGGCGCACGCTCAACCGGTACATCCACGAGGACGGCGTGCCGAGCTGCCAGGTCGTCATGGGAGTGACGACGCTGCACCCCGGCAGCATGTGGAACACGATGCCCGCCCACACGCACGACCGTCGCACGGAGCTCTACCTGTACTTCGACCTGCCGGCGGACGCTCGGGTCATCCACCTCATGGGCGAGCCCACCGAGACCCGGCACCTCGTGGTGGGCAACGAGGAGGCCGTCATCTCGCCGAGCTGGTCGGTGCACTCGGGCGTCGGATCGGCGAGCTACAGCTTCGTGTGGGCGATGGCGGGCGAGAATCAGTCGTTCGACGACATGGACGGCTTCGCCATCGCCGACATGCGCTGAGTCAGCGCCCTCAGAGCTGACCCGCGGCTGACCCAGGAAGACAGGCAGACGATCATGACGACCGACACGGCCCCGCACCTCACCGACACCGGAGAGCCCAGCGGCGGCCGGGCGACGGCGGGTGCGAACGCGAGCGAGAAGACCCTGCTCGTGCTCGAGGCGGCGCTGACCCACTCGCGGTTCTCGAAGGTCGTGGAGTCGACGGGTCTGGCCAAGGCCACCACCCACCGCATCCTCGGCACCCTCCTCGGGCACGGCTTCGTCGCCCTCGCGGCAGACGGCAGCTACCTGCCCGGGCCGAAGATCCTGTCGCTGGCCGGGCGCGCGCTGGAACGCATCGACATCTCCGCCATCGCGCAGCCCTTCGTCGACGACCTCGTCGCGAAGGCCCACTGCACCGTGCACCTCGGAGTGGTGAACGGGGACGAGATCGTCTACCTGATCCGGTCGGACTCGGACAAGCCGTACCGGATGCCCTCCCGCGTGGGCAACGCGATCCCTCTGCACTCGTCGGGCATCGGGAAGGCCGTCCTGAGCGGCTACACCGACGACAGCCTCCGGCGCTTCGTCGAGAGGGCCGGGCTTGCGCCCAGGACCGAGCACACGATCACCACGCTCGACGCGTTGCGCGCCGAGGTCGCCACCGTGCGAGAGCTCGGGTATGCCATGGACCGCGAGGAGAACGTCCCCGGACTCGTGTGCGTCGCCGCGCCGATCAGGGACCACACCCGGACGATCACATACGGCGTGAGCATCTCGACGCTGACCCTGGAGCACACGATCGACCAGGTCGAGGCCATGGCACCGATGGCGATCGAGACCGCCGACAAGATCTCGGTGGCCCTCGGATACAACGCCTGATCCCACCCGACGCGACACGTGCCGCCCGTCAGCACCCGCACGTCCAGCACCCGCATCCCTAGCACCCGCATCCCCAGCACGCCCCGACCGACAGGAAGCACCGACACCATGACCGACACCCTGCCCACTGCCTACACGCACGAGCTCTTCGGCCTCGACGGACAGCTGGCCGTCGTCACGGGGGCGAGCCAGGGAATCGGCCTCGCGATCGCGGAGGCGCTCGCGGCGGCAGGCGCGGACATCATCGGCGTGAGCTACGACATCCCGGCAGGTGAGAGCGCCGTGCGCACGGCGGTCGAGGACAGGGGCCGCACCTTCACGCCGATCCGCGCCGACTTCGCCGACCGCGCGGCGGTCACGGCGCTCGCGGCGGACCTCGCAGGTCGCGAGGTGGACATCCTGGTCAACAACGGCGGAACCATCCGGCGCACGCCGGCAGCCGTGCACTCCGACGAGGACTTCGACCACGTGATGGACGTGAACCTCCGGACGACCTTCGTGCTGTCGCGCGAGATCGGCCGCGCGATGGTCGAGCGCGGTCACGGCAAGATCGTCAACACCGCGTCGTTGCTCAGCTTCCAGGGCGGCATCAACGTGCCCGGCTACACGTCCTCCAAGTCGGCCGTCGCCGGCCTGACCAAGGCGCTCGCCAACGAGTGGGCGGCCAAGGGCGTGAACGTCAACGCGGTCGCACCCGGCTACGTCGCCACCGCGAACACGAAGGACCTGCGGCAGGACACCGACCGCAGCCAGGAGATCCTCGACCGGATCCCGGCCGGACGCTGGGCGGAGGCGTCGGACATCGCGGGCGCCGTGCTCTTCCTGTGCTCGCGGGCGGCCGACTACATCCACGGTGCCGTCCTCCCCGTCGACGGCGGCTGGCTGGCCCGATGAGCCCGGCACGTCGGGGTGCGGCCGCGAGCTCCGACTGAGGTCGCTCGACGCTGGACCGGAGCACGCCCCGGCGAGGTGAGCGCGGGGTCAGCCGGCGAGGGCCACCAGGATGTCGGGGCCGTACTTGTCGCGCTTCGTGACGCCGACGCCGGTCACCGTGCCGAGCTCGTCGATCGTCGCCGGAACGAGCGTCGCAATCTCCCGCAAGGTCGCGTCGTGGAAGACGACATACGCGGGCACGCCCTGCTCCTTCGCGGTCGCGGCCCGCCATGCGCGCAGCCGTTCGAAGATCGCCGCGGCGCCCTGGTCGAGGCCCACGACGGCCGCCGGGGCACCGCCACGGCGGGAGGTCCGCGCCGCGCGTGGCGCTCGCGCGGCCTTCGGGGCCTCGTGGCGCAGCAGCACGGTGCGGTCACCGGAGAGGACCTCGGCGCTCGACGGGGTCAGCCGCAGCGTGCCGTAGCCGTCCGCGTCGACCCCGAGGAGGCCTTGTGCGAGCAGCTGGCGCACGACGCCGCGCCACTCGCCGTCGGCCAGGTCGGTGCCGAGGCCGAACGTGCTCAGGGTCGCGTGGCCGAGCTGCGTGACGCGCGGGGTCGCCTTGCCGAGCAGGATGTCGACGAGGTGACCGGCGCCGTAGCGCTGTCCGCGCTCGCGCTCGAGCCGCAGGACCGTCGAGAGGAGCTTCTGCGCCGCGACCGTGCCGTCCCAGGACTCGGGCGGGGCGAGGCACGTGTCGCAGTTGCCGCACGCCGTGCTGGCCTGGCCGAAGTAGGCGAGGAGCTGGACGCGGCGGCACGTGACCGTCTCGCACAGCGCGAGCATCGCGTCGAGGTGCGCGCCGAGCCGCCGGCGGTGTGCGGCGTCACCGTCGGACGTGTCGATCATGCGGCGCTGCTGCACGACGTCCTGCAGCCCGTACGCGAGCCACGCGGTCGAGGGCAGCCCGTCTCGGCCGGCCCGGCCGGTCTCCTGGTAGTAGCCCTCGACCGACTTGGGCAGGTCGAGGTGTGCGACGAACCGCACGTCGGGCTTGTCGATGCCCATGCCGAACGCGATCGTCGCGACCATGACGAGCCCGTCCTCGCGCAGGAACCGGGCCTGGTTCGTGGCGCGGACCCGGGCGTCGAGCCCCGCGTGGTACGGCAGTGCGGGGATCTGGTGGTCGCACAGGTACTGCGCGGTCTGCTCGACGGACGCGCGGGACAGGCAGTAGACGATGCCCGCGTCGCCCGGGTGCTCCGTGGTCAGCAGGTCGAGCAGCTGCGCGCGCGGGGTGTTCTTGGGCGCGATCCGGTACTGGATGTTGGGTCGGTCGAAGCTCGCGACGAAGTGCCGGGCCTCCGTCAGCTGGAGGCGCTCGGCGATCTCGGCGTGGGTCGCATCGGTCGCGGTCGCCGTCAGCGCGATGCGCGGGACGTCGGGCCACTGCTCGTGCAGCACCGACAGGCGCAGGTAGTCGGGCCGGAAGTCGTGGCCCCACTGCGACACGCAGTGCGCCTCGTCGATCGCGAACAGGGCGATCTCGCCACGGCCGAGCAGGTCGAGGGTGTCGGGGACGCGGAGCCGCTCGGGGGCGAGGTAGAGCAGGTCGAGCTCGGCGGCCAGGAACGCGGTCTCGACGCGGCGGCGCTCGGTGAGGTCCTGGGTCGAGTTGAGGAACCCCGCGCGCACCCCGAGGGCCGAGAGCGCGTCGACCTGGTCCTGCATGAGGGCGATGAGCGGCGAGATGACGACGCCCGTGCCGGGCCGCACGAGGGCGGGGACCTGGTAGCACAGCGACTTGCCGCCGCCGGTCGGCATGAGCACGAGCGCGTCGCCGCCCGCCACGACCGTGTCGATGATCTCGGCCTGGTCGCCGCGGAACGCGTCGTAGCCGAAGACCCGGCGCAGGACCTCGATCGGCTCCGGTGCCGGACCGTCGAGCCGTGCCGGTCGTGCGGCGTGTGCCGGTGCGCGACGCGTCGCGGCCGGGTGCGTCGTGCCCGGACGGGTCGCGGCTGGGCGGGTCCGAGCCGGGCGGGCCGACCCGGGCGCGGAGTCGTCGGCAGGTGCATCGCCGTAGCCGCCGTCGTCGGGTGGTGCGCCGTCGTAGGCAGGGTCGTACGGCGGCACGTCGTCGTAGGTCGGGTCGTACGGCGGGACGTCCTCGTACGCAAGCGGCCCCGGATTCACGCCCCTACCCTACGAGCACCCCACCCACAGGTCCGCCCCCGGTCCGCAGGGCCGGGGGCGGAGCCGAGCGAGCACGCAGCTCAGCCGCCGGTGACCTCGTCGGTCCACGAGTGCTCCGGCTCGTAGCCGATGAGGTCGCGCGCCGCCCCGATGGCGAGCAGCGTCTCGCGCCCGACCAGCTCACGCGTGAGCGGGACGTCGGGGAAGACCTCGGCCATCAGGTCGGCCGACGGGCGGTCCATGATCGTGTCGGCCGCGGCGATGATGAGGCTCTGCGAGCCCGAGGTCGGGACCTCGAGCGCACGCCGGAACGCCTGCGCGACGTCGCGGGCGTCCACGTAGCCCCACAGGTTCCAGGCCCGCAGCCGCGCGTCGTCCCAGAAGTCGGGCACGTGGCGGTAGTCCTCGGGCTGGAAGATGTTGGACAGCCGCAGCCCGACGAACGGGATCCCGGACAGCACCGAGATGTGCCGCGCAGTCTCCTCGGCGACGACCTTGGACAGCGCGTACGTCGTCGTCGGGAGCGGGTAGTGCGCCTCGTCGATCGGGGCGTACCGCGGCGGCTCCGCGAACGGCAGGCCGAGCGTGGTCTCGCTCGACGCCCACACGACCTTGCGCAGGCCCAGCCGGGACGCGGCCAGGAACACGTTCGTGTTGATGGCGTTGTTCGTGTTGATCGTCGCCGGGGGCGTCGCGCGCCCGGGGGCCGGGATGTTCGCGAGGTGCACGACGGAGTGCGCGCCCGCGAGGACCTCGATCGCCTGACCGTAGTCGGTGAGATCGGCGTGGATCAGGGAGGTGCCGAGGTCACCCTCGTCGCCGGGGGTGCCGGTCACGTCGCTCGCGCGCACGTCGTACCCGTGTGCGAGCAGGTCGGCGACGACGGCGCGACCCGCCTTCCCGGAAGCGCCGGTCACAGCCACAGTTGTCATACGGGGATCTTGCCATCTCACGAGCAGCCGCCTGCGCACATTCGCGGCTGTTCGGCCGAGTTCGTCCTTTTGCGCGGCTCGCTCGCCCGGACGAACCACCGCGAGGGGTCCGTGCGGTGTTCCGTGGCCCAGCGGCGGGTCCACGTCACTCCGCGGCGGACCACCTCGCGGTGGCGGCTGGAGGACGAGCAGGCAGACGACTAGCTGACGTCTGCGTCGACCCAGTCGAAGGTCCGCGTGACGGCCTTCTTCCACAGCCGGTACTGACGGTCGCGCTCGGTCGGGTCCATCGACGGCTCCCAGCGCTTGTCCTCGGCCCAGTTGTCGATGACGTCCTGCTCGCCGTTCCAGAACCCGACGGCGATGCCCGCGGCGTACGCCGCACCGAGGGCCGTCGTCTCGGCGACCTGCGGGCGGATGACGGGCACGCCGAGGATGTCGGCCTGGAACTGCATGAGCGTCTCGTTGGCGACCATGCCGCCGTCGACCTTGAGCTCGGTGAGGTCGACGCCCGAGTCGGCATTCATGGCGTCGAGCACCTCGCGGGTCTGGAAGGCCGTCGCCTCGAGCGCAGCCCGGGCGATGTGGGCCTTCGTGACGTACCGCGTGAGGCCGACGAGCGCGCCGCGCGCGTCCGACTTCCAGTACGGCGCGAACAGCCCCGAGAACGCCGGGACGAAGTAGGCGCCGCCGTTGTCCTCGACCGTCGCGGCGAGCTCCTCGATCTCGGCCGCCGACGAGATGAACCCCAGGTTGTCGCGGAGCCACTGGACCAGCGAGCCCGTCACCGCGATCGACCCCTCGAGCGCGTACACGGGTGCCTGGTCGCCGATCTTGTAGCAGACGGTCGTCAGCAGCCCGTTCTTCGAGGGCACCGGGGACGTGCCGGTGTTGAGCAGCATGAAGTTGCCGGTGCCGTACGTGTTCTTCGCCGTGCCGACCTCGAAGCACGCCTGCCCGAACGTCGCCGCCTGCTGGTCACCGAGGATGCCCGCGAGCGGGACCCCGGGCAGCATGCCGCCCTCACGGCCCTTGCCGTAGACCTCGGACGACGAGCGGATCTCGGGGAGCATCGACAGCGGGATCGTCATGTCCCTGGCGATGTCCTCGTTCCACGTGAGCGAGTCGAGGTTCATGAGCATGGTGCGCGACGCGTTCGTCACGTCGGTGATGTGCACCCCGCCGTCCAGCCCGCCCGTCATGTTCCACAGCACCCAGGAGTCGGTGTTGCCGAACGCGAGGTCGCCGCGCTCGGCCTTCTCGCGGGCACCGTCGACGTTGTCGAGGATCCACTTGATCTTCGGGCCGGAGAAGTACGTCGCGAGCGGCAGCCCGACCTTGTCCTTGTACCGGTCCGCACCGCCGCCGAGAGCGCCGAGGTCCTGGGCGATCTGGTCGGTGCGGGTGTCCTGCCACACGATCGCGTTGTAGACGGGCTCGCCGGTCGTGCGGTCCCACACGACGGTGGTCTCCCGCTGGTTCGTGATGCCGACCGCCGCGATGTCGCGGAACGTGAGGTTGGCGCGGGTCAGGGCCAGACCGACGACCTCACGGGTGTTCGTCCAGATCTCCGCGGGGTCGTGCTCGACCCAGCCGGCCCTGGGGAAGATCTGCTCGTGCTCCTTCTGGCCGGAGGCCACGATCTGGCCGCCGTGGTCGAAGACGATCGCGCGGGTGCTCGTCGTGCCCTGGTCGATCGCGAGGACGTACTGAGCCATGGGAGGTCCTTCTTTCAACAGGATGTGAGGTTCAGGGATGGGCCGGGAGGCCGCGGGTCAGGTGAGGTCAGACGTACCAGGCACCGATCAGGCCGCCGAGCACGCCGCCGAGGAGGGGGCCGACGACCGGCACCCACGAGTACGACCAGTCGCTCGACCCCTTGCCCTTGATGGGGAGCAGGGCGTGCATGATGCGCGGACCGAGGTCGCGGGCCGGGTTGATGGCGTACCCCGTCGGGCCACCGAGGCTGGCACCGATGCCGACGACGACGAGTGCGACGCCGAGCGGGCCCAGGCCGGACGGCGACTTGCCGGCGGACACGACCCAGAACACCAGCACGAACGTGCCGAGGACCTCGGTGACGAGGTTCCAGCCGTAGGACCGGATCGCGGGGCCTGTCGAGAACACCGCGAGCTTCGTCGCGGGGTCGGCGTCCTCGTCGAAGTGCTTCTTGTACGCCAGGAACGCGAGCGCGGCACCGAGCATCGCGCCGATGAGCTCGGCGGCGAAGTACAGGAACATGTTGGCGAGGGTCGGGTCGACCTGCGCGAGGACCGTGCCGTCGGCGCCCTTCGACTGCGCGAAGGGAAGGTCGGCGACGAACAGCCCGATCGTGACGGCGGGGTTGAGGTGGGCGCCCGACTTGAACGCGGCGTACACGCCGGCGAACACAGCGAGCCCCCACCCGAAGTTGATGAGCAGCCAGCCGCCGTTGAAGCCCTTGTTCCTGGGGAGGATCGCGTTGGCGACCACCCCGCACCCGAGCAGGATCAGGACCGCGGTCCCGATGATCTCGGATGTCATGAATGTGCCGGTAGAGATGGTGTCCACGGTCGACCTCTTCCTTGAGGGGGTCCCGCCGCCCGGGGACGGCGGGGCTCGTGCTGACTGTGAGAAACACTGACAAACGCTGACGAACTGCCTACCCCTGGGGTACACCTGTCCGGCCGGCGGGGCCATCCGCCCGGACTGTCGTGGGTCTCGTGGTCGTCAGTGCCGGGGTGGCAGCGACTGGTCCACGAGAGGGGCGAGGTCGGCGGCGCGCAGCCGGACGGTCTCCGCGCTCGCGTCGTCGGGCTCGAGCGCCGCGGCGTCCTCGGCCTCGGCCCGTTCCCGGTACGCGTCGATCTCGGTCTGACGGCGCGCTGCGTCCCAGCCGAGGACGGGTGCGACGAGGTCGGCGATCTCGTCGAGGGCGCCGACCCCCTTGTCCACCTGCTCGTAGTTGAGCCGAGTGCGATGCATGAGGACGTCGTCGAGGTGCAGCACCCCCTCGTGGCTCGCGGCGTACACCATCTCCGCCCCGATGTAGGCGGGAGCGTGCTCGAGCGCCTCGCCGAGCGACGGGTTCGCGTCGATGATCTCGAGCAGCTCGCCGAGCAGCCCGCCGTAGCGGTGCAGCAGGTGGTCGATGCGCCCCCGGTCCCAGCCGTACCGCTGGCCGATCGAGCGGCTCTGGCGCTGCAGGACCTGGAGCCCTTCGGCACCCACGAGCTGGATGTGGTCGGTGATGGAGGGCAGGATCGTCGCGCGCGAGCCGAGCGCGAAGTCGACGGCGTCCTTGGCCATGATGCGGTAGGTCGTGAGCTTCCCGCCGGCGATGACGGTGAGGCCCGGGGCGGGGCTCGCGACGGTGTGCTCGCGCGAGACCTTGGCCGACGACGTGCCCGCCTTCGTGCCCGGCTGGAGCAGCGGGCGAAGACCGGCCCACGACCCGATGATGTCCTCGCGCGTCAGCGGTCGGGACAGCACGGCGTTGGCGTGCTCGAGGATGTACTCGATGTCGGCCGACGTCGCGACCGGGTGCTGCAGCTCGAGCGTCCACGGGGTGTCGGTGGTGCCGATGACCCAGTAGCGCGACCACGGGATGATGAACAGGACCGACTTCTCGGTCTGCAGGATCAGCCCGGTCGCGCCCTCGATCCGCGCGCGGGGCACGACGATGTGCACGCCCTTGCTCGCGAGCACCCGCAGCCCGCCCTCGGAGCCTGCCAGCGACTCGGTCCGCTCGGTCCACACGCCCGTCGCGTTGATGACCTGGCGGGCGCGCACCTCGAGGTGCTCGCCGGTCTCGAGGTCGACCAGCTCGGCGCCCGTGACGGCGCCGCCCGACGTGGTCTGCAGCGCGACGACCTGAGTGCGGGACGCGGCGTACGCGCCGTACGAGACCGCGGTGCGGATCAGGGTGGCGACGAGCCGGGCGTCGTCGACGCTCGCGTCCCAGTACTGGATCGCGCCGATCGCGGCGTCGTGCCGCAGGTCAGGGAAGCGACGCTCCATGCCCTTGCGGGTGAGGTGGCGGTGGAGCGGCATCGGGCGCTTGTGGCCCGAGAAGCTCGCGAGCGTGTCGTAGAGCGCGACGCCTGCCCCGACGTAGGCCCGTTCCCAGACGCGGTGCTCGAGCGGGTACAGGAAGCTGACGGGCTTGACGACGTGCGGCGCGATGCGTGAGAGCAGGAGGTCACGCTCGGTGAGCGCCTCGCGGACGAGGTGGAAGTCGAGCATCTGCAGGTAGCGCAGGCCGCCGTGCACGAGCTTGCTCGACCGGCTCGACGTGCCACCTGCCCAGTCCTGGGCCTCCACGACGGCGGTCGACAGGCCGCGGGTCACGGCGTCGAGCGCGACGCCTGCACCGGTGACGCCCCCGCCGATTACGAGGACGTCGAGCTCCCGGCCTGCCTCGGTGCTCGCCCGCATGGCCGCGAATGCGTCCTCACGCAGTCCGGCCGTCAGCGCTGCTGTCCTCATGTAAGCCCGACCCCCACGTCATTTCCTCGGTCCGGGCAGTGTCTAAACCCGGGTCTTATGGCTATCGTCAGGGGGTGGCGAACGAACGCGCAACCCCTGTGCACGAACGTGCGGACCTTGAGGCGCCGAGTGACCGCGAGCAGGACGTGCTGCGCGCCGCCTCGATGTACTACCTCCAGGACCTCAAGATGGAGGTGATCGCGCGGCACCTCGGCACGTCGCGGTCGACGGTGTCCCGGCTGATCAAGCGCGCACGTGACACCGGCCTCGTCGAGATCACCCTGCGTCCCGCGAGCACGCGTGCACCGGGGCTCGGCCGATCCATCAAGGCGGCGTTCGGGATCGACGCGTACGTCGTCCCCGTCCCCGACTCGTCGGGCGACAACGAGCGGCTCGACCAGGTCGCGCGCGCCGCCGCCCGGCTGCTGGGCTCGTGGTTCGAGTCCGACATGGTGCTCGGCGTCGCCTGGGGCACGACCCTCGCCGCCGTCTCGCGCCACCTCACCCCGAAGCCGACCCGGGGCAGCGTCGTCGTGCAGCTCAACGGCGCCGCGAACCTCCACAACGGCGGCTTCGAGTACGCGAGCGACCTCATCTCGAGCTTCGGCACCGCGTTCAGCGCGACCGTGCACCACTTCTCGGTGCCGGCGTTCTTCGACTACACCGACACCAAGCAGGCCATGTGGCGCGAACGGTCCGTGCGCCGTGTCCTCGAGGTGCAGGCGCGCGCCGACCTGGCCGTCTTCTCGGTCGGTGCCGTGGCCGGGACCCTCCCCAGCCACGTCTACTCGGCGGGCTACCTCGACGCCCAGGACCTCGCGGTGCTCCACGCCGAAGGCGTCGTCGGCGACGTGTGCACCGTGTTCCTGCGGGCCGACGGGTCCTGGGCGGACGTGCCGCTCAACGCGCGCGCTACCGGGCCGTCCCCCGCCGACCTCCAGCGCATCCCCCGCCGCGTGTGCGTCGCCGCGGGCGACGGCAAGATCGTCCCGCTGCTCGCCGCGCTGCGCGCCGGGACCGTCACCGACCTCGTCGTCGACGAGCTGACCGCGACGGGACTCCTCAACCTCGTCCGCGCGCAGCGACCACGCAACGGCGTCCGTGAGGTCGCTCGGTAGGTTGGGGGCGTGAGCACCGCAACTCTCCGCGTCCGGCCGGCCCTCCCCGCGGACGTCCGCGTCATCCGCGAGCTCGTGCAGCCGTACGCCGAGGAGCGGATCCTGCTCGCGAAGGAGTGGGTCGGGTACTACGAGGCGGTCCAGGAGTTCCTCGTGGCGGACGTGGGCGCCGACGACGCGCCCGACGTCATCGGCTGCGGCGCGCTGCACGTCATGTGGCAGGACCTCGCCGAGATCCGCACGCTGGCGGTCGACCGGACGCAGCGGCGGCACGGGGTCGGGCACGCGCTGCTCGAGGCCCTGGTCGCCCGCGCGCGCGAGCTCGGCCTGACGCGGGTGTTCTGCCTGACCTTCGAGGTCGACTTCTTCCGGGCGCACGGGTTCGAGCCCATCGAGGGCACCCCGGTGTCGCTCGAGGTCTACGCCGAGCTGCTGCGCTCGCACGACGACGGTGTCGCGGAGTTCCTGGACCTGGCCCGCGTGAAGCCCAACACGCTCGGCAACACCCGGATGCTGCTCGAGCTCGAATGACCGGCTCGGGTCAGGCCGGCAGGCGGTAGGTCACCGGGTCGTCCGGGCCGGGGCCGAGGATCCGCGCGAGCAGGCCGTCGGTGACCAGGCCGTCGACGCAGCGCTCGAGCTGGCGGACGTCCGGCCAGACCGCGTCGACCGCCGAGTCCGGCACTGGGCCGAGCGCCTCGCGCAGGAGCGCCATGACGCGGCCGCGCACCTGGCGGTCGGTGCCCGCCCAAGGCTGGGTGCGGCGTCGGGCGGCGTGCGCGTCGGGGGGATGGTCGGCCGAGCGCCACGCGCACAGGTCCGCGACCGGGCAGTCGCCGCAGCGAGGTGCCCGGGCCGTGCAGACGAGCGCGCCGAGCTCCATCGACGCGGCGGCCCAACGCGCGGCGAGGGCGTCGTCGTCGGGCACGAACGACTCCGCGAGGCGCACCTCGGCGACCGTCTGGCTCGGCGCGGGCAGGGCGACCCCGGCCGCCACGCGGGCCAGGACGCGTCGCACGTTCGTGTCGAGCACGACCGAACGGCGCCCGTGCGCGAACGCCAGGACGGCCGCGGCGGTGTACCCGCCGACCCCCGGCAGGGCCAGCAGCTCCGCCTCGGTCGCGGGGACGACGCCGTCGTGCCGCTCGACGACCACCCGCGCGCAGTCCTGCAGGCGCAGCGCGCGGCGCGGGTAGCCGAGCCGGTCCCAGGCACGCAGGACGTCGTCCGTGCCGGCGCACGCGAGGTCGCCCGGCTCCGGCCACCGGTCCATCCACGCGCGCCACGCCGGCTCGACCCGGGCCACGGGGGTCTGCTGCAGCATGACCTCGCTGACGAGCACTCCCCACGGGGTGCGGTCGGGTGCTCGCCAGGGCAGGTCGCGCGCGTTGACGTCGAACCACGCCAGCACGGCGTCGCGGACGAGGGGGGCGCGGGTCACGCTGGCATCTTCTCCCGGTCGGTCGGCCCGTGGGTACCCGCGCACAGCACACCGGGTGTGTAGGTTGCGAAGGGCGGGGGTGCAGCGGATCGGAGGAAGACGGTGGGGGTTCTTCGACCTGAGGGCTCGTTGCCCGCGCGCGTGTACTGGGTGCGGCGTCTCGTGGTCCTGGCGGCCATCATCGCGGTGGTCCTCATCGCGGCGTGGGCCGTGCCGTTCGTCGTCGGCAAGGTCGGTGACCTGTTCTCCGGTGCGACGGACGCGGCGCCCGGCCCGACGACGACGACGTCTGCGGCTGCTGTCGGCCCGCAGCCGTGCGCGGCCGAGGCGCTCGGGCTGACCCTCGCGGCCGACGGCGCGTCGTACGCCGCCTCGGCGCTGCCGACGTTCACCGTCACGCTCGTCAACAACGGAGCGGACGGCTGCGTCGTCGACGCGGGCGATGCCCAGCGCGAGATCGTCATCATGTCCGGGACCGACCGCATCTGGTCGAGCCGCGACTGCGCGTCCGGCGACGCGCTGACCCGGGAGCTGCTGCTCGCACCCGGCGCCCCCGACGCGACCACGGTGCAGTGGCAGCGCACGCGATCGGCGGCAGGCTGCCCGGGCGACCAGCCGGCGGCCCTCAAGGGGACGTACTCGGCGACGCTGACGCTCGCCGGGGTGACCTCGCAGCCTGCGGTGTTTGTGCTCGAGTGACCCGCGCGGGTGCGTGTCGCGACCCATGCAGGACCAAAGACCCAGGTACCCGCTGACACCAGATCTAGTGTTACACGGTTGTCATTCACACCACATCTTGTGTGAGCAGGCCGTGAGGATCGGGAGTCGCTGTGACCGTTGTCGAGCTTGACCACGTGGAGTCCGACGACGAGCAGGCGACCGCGCCGCGCAGGATGACCGTCCTCAAGCGTGACGGCCGGACGCTGGACTTCGACCACTCCCGGATCAGGGCCGCCCTCGCGAAGGCGTTCGTCGAGGTGCACGGCAAGCTGACGCCGCTGACGGACCGCGCACTGAACGACCTGGTCGCGCGCATCGACGCCGAGCTCGCCGAGCGGTTCACCGACGCGGTCAAGATCTACGAGATCCAGAACGTCGTCGAGCACATCCTCCTGGAGAGCCGCGAGTACGACGTCGCCGAGGCGTACATCAGCTACCGCGTCCAGCGGGACTTCGCCCGGAGCAAGACCACGGACATCAACCACTCGATCATCCAGCTGATCGACAAGGAGTCCTCGGTCGTCCACGAGAACGCGAACAAGGACAGTGAGGTCTTCAACACCCAGCGGGACCTGACGGCCGGCGCGGTCGGCAAGGCGATCGGCCTGCGGATGCTCCCGCCGCACGTCGCGAACGCCCACCAGAAGGGCGACATCCACTACCACGACCTCGACTACCACCCCTATGCGCCGATGACGAACTGCTGCCTCATCGACTTCGGCACGATGCTGGCCGAGGGCTTCCGGATCGGCAACGCTCAGGTGGACCCGCCGCGGTCGATCGGCACGGCGACGGCACAGATCTCCCAGATCATCGCGAACGTGTCCTCGAGCCAGTACGGCGGCTGCTCGGCCAACCGGATCGACGAGCTGCTCGCGCCCTACGCCGCGAAGAACCTCGCCAAGCACCTGGCCGACGCGCAGCGGTGGATCACCGACGAGTCGCGCTGGCAGTCCTACGCGCAGGAGAAGACCCGCAAGGACATCTACGACGCGATGCAGAGCCTCGAGTACGAGATCAACACGCTGTTCACCTCCAACGGTCAGACGCCGTTCACGACCCTCGGCTTCGGGCTGGGGTCGGGATGGCTCGAGCGCGAGATCCAGCGGGCCATCCTCGAGATCCGCATCGGCGGCCTCGGCGGCGAGCGGCGCACCGCGATCTTCCCGAAGCTCATCTTCACCGTCCGCCGCGGCCTCAACCTCGAGCCGGGCGACCCGAACTACGACCTCAAGCAGCTGGCCGTCGAGTGCGCCACCAAGCGCATGTACCCCGACGTCCTCAACTACGACAAGATCGTCGAGCTCACGGGCAGCTTCAAGGTCCCGATGGGGTGCCGCTCGTTCCTGCAGGGCTGGCAGGACGAGAACGGTGACGACGTCGCCGAGGGACGCATGAACCTGGGCGTCGTCACGCTCAACCTGCCCCGCATCGCGCTCGAGGCCCGCGGCAGCCAGGAGGCGTTCTGGTCGCTCCTGGCCGAGCGGCTCGCCACGGTCCACGACGCGCTCGTGTACCGGATCGAGCGGTGCAAGCAGGCCACCCCGGGCAACGCGCCGATCCTCTACGTGCACGGTGCCTTCGGCAAGCAGCTGGGCCCCGACGACGACGTCGACAGCCTGTTCCGGGGCGGGCGCGCCACGGTCTCGCTCGGCTACATCGGGCTCTACGAGGTCGCCGCGGCGTTCTACGGCGGCTCCTGGGAGGGCGACCCGGAGGCCAAGGCGTTCACCCTGGAGATCCTCGAGGCGCTGCACTCCCACGCCGCGTCGTGGACCGCCGAGCACGGCTACCAGTTCAGCGTCTACTCGACGCCGAGCGAGAGCCTGACCGACCGCTTCTGCCGGCTCGACAAGGCGAAGTTCGGCTCGGTGCCCGACATCACCGACAAGGACTACTACACGAACAGCTTCCACTACGACGTCCGCAAGAGCCCGACGCCGTTCGAGAAGCTCGACTTCGAGAAGGACTACCCGGCGTTCACGTCGGGCGGGTTCATCCACTACTGCGAGTACCCCGTGCTGCAGCAGAACCCGAAGGCCCTCGAGGCGGTGTGGGACTACTCCTACGACCGCGTCGGCTACCTCGGCACCAACACGCCGATCGACCACTGCTACGCGTGCGGGTTCACCGGCGACTTCGAGCCCACCGCTCGCGGGTTCGCGTGCCCCGGCTGCGGCAACTCCGACCCGCGCACGTGCGACGTCGTCAAGCGCACGTGCGGCTACCTCGGCAACCCGCAGGCGCGGCCGATGGTCCACGGCCGGCACTCCGAGATCGCCTCGCGCGCCAAGCACATGGAGGGCAGCACCGAGCTCGTCGCTCCCTCGCCCGCTGTCGACTGAGGGGGCGGAGTGCGCAGCCCGAGCCCGGGGGAGTGGCGGTCCGAGAAGGTCAGCCAGGGGTTCGTCGCCGACTACAAGCCGTTCATGTTTGTGGACGGCGAGGGCGTGCGATGCAGCCTGTACGTCAGCGGCTGCCTGTTTGCCTGCGAGGGCTGCTTCAACGAACGCGCCTGGAGCTTCCGCTACGGGCAGCCGTACACCGACGAGCTCGAGGAGAGGATCCTCGCGGACCTGGCCCACGAGTCAGTGCAGGGGCTGACGTTGCTGGGCGGCGAGCCGTTCCTCAACACCGGCGTGTGCCTGCGGCTGGTCCAGCGCGTGCGGGAGGTGTTCGGCACCGCGAAGGACATCTGGTGCTGGACCGGCTACACGTTCGAGCAGCTCGCGGCCGAGACGCCCGACAAGGTCGCCCTGCTGGAGCACCTGGACGTCCTGGTCGACGGACCGTTCGAGCTCGCTGAGCGCGACCTGACCCTGCAGTTCCGCGGCAGCCGCAACCAGCGGGTGCTCGACGTCCCCGCGTCGTTGGCCGCGGGCGCGGCCGTGGCGTGGGAGCACCGCGCGGATGCG